>JAPXRP010000208.1:0-7310 GCA_033813475.1 Candidatus Hydrogenedentota bacterium
CCCATACTCCCCCTGCTTCCGAAGACACCGGGAGCCGCGCCCATATCAAATCTCAAATGTGAGATTCCCGAAACCGGCCCCGAGCGCGGAACGAGCTACTTGCTCAGCGTCGCCGTTTGTTCCGTGAACGGGAAAGTGTGCTGGGAACGGACCTACGCGACAGGATTCTCAGGCATGTCGTCCGAATCGTCTGAATCGTTGGACTTGTCTCTGTCCGCGATGGTCTTTTCGAAGGCGGCAAAGATCAGGCGGTGGAGCCGATCAATGTCCTCACAGGTGTTGATTTGAACCCGGAAACTTGCAAAGGCACAGGGCTCCATGCGAGTCATCCCTTCCGGGATCAAGCTTTCTCCGACGCGCTCGTCTATGTTGAACCCAGCCCACCTCTTCCTTCCTTCAATGTTCATGCGCATGATCCACCACGAGGGCTTATTGAAAAAGATACCGAAGTAGGCTGTGGTGTCTTTATACGAAAGATTCAGGGGAACGCCCTTCCTCACGGAGCTGTCGTAGATGGTTGCCGCCGCGAAACTTGACCGCTCGAATTGGCTCTTGACAATACCGAATGCGGTCAACTCCCGCTCTGTGGTTTCGATTCCGCGACGGCTGGATTCCCTGGATTCATCGTCGGAGGCCGCGTCCAGAGAATCTTCCGGATCAGCCGGAGACATGGCCTGCTGTGTTGGCGGAGAGCTTCCTGTCTGCGCCGCCTCCTTCTCCATGGCGTTTATGGACCGACGAACGATTTCACGTATGACCTGAGTCAGAGCGTCCTTGGCAATGGGCCGAAATCTGTCAAGAACGTTTGCATTGACAACCCCGCTGTACATTCTATCTGCCTTCAATATCCAGCGAAGGAAGTACTCACCCGGCTCCCTGTCTTTAAGGTCAAGCTCTTGTCGCAGAAAACCGGCGATTTGCGCGGTATAGCGCAGTTCTGTGGCATAGTCGCGGATAGCCTCTGCGGAAAAGAACTGCTTGGCGAAGCGAACAATGACATCCAGCCCCTGATCCACAGCGTCAAGCCTGGAGGTGTGAAACGGCTGGAGATCCATGATGTTGGGATCCCCGGTGTCGGTAAAGAAACGCCACTCAACGCCGTTCGAGAGGATGCCCAAGGTAACAGACCGGGTAGCGTTGAAGTACCGGCACAGCTGGCCCTCGTGTCCGTCCAAGGTGTCATCCACCGACTTGGTCTCGATGTAGATGCGCGGCACGCCGTTCTGGAAAATGGCAATGTCAACCTTTTCCTTCTGGCCCGCCTTCTTGATGGCGAAATCGGCATCATACTCTGGGCACACCTCGGCCGGATTCCAGATATCGTAGCCAAGCGCGTCCAACATCGGAAGGACCAAAGACTGCTTGGTTGCCTGCTCTCCCTTCCCGCGGACTGCGGGGATGCGGCTGAGAATCTGTTCGGCGACGACCTTGATTCTTTCCAGAGTCATTTCTGTCTCCCTTTCTGTACGCGAGGAGCCTCACCACATGCTGGAAGACGTTACCACAGTCTTTGCGCATATTCAAATGTGGCGGCCGGAACAGACGGTACTCATCGTTTTAGGCGGCCGTAGAGCAAATGGTCGTGGTCTTCCGCGGCGGTTTCCGGGAGCGTCTTGGCCGCGCCCGCGATCTCCGCGTAGCGCTCGGAAAACGATGGCCCCTCCTCCGTCGGCGGCACCGCGTCGCCGGTGACCACCTCCACGCGGACTTCTGTGCCGTCCGGAACCTGGAGTGGTTCGTCCAGCACCACGGCGCCATTCTGTATGCGTCCTGAATAGGTCATCTTCTGTCTGTCCTTCCTCGTGCCAGAATATTGTACCATGACGTTTTCCGGAAAGGCGGCGCATCGCCCGCGCCAACCATGGAGACGGATCATGATGAGAATCGCCCTTCCGCTCGCGCTTGCACTGCTGTGCTGCGCCGCCCCCGGGTTTGCCGCGGCGCCCGCCGCCGAACCCGTCTTCCCGCGGTTTGACGTGCGGGACACGGGGGCGCCGCCGGCGGGGGTGCCGGAGGTCGCGCCGTGGAAGGTGGTGCCGCTGGACCCGGACTATGCGGGGCAGTGGGCGGTGGCGGGGGATGTGGACGGCGACGGGGCGGTGGAGATCGTGGCGGCGGAGAATGTGAACGTGGAGGACACGCATTACACGAGCGCCGTGGCGGCGCACCGGCTGGACGGGTCGGTCCTCTGGCGCTGGGGGAACCCGGACGCGGGCCGCAAGACATGGCACCATGACGTGGCCTGCCAGATCCATGACTGGGACGGCGACGGGAAGAACGAGGTCGTTGTCTGCGACCAGCGGGACATCGTGGAGCTGGACGGCGCGACGGGCGCGGAGAAGCGCCGCATCCCCATCGCAGAGGGCGCGACGGACTGCCTGGTCTTCTGCGACCTCGCCGGGCGGGGGCGTCCGGAGGAGGTGCTGGTCAAGGACCGGTATCTGCGGATATGGGCATACGGCCGCGACGGCGCCCTGCTCTGGGACGTGACGAAGCCCGGGGGCTACCACACGGCGCACCAGCCCTTTCCGGTGGACGTGGACGGCGACGGCCGCGACGAGATTCTGGCGGGCTATGCCCTGCTTAACCCGGACGGCTCGGTGCGCTGGGTCTACCAGACGAAAGAGGACATTCTTCCGGGCATCGGCCACTTGGACTGCGCGCGCGTGCTCCGCGCGGGGAAGACGCCGGAGGAGGTCCGCATCGTCTTCACCTGCTGCGGCGCGAACAACATTGCGGTCGTGGACGGCGCGGGCGCGGTGGTCTGGGAGCGGCCAGGCCTCCATTTTGAATCGGTGCAGACGGGGAACATCGTGGCGGACGCGCCGGGGCCGCAGATTCTGGTGGATGTGGACCACACGCCGGACGGCGCCAGCCCGATGTGGGTTCTCGACGCTGACGGCGTCCCCCTCGGCCGCATCACCACGCGCTACTCGCGCCACCACCGCCTGCTCGACTGGACGGGCGACGGCCTCGCCGACATCCTCGCCGCCGACAGCCGCGGCGTGTACGACGGCACGGGCAAACGCGTCGCCACTTTCGCAATGCCCGGCGCGGGCGACCCCGCGAAAGAGGGCTACGAACTCAGCGCGCTCACCGGCGACTGCGACAACGACGGCGTCCCGGACGTCCTCATCATCACCCCCGGCGCCGTCTACGTCTACGGGAACGAAAACGGAAAACGCCCCGAAGGCCCGGCCGTCCCCGGCACGGGGATGAACGTCACGCTGTACTGACGCGGGGGGGGCGCGGCCACGCGTCCGCGGCAGAGATGCATCGTTCCGCACCTGCCCAGTGATGGATTATGGGCCTGATGGTCGCACGCCGTTTTGGTCCCCCCTTGAGGGGGGTGGTTCGCGGGAGCGAACCGGGGGATGTTCCGGATTCCGGGACGATGGCGGGCGTTAAGAACATCCCCCGGCCGCGAAGACGCGGCCCCCCCCTCAAGGGGGGATCTAAGAACGGACGGGCGTAAACTCCAGCGTCCGGACCCAAGTTCAGCGGGCCTTATATCCGCCCGCGAGCTGCTTCTCCAGCCAGGCGAAGGCCTCCTCCTGCATCTCGACGGAAAACTGGTGGGGGACGTCCCAGAGTTTGGTGACGAGGCGGTCTTCCGCGCCTGCGGCTTTCCACGCCCGCCCCAATCCCGCATAGGCCGCGCGCACGCCGTCCACGGGGAAGAGGGTGTCCTGCTCGCCGTTGAAGAAGAGCATGGGCTTGGGGCAGGCGAGGGAGGCGACATCGGCGTAGTCCATCCAGGCGCGCAGCAGCGGCGGGGCCATGGAGAAGGCCGACTGCCCCCGGGTCTGGTTGTTGCCGGGCTGCATCAGGGTCTGCGTGTCGCCCATCCAGCAGATGGCCGCGCCCGCGCGGATGCGGTCCGTGAGGGCGCAGGTGGTCCAGGTGCGGTGGGCGCCCATGGACAGGCCCATGGCCCCAATCCGCGCGGGGTCCACCTCCGGCAGGGACGCGAGGAAATCGGCGGAGCGCAGGTCGTCCCAGGCAATGACGCCGGGCCAGGTCATGCCGAGCTGCTGGAGGTTCGCGGCGAGCTGCTGCTGGTCCTCGTAGGACACGCCCTCGCGGCGTCCGCGCTCGCCCCAGTACAGGGCGTCCACGGCGAGGACCACATACCCCCGTTTCGCCAGCTCATCGCCGAAGAAACGGCCGCCGTAGCACTGGCGCGCCCAGTCCTCCGCGTCCGCCAGGAAGGCCGTGTCGCCCGCGAGGGGACGCACCACCTTCTCCTTGCCGATGGAGAAATGCGCGCCGTGGTCGTGGAGCGCGAGCACGGCGGGGAAGGGCCCCGCACCCCTGGGCGTGAGCAGCAGCGCGGGCGCGCGCTCCCACGCGGAGACGCTGAAGACCACGCGGCGGGCGGTGTGCGTGCCCCGGTCCTCCTCCGCCACCGTGACGGGGTCGAAGGACGCGGGCGCGGGCGGCGGCGTGCCGAGGCATGCCAGCACCTTTTCCCGGCCGCGCTTGCGCCAGGCGTCCAGCCGCTCCGGCACGGCGGCCTCCTCCGGCGTCAGCGCCATGGGGAAGGTCCGCAGCTCCGCGAGGCGCTCGCGGAAGAAGACCGGCAGGCCGTGCTCCACGCCGAAGCCCTTAACCGCCGTTTCCGGCGCACGGCGGAAGTCCTTCGGCGCGGCCTCGGCCCAGGGCGCGGTCTCGGGCGCGCGCGCGAGCACGGCGGCCAGTTCCGGCCCCGCCTCCAGCAGGCGCGCGGGGTCGCGCCGCGCGGCGTAGAAGTCGAGCACCTCGGAGAAATAGACCGCTCCCTCCGGCGGCGCGGCCCCGGCGGAGACGGCGCCCTCGGTGTGGTCGCGCGCCGGGTCGCGGTCCGCCGGCTTCGCGTAGAGGTCGTGGAGCGTCTGGCCCTCCTTCAACGCGCCTGTTGTCTTCTCCCACCCCGTCACGCCGCCGAGAAAGGCCCCCGTCTTGTGCAGGCCGAGGACGCGGGCGCGCAGGGTGCGCTCCACGGCGTCCAGGAGCGGGGTGATGTCGGCGTCCCGCCGCTCCATCACGGCGGCGGCGCGGACCATCTGCGCGGCGTGCTCGACGCTCTGCGAGAGGAAGAGCGAGCTGGAACGGGGGTGCGGGTAGCGCCAGCCGCCCGTGGGGTCCTGGGCCCGCGCCAGAAACGCCGCCACGGCGGACACGGTCTCCCCCAGCCGCGGCTCTTCGGGAAAGCGCTCGGACAGCGCGGGAAGCCCCTGGAGGGCGTAGCCCATGATGTAGGGTTTTCCGAAGGGGTGCTTGCTTCCCATGGCGTCGTCGTCAATGAACGGCGGGTCGGCCTCGATGGGCTGGCCGCCCTGGCTGAAGAGGTGGTCGTCGCCGAGTTTTGTGCGCAGTTCCCGGAAAAGGCGCAGCGCGGCCTCCAGCCAGGGGCCGTGGCCCGTGAACCGGTGCAGGCGCAGGAAGTCCAGCGCGTCGCCGATGTTCCGGCACTCCCCCTGGTCGGTGTGGATCATCTTCTCCGCATAGGCCGTCTGGTGGCGGAGCGCGGCGGCCATGCGCGGGTCGCCCGTCTCCTCCCACGCATAGAGGAACGAGTCATAGCCCTTGGTGCAGAAATGCACCGCGTCGTTCGACCGCCACATGAACGAGGAATCGCCCTCGTGGGTCTTGTCGCCGTTGGCCACGGCGTTGTTGTACCGCGTGCCGCCGAAGTGCCCCTCGGGCAGGTCGCCCCACCAGACGGTGAGGTCGTGGAAGTTGGCGCACCAGCGCAGCGCCGTGCGCCGCAGGCGCGCGTCCCCCGAACGGTACGCCTCCTCGAGAATCGCCGGGCAGTGGTTCAGCCGGTTCATGCTGAACACCCCGGAGGCGGGCATGGCCCCCACGCTGCCGAAATCGTCCCCGAGAATGGACGCGTCGGCCAGGGCGTTCTGGTGGTAACGGCGGGCCGCCTCGAAGTCCGGCGGCAGCACGGGCGACACGCCGCAGGCGTACACGGCGTCAAATGCCTCCGGCGCGGCGGCGATGCCCTCCGGACCCGGTTCCAGCTGGTCGGTCCACGCGGCGGGGTCGTGGCCGACGGCGACCGCGGCAGTGCGCCACGACATGCCCTGCATGGGCACCTGCTCCGCCGCGCGGCAGCGCAAATACACCGCCTCGAATCCCGCCCCATCGGCGGGCAGGATTTCCACCGAGCCCCGCCCCAGGAACGCGGCGTCCGGAAACCCCAGGGGAAGCGCCGGCACGGCGGGAAACGCCCCGCCGGAGGAGAAGTCATGCGTCATGGCGCCGTCCGGCGCCCCCGGCCCGGTCACGCGCCACCCGAGGTCCGGCGCGCGGCCGTCGTCCGGGGCGACCCGCTGGACATGCAGGCGCAGCGCGGCGCGGCCCTGCGCGTCCAGCCGCGCCTCCACAATGCGCGGCCAGACCGCGTCGGGAAAGAACACCCGCACCCACAGGAAATGCCGGCCCCGCTCCACCACCTCCGTGACGGGCGGTGTTGCCTCCGTCGGCTCCGGAGCAAGGGGAACCGCCGTAATCCACGGCCCGCCGCCCTTCAGCAGCCGGACCCCGGCGGCGTCCACTTCCAGCCCGAACTCCCCGAGAGTGCCCGCAAACGGCCCGTCGGCCAGCGCCGGGTCCGGCAGGACCGGCCCGTCCGCCAGCGACAGGGCGACCGTGGCCGAGAAGACGCCGCGCGGCACCGCCGGCGGATTCCACGGAAACGTGACCAGCGCGCGGCGCGCCGAACGGCCCGGCTCCGGATGGGTGGTCAGCACGCGGACATCCGCGGAAACCTGGCCGTCGCCCGTGTGGACCGTCAGGCCCCGCCCCTGCGGCAGCGCGCCGGGCGCAAAGGGCACGGACACCCGCACAATCCGCGGCCCGCCGCCCCCCTCCGGCAGCCGCAGCACCGGCAGCCGCGCCGGCGGCGCGGGATCCGCGGCGGCCGCCCCCCACGGCAGGGGCGCCCAGGCATACCGCTCCGCCCACGCTCTTCCCTGGGGCTGCGCCGCCGCATCCGGCGTCAGAATGGCCGTAAAGGCCAAGAGGGCGGCGGTGACCAGCCCCCCCTGTCTGATGATGTTCTTCAAGAGCCTCTTTCCTTTTCCGGTGTCCGCCCTACTCCGCGCAGGGGGTGTGTTTCACCCCGCGGCGGGGCTCCGCCATCATGTCCGCCACCGTGTCGCGCCATTTCGCGTAGTGGGCGGTTTCCTTGTGGGCGGCGGCGTCCTCCGGGGTCCGGTAGCCCTCCACGAGCACAAAGCGCTCCGGATCTTCCGTCTCCTGAAGCACATCGAAGCGGTAGACGCCCGGCTCTTTCCGGCTGTTTCGGGCGTTTTCCA
>JAPXRP010000209.1:0-7294 GCA_033813475.1 Candidatus Hydrogenedentota bacterium
GTCCGTGGCATGTTTTCCCGAGGGCCAAGCTGGAGCTTGGCGATCCCAGGGAGCGCGTGGTTTGGGGGATAAAGGGAGCCGGAGCCGTGGCGGGCACGAGATGGCCGCGCTGCGCTCGCCATGACGCGTTAGCGTTAACCGCCGGCCCATCGCGAGACCGCCGCTCCCCCCGTCATTGCGAACGAAGTGAAGCAATCGCTTGTCGGCAGGGCCATGGCGGGCACGAGATGGCGTCGCTACGCTCGCCATGACGTGCGGAACGCCGACTCAACGTTAACTCAAAGACAAGGCCGGCGGGACGCCGGCGCTACGGCAGACCGTGTCCCGTCAGAGGACCACCTCCACGGACAGGGTGTCGGCGCGGTTGTCGAACTCCAGGAGCAGGGTTCCGCTGTCGGCGTCCCAGGCGTGGGTGAAGGCGGTCTCGGGCGTCATGCGGACTTCGGCGGGCGCGGAGGGCAGGAGCATCCGCACGCGGGCGTGCACCCCCTCGGGGCCGCGGGTCGTGAAGGAGAGTTTGCCGTCGGCGAAGCGCTCGCCCCTCACGCGGGTGGCGGCGGCGGCCACCTTGGCGGCGCCCAGATGCTCCTTGGCCCAGTCCAGGTCATAGAGCAGCGTCCGCTGGTCGGGATTCAGCGTCTTCTCCGGGATGACCGGGAGCTTCGCGTCGAACAGGTCTATGAACCGCCCCCGCATCCGCAGCGGCGCGTCGGAGACGGACTCGTTCATGACCGACGCGATGACATAGGGGCCGCGGCGCAGCTTGAGGTAGTTCTGCGTGCGCACGGGCAGCGACAGCTTCGCGCAGAGTTCGCCGACCGCCGCCAGCAGCGTCTCGGGGCCGTTCTTGTCGCGCGCGAGGACGCTGGGCGACTGTTCCATCCAGCGCACCCAGCCCCTGCCGACGGCCTGCGGGGCGGCCTTCGCGGAGGCGTCCACGCCCAGCCGCGCGAACAGGTCGTCCTGCGGCAGGGCGTCCGTGGCGCCCTGGGCGTTCCACCACTCCTGAACGCGGTTGTAGGGGTCTTTTCCGTCGTCCACAAACAGCAGGGCACCGCCGTCCCGCACCCAGGCGGCGAGGGCGTCGTGGTATTCGGGTTTCAGGGGCTTCTGCCCCTCGTAGGTCAGCAGGAGGACGCGGCACTCCGCGAGCACGCCCGGCTGGAGCAGGTTTTCCATCTGCACGATGTCCAGCGGAAAGCCGTGCTTGACCATGGGCATTGCGAGGCCGAAGAAGTGGCTGAAGTGGGCGTCGCTGGGCGTGGGGGCGGCCCGCTGGAACATGAGGGTGTCGGACACCATGACGCCGATGCCCCGGGTGCCCGCGTCCCACGCCACGTCCTTCTGGTCCATGTCATTGAGCGCGTTGATCACCGTGAGGAGCTGGGTGGCGTACTCGGCGGGGATGCCCTCGCGCTCCGCTTTCTTGTCCAGGTCCACCTTGGGATAGGTGCCCTGGAAGATGCGGGAAGGCCAGGGCATCACCTCGAACCGGGACACCCCCGGGAACATCAGGGACGAGATGATGGTGCACTCGTAGTTCCACTTGTAGTCGTTCCAGCTCCGGTCGGGGTTGTCCTCCACCGGGTCGGCGAGGAACCACACCTTGCGGCCCGTGGGCCGCACCATGCCGTAGGCCGAGGCGTACTCCAGATAGCCCGCCTCGAAGGTGCGCTCGGAGCGGCGGACGCCCCGGTACACGTTGGCCGTGCGGGCGGTGCCCGTCCACACCTGGGCGATGTAGCCGTCCATCTCCTCCAGCCCCATGAGGCTGGCCTCGGGGCTGACGATGCGCCACTGGGCGTAATTCACGAGGCTGTGCGTGGGCACATGGCACTCGATGGCGCGCCCCTGCGCCGCGGCGCGGGCCTTGACGTGGCGGAACACCTCGCGCAGGGCGTTGAAGTACAGCTCGTACTTGAGCCGGCTCGCCTTGTACTGGGCGTCCACGCTGGAGTCGGGGGCCTCCCAGGGCTTTCCGTAGCGCGTTTCCCAGGCCCGCTTGAAGCCCTCGCTCCACCCGGTCTCCGCCCAGTATTCCGGCTCCTCCATGAAGATTGCCTGGGCCCCGGCGTCCACGGCGGGCTCCACCATCTTCTTGATGTACTCGACATATTCCGGGGTGGGCACGTTGTACCCCACCGTGTCGCTGTTCCCGTGCATGTAGAGCCGTCCGCTCTTGGCGGTCTGGATCTCGTCCTTCTTGATGCCGTCCGGGGTCTGGTAGTACGCGTCGTAGCCGCCCCAGGCGATGCCGGTCATCATCCCGATGGAGTAGCCGCGCTTCCGCCACTCCTCCGCCCGGGCGCCGAAGTCCGGCCCGCAGCCGTAGACCACCGCCATGTCCGACGCGATGTCAATCTGGGGCGTGTAGCTCCCCGCCTGCTGGAAGCAGGTGAGGTCGGGGCCGGGATTCTGGGCGACGGCGCACAACGGGGCGGCCAGCAGGGCAGCCATAAGAAGGAACTGCGTCCGGAAGGGGTTCATTCGGGGCTCCTTTCGGGGGCGGTGGCGGACCGGACGGTCCGGGTCCAGGCGTTGTGCAGGTTGGCGGTGAGGCTGTACAGCACGGGGACGACCACCAGCGTGAGGACGGTGGCGAAGCTCAGGCCGAAGATGACGGCGACGGCCATGGGGCCCCACCACGCGGCGGACTCGCCGCCGACAATCCACTTCCCGGCGAAGAAGTCGAAGCTTACGCCGAGCGCCATGGGCAGCAGGCCGAGCACCGTGGTGACGGCGGTGAGCATGACGGGGCGGAACCGCGTGATGCCCGCCTGGAGGATGGCCTCGTCCGCGGACAGCCCGCGCTCGCGGCGCTTGTTGATGAAGTCAATCAGCACGATGGCGTTGTTGACCACCACGCCCGCCAGACTCACGCATCCGATGCCGGTCATGATGACGCTGAACGGCGTGTCCGTGATGATCAGCCCGAGGAACACCCCCGCCAGGGACAGGACGACCGAGGACATGACGATGAACATCTGGATGAGCGAGTTGAACTGGGTGATGAGGATCATGGCGATGAGAAACAGCGCCACCACGAAGGCCTCGCTGAGAAAGGCCTGGGCCTCCTCCTGGTCCTCGTTCTCGCCGGTGTAGTCAATGAGATACCCGTCGGGCAGCTCGAAGCCCTCCAGCCGTTTCTGGACCTCCTGCAGGAGCATCGCGCCGGTGTACCCCAGCGCGGCCTCCGCTGAGACGGTGATGGTGCGCTTGCGGTCCATGCGCTTGATGGGGCCGAGCCCCACCCCCTCCTCCACGCGCGCCACCGCCGAGAACGGCACCGGCACCCCGCCCAGGTTCACGATGGTCATGGAGCGGATCTTGTCCAGGTTGTCGCGGAAATTCTCCGGGAACCGGACCGTGACGTCGTACTCCTTGTCCCCCTCGCGGTAGGTGCCCGCCTTGCGTCCGTTGACCGCCGCCTGCACGGCCTGTCCCACAAACTGGGTGTTCAGCCCCATGAGCAGGGCCTGCTCCCGGTCCATCTCCACCCGGATTTCCGGCTTGCCGGGCTCGTAGTCGTCCTTGAGGTCCACAATGCCGGGTATGTCCGCGATGGCGGCCGCAACCTTCTCCGCAAGCGCCGACAGGGTCCCGAAGTCGTCGCCGCTGATTTCCACGTTCACCGGGGGCTTGTCCGACGGGCCCTCCTGCTGCTGCTGGAGGGTGAGGTCCGCCCCCGTCACCTCCCGCAGGCGCTCCCGCAGCTTTTCGGTGATCACGCTGGGGCGCACCGGCCGTGTGCCCAGCTTGTGGAAATCCAGCGAGACGCGCCCCTGGTGGCTCGCCGTGCTGGTCGTGTTCACGTTGGTGCTCGCCCCGCGCGACCCCGAACTGGCCAGCAGGTGCTCCACGTCGTCCCCGTAGTCCCGGGCGATCTCCTCGATGGCCCGGACCACGCCGTCCGTCACCTCCAGCCGCGTGCCCTCGGAGGTGTCCACCTCCACCTGGGTCTGGCGGGGCTCCGTCTCGGGGATGAACTCGATCTTCGGATTCTGCATGTAGACGGCGATGATCACCACGAGGCTCGTGAAGGCCAGGGTCACCGTGACCAGCCGCCAGCGCAGCGCCACGCGCAGCAGGGCGACGTAGGCGCGGATGGTGAGCGATTTGGGCGCGCGCATCATCGCCTCCTCGGGGTCCTCGGCGCCCTCCGCGGGGGCGTTCTTCACCCGGGCAAAGCGGCTCGCCAGCGCGGGGTTGACCACGAGGCCCACGAACAGCGACCCGCACAGGGCGGTGATGACGGTCTGCGGGAGGAAGAACATGAAGCTGCCCCACACGCCCGGCCAGAACATGAGGGGCGCGAAGGCGGCCACCGTGGTCAGGGTGGAGGTGATGATGGGCCAGGCCACCTCGCCCGCACCCGCCTTGGCGGCCTTCACGGGCGGCAGGCCCATCTGCATCATGCGGTAGATGTTTTCCACCACCACGATGCCGTTGTCCACCAGCATGCCCAGCGCGAGGATCAGGCTGAACAGCACCACCATGTTGAGCGTGGTGCCCGTGGCGTAGAGCGCCGCGAAGGTGAGGAGCATGGACAGCGGGATGGCCAGGGCCACCATGATTGCGCTGGTGAGGCCCATGAAGATGAACACCACCGCCAGCACCAGGATGAGCCCGCTGATGATGTTGTTCTCCAGCTCGGACACCATGTCCCGGATGTCGTCGGAGTGGTCCATCGTCACCACGAGGTCCATCCCCGGAAGCAGCCGGTGCCGGAAGGCCTCCATGCGCTCCCGCGCGCGCCCCGCCACCTCGATCAGGTTTTCCCCCGCCCGCTTCGACACGCTGAGCGTCACCGCGCGCCGGCCGTTCAGCCGCGAGATGGACTCGATGTCCTTGTACCCGTCGCGGATCTCCGCGATGTCGCGCATGTAGACCACGCCGCCCTGGCCGGCCTTCACCACGAGGCTGTTGATCTCGTCGGCCGTGGTGAACTCGCCGGGCACGCGCACGGAGAAGCGCCCCTCGCCCAGCTCCATGGCGCCGGCCGGGGTGTTCACATTCTCCACGCGCGCCAGGGTCACCAGGTCGGCCAGGGAGATGCCGTACTCCGTCACCCGGTCGGGGTCCACGATGATCTGAATCTCGCGCTCGACCCCGCCGACAACATTCACCTCAAGCACGCCCTTCACCGCCTCGATGTCGTCCTCCAGGTCCTCCGCCAGCTTGGTCATGATCGAAAGGGGGATGTGGTCCCCCGTCATGGAGATGAACATGAACGGGAAGTCGGAGACGTTGATCTCCGTGATCTGGGGGTCGTCCGCCTCCTCCGGCAGGTCGGGCTTCGCCTGGTCCACCTTGTCGCGGACCTTCTGCCGCACCACGTCCACGTCCTCATCGGCCTCGAACTCCACCTGGATGACCGATATTCCCTCCGAGCTGGTGGACTGGATGCTTTTCACCCCCGACAGGCCGGTGAGCTTGCGCTCGATGGGGATCGTCACCAGGGACTCCATGTCCGTCGGGGCCACGCCCTGGTAGCTGGTCGTGACAAGGAGGATGGGAATGACCACCTCCGGCGTGCTCTCGCGCGGCAGGATGCGGTAGGAGTACAGCCCCGCCACCACGATCAGCAGGATGGAGACGAATACGGTGATCCGCCGGTTGATTGCGGCGTCGGAGACGATCATTCCGCCGTCTCCCCGGTCACCGTGACCCGCCGCCCGTCGCGCAGGTCGCGCTGGCCCGTGACAATCAGCCGGTCCCCCGCCGCCAGCCCCGACTTCACATGAACCATGTCCCCCTGGAGCACCCCCAGCTCCACCGGGCGCACCCGGGCCACGCCCCCCTCCTCCACCATGACAAAGCGCTGGTTCTCCAGGGTGAGCACGGCGAACAGCGGGACCGCCACGGCGTCCGGGAAGATTTCACGGACCATGCGCACCCGCGCCGTCATGCCGGGCTTGAGCAGCCCCTCCGGGTTGTCGAGCAGAATCTCCGCCACAAAGGTCCGCGTCGCCAGGTCCGCCGTCGGCGGCAGTTTGCCGATCCGGCCGGTAAACGTGCGGTCCGGAAGCGCGTCCAGGGTCAGATGCACCTCATCGTCCAGCGCGAACCGGTTGATGTCGCGCTCGGGCACCCCCACCAGGGTCTTCACCCGGTCCACCTGCACGATGCGCAGCAGCGGCGACCCGTTGTCCGTGAATTCGCCCTGGCGGCGCGTCCGCTGGCTGATGATGCCGTCCATGGGCGCATAGACCCGGCTCTTGTCCAGTTGAATCTTCGCCGCGCTCAGGTCCGCCGCCGCCATGTCTGACTCCGCGCTGGCCTGGTCCAGATTCTGCGGCGAGGCGATGCCCCCCTTCTCCAGGTTCCGCATCCGCGCCAGCTCCTGGGCGGCCAGATTCTTGCGCGCCGCCGCCTGGTCGTACACCGTCTGCAGCCGCGCCGTGTCAATCCGGGCCAGCTCCTGCCCCTCCTTCACGCGGTCGCCCACGTCCACCTCCAGCCACTCGATCACCCCGGAGGCCTCCGCGCTCACCGTCAGCTCCTCCAGCGGTTCGATGCGTCCCGTCAGCAGGATCGCGTCCTCCACCACCGCCGGCGCGATCACCCGCACCCGCACGTTCACCGGGGGCGTCTCCACCGGCGGCGGCGGGGCCTGCGGCGGGCGCAGGGTCTTCACCGCGAACACAACGCCCGCGCCCGCGCCGACAACGAGCGCGCACAGCAGCAGGCTGGCAAGAAAACGCAAAATGGCACGCATGACAGGCCTTTCCGGCGGGGGGGACGGCGCGCGCCCCGCATGGTCCCGCAGCTTGACGGGGGCATTTCCGGCATGCCCGGCAGAATCTCAGGATGTGGAAACGGTTCCGACCGAACCTCCCCGGAACACCGGATATCATTCCGGACCGCACGCGGCCAAAGCAGGCGAACGGCAACCCATTCCCCACATCACCCAGCAACCGCCCGAAAACAACCCAGACGGTGACAAGAAGTCATTATGGCACAGCCCCGCAAAACACCGCAAAGAGCCAACCTAAACAAGGATGGAGGGGTGGACGAAGTGGACGGAGTAGACAGGGGGCGGAGTCAAGTCCAGCCTGTCCACCTCGTACACTTCGTCCACTTCGTCCACTTCGTCCACCAAGAATTGCGCCATTTTCCCTAGTTACGAGATTTTCGCAATTAGGATTTTTTTCTCGATATACTGAGAATGCAACCTATTCTGCTGCAACGTTTTGCGTCGCTTGCATTGGCCGGGGGGCGGTGGTATGCTGATGAGGACAATCAACCTGAACCGGCTTGAGTCCTGCGGCACGGGAAGGTTTCGGGTTTAAAA
>JAPXRP010000210.1:0-7285 GCA_033813475.1 Candidatus Hydrogenedentota bacterium
CCCTTAAGCCCCTCGGTTTCGCGGGATACGAGTTTGTCGGAACGGCGGCCCGGGAACTCGCGCCGGAAACGGAGACCCGGTTCCCCATCAACGGCACCTATTCCGCCGCCGTCACCCTGCTGCCGTCCCAGGACGGCGACTCGGCGGCGATGGAGGTGCGCATTGAGGCGCTCCTCGACGGAAAAATTGTCACCGCCCTCGCGGGCACGGTGCAGGCGCGGCCCGGCGACACCGTCGTCTTCCGGGGCATGCCCCTGGCGCCGGGCGAACTTGTGGTACTCTTGACCCGCCCCTCCGACCAGTCCTCCGGGCAGTCCCAGAGCGACCAGAGCCAGCAGGAACAGGACCAACAGGACCAGCAGAAGCAGGATCAACAGCAGGGGCGGCAGCAGGAGGAGGAGAAGGAACAGGAAAAGGAGAAACAGGAAGAGCCCCAGACCGCGGAGGAGCAGGAGGCGCAGCCTGCGGCGGAAGAACAGGAGGACGGGACGGAGGAGGAAGAGAAGGACATGGAGAACGGAAGCCTGCGCGCCCTCCTGGAATCGCTGGAGGAGACGGACAAGCGCGAGCAGAAGGAAATCCGCAATGTCCGCCAGCGGATTGACTTTAAGGGGGGATGGTGGTGATGCGAACCCTCTGGACCATTTCTGTCCTCGCGGCACTTCTGCCGGGGCTGGCGGCCTGGGGCCAGCAGAGCCCCGTCAGCGCGTCCCTCTCCACGAACACGGCGGGCGTGGGGGAGGTCTTCGTGCTCACCCTCCAGGCGGCGGGCAGCGATGTCCGAAACCCCGATGTGACCCCCGTCACGGACACCGGGCTCGTGCTCGACGCGCCCGAGGTGAGTTCCGCGTCCAGTTTCACCATTGTGAACGGCCGGTCCACGGCATCCCAAAGCCGCACCTGGCGCTACCGCGGCTGGGCCGAGACGGAGGGCACCTACCGCATTCCCCCGGTGAAGATCGTGGTGGACGGAAGGGAATACCTCACCCAGCCGCTTACGCTCGAAGTGGGCAAGGCGGTTGCCGGCGGGCGCCGGGGCGGAACGCGCAACGACGGCATCTCGGTCGAGGAGATGGCCCTGGTGGAGGCGCAGGTGGACAAGAACGAGGTGTTTCAGGGGGAGACAGTGACGCTCCTGCTGCGGATTCTGCTTCTCGACTCGTTCAATGTGGACCTGCGCACGCCGCAGAACATCCCCCTGCCGGAGACCCCCGGCTTCTACACCGGCCCCCAGTCCAACCGGCAGACCCGGGAGACCCGGGGAGACCTTTCCTACCGGGTCACCGAAATCTCCCAGGCGCTGTACCCCACCACCACCGGCGCGCTGACCATCGGGGCCTGGCGGTGGCAGGGGCAGGTCATCTGGCCGGACCGCGGGAGGCCGTCGTCCGCCATGCGCGGCTTTGCCACCCCGGAAATCGCCGTGACGGTCAAGCCCCTGCCCGCGCCGCCGGACGGCTTCTCGGGGGCGGTGGGCAAGTACCGGGTGACCGCCGAGTTCCCGTCCGGCATCCTGACCCAGGGCGTGCCCGCGCAGTGGGTCATCTCCGTAAGCGGCGAGGGCAACCCGGACTCCGTCGGCGCCCCCGTCCTCCCGTCCATCCCCTGGGCGCACCTGGCCGGGCCGGAGGTCGAAACGGCCCAGGACAATCCGGCGGCCGGAAGCGGCACCAAGCAGTTCCGCTACGCCCTCACCCCCCTGGAACCCGGCGAACACGAGCTGCCGGAGGTCCAGTACGTCTTTTTCGCCCCCATGCTGAAAAACTACAAGACCGAGCGCATCCCCGCCCGCAAGATCACTGTGGCCGTTCCGGCCCAGGGTTCCCAGGAACTGGTCACCGCGGGCGGCGCCCGGGAGGAGCAGCGCTCGGTGGTGCTTCCGGTCAGCGACGACCTGCTGCCGCTCATCGAGGACGCGGGGCTTGGCGCGCGGCGGACCGGACCGGCCCTGGCGCTCCTGGCCGCGCTGCTCCCGTTCCCCCTGTACGGCGGGCTGTGGCTCTGGCTCCACCGTCGGCGGCGGCTGGAGACGGACATTCCCTACGCACGGCGGCAGCGGGCCCTGAAGCATGCCCGCAGGGCGCTGGACCGGGTGGACGGCCAGTCCCCGGAGCCGGTGCAGCTCGCCCTCGCCGGTTTCGTCGCCGACCTGGTCAACGTCAACGCCGCCGGACTCACGGCGTCCGACGTGGCCGACCTTCTGGGCGGACGCGGATGCGACCTTTCGCTGGTCAAGGAGGCCACGGACATCCTGCGCGCCTGCGAAAGGGCGCGCTATTCAGGCGCCGCCCCCTCGCCCGGGGAGCTGGAGTCCCTGCGGGCGCGCGCCGACGCTTTGCTTGAGCCCCTGCGGCGGGCGCTGACGGAGGGACCCTCGTCATGATGAACCTGGTTGCGGCCGCAGTGATCCTTCTCGCCTCCCCGTCAACCCTGGAGGACTTCGCCGCGGGAAAAACCGCCTACCGGGCGGGGGACCACCGCCTCGCGGCGGAAAAATTCGCCGCCGTCGCCGAAGCGGAGCCCGGCAACGCGGCGGTGTTCTACAACCTGGGCAACGCCCTTTTCCAGGCGGGCGAGCTGGGCGAGGCGGTGGCCTGCTATGAGCGCGCCCTCCGTCTGGACCCCGGGCTGGAGGCGGCCCGCCTCAACCTGGAAAAGGTGCTGGAGCGGACCCAGCGGAATCTCGCCCGGCCCCTGCCCGCCGACTGGCGGCAGGCGCTCTTCTTCTGGGCCGAAGGGCTCCGTCCCGGCCTGGTGACCGGAATGGCCCTCTTCTTCTGGTGGGGACTGCTGACCCTCCTGACTGCGGCGCAGATCCGGCGGATTCCCTACTGGAAAACTGCCGCCGCAGTGGGGGGCGCCCTGCTCGCCCTGACAGCGGGCGCGGCCTGGTCCAAGGCGACCCCCGTGCCCCTCGCCGTGGCCGTGGACACCGAGGTCCCCGTCTATTTCTCCCGGAGCACGGAGGACACCCCGCGCTTCATGCTGTACGAGGGCGACCGGGTCGCCGTGGAGCGCACCGCCCAGAACTGGGCGCTCGTCTCCACTGTCGGCGGGGAGCGCGGCTGGCTTGCGCGCGCCGCCATCGTGCCGGTGGACGCGCCCGCCTCCTTCCTGCGCGGCGACGGCGCCCCCGCCCCGCCGCCGAACCCGGGGGAGGCCCGGCCATGACGGTCGCGTCGGCCGATTTCACCGCCCTGCGCGCCCTGGCGCGCACGGAACCCCACGAGTTCCGGGAAGTGCCCCACGCCGTGTGCCTGCAGGCCATCCGCATGCATGTGCTCGAAGGCCGGCGCGCCATCCGGAACCGCCACGCGGCCGGGGAGTCCGGGGCAAACACGCTGCGCCAGCTCACCGTGCTGTGCGACGACGTGGTGCGCGCCGCCCTTGAATTCGGCCTGGCGTGGAGCCGCAACTCCGGCGTCGTGCTCAACCGCGTGGCCCTGTGCGCCCTGGGCGGCTACGGACGGGGGGAGATGAGCCCCTTTTCCGACCTCGACGTCTCCCTGCTGTTCGACTCCGAGCTGGACGAGGACATCGAGCGGCTGGCCAGTTTCCTGCACCCCCTTTTCTGGGACATCGGGTTCTCCGCAGGATTCGCCCTGCACAGCGTGGGCGAGGCGGCCGCCCTCGCGGCCACGGACCCCCAGGTCTGCACCACCTACCTCCAGGCCCGCCTCGTGGGGGGGGACGCCACCACCCTGGGCCGGCTCAAACTCCTGCTTGCGGACATGCCCGCCCGGACCAAGGAGGGCATCCTCGCGCATATCCGGCGGCGGGAGCGCCTGGAGTCCCTCCCCGCCGAGCAGCGCGACCTCTACGCCCCGGAGCCGGACATCAAGGAAAACGCGGGCGGCCTGCGGGACTTCCACGCGGCCCTGTGGATGGTCATGCTGGGGCGGGGCGTGTTCTCCCTGGAAGACATGGAGCGCGAGGGCCTCATCACCCCGACGGAGCATCTGGAGCTCATGGAGAGCCTGGATTTCCTCTGGCGGATCCGCAACGAGACGCACTTCCAGGCCGGGCGCGGCGACAACCGGCTGGCCTTCCCCATGCAGACCCACATCGCCTCCGTGTTCGGCTACGGCACCGGAAGCGCCGGCGCGGTCGGGCGCCTCATGGAGGACTACTACCAGAGCGCCGCGCGCGTGCGCGAGTTCATGCACGCCGCCGCCCGCATCTGCGACCAGGCCGGCATCGCCTCGCTCTTCGCCGACCGCGCGCAGGCCCGCGCGCGCATGACGCTCCACAACGGCCAGCTCTGCGCGGACCCCTCGGACAAGAACTGGTTCGCCGAGAATCCCGCGCGCCTCATGGAGGTTTTCTGGGAGTGCGCCCGGCGGGTCGCCCCCCTCAGCCCCGGCACCCTGCGCTGGGTGTCGCTCAACGCCCGCCTCGCCACCCAGGAGTTCCGCGAAAACGCCGTGGTCCGCCGCTTCTTCCTCGCCGTGTGCGGCCGCTTCGCCGGCGCGGGCGTCGCCCTGCGCGAGGCCGCCCGGACCGGGGTGCTGGGCGCCTTCCTCCCGGAGTTCGCCGCCGTCCGCGGACTGGTGCGCTACGAGGATTTTCACAGCTTCCCCGTGGATGAGCACACCCTGCGCGCCGTGGAGGCCCTCGGCGAAATCCCCGCCATGAAGGGGCCCGTGGGCCGGTTTCTCAACGACATTGTGGGCCGGATCGAGGAGCCCTATGTGGCCGTCCTTTCCGTGCTTCTCCACGACCTGGGAAAGGCGGCCGGCGAAATCCATGTCGCCGAGGGCGCCCGCATCGCCCGCGCCGTCTGCGAGCGGCTTGCCCTTCCGGAGTACGACGCCCGGCGAGTGGTCTTCCTGGTCGAGCACCACATGACCATGTCGGACATCGCCTTCTACCGGGACATGGACGACCTGGACGTCATCCAGGGGTTCGCGGAGCTGGTCCGCTCGCCGGACATGCTGAGAAAGCTCTTCCTGGTCACCTATGCCGACCTTTCCGCCGTGGCGCCGAATGTCTGGAACGAGTGGAAGGGCTCCCTGCTCATGAAGCTCCATTTCCAGACCGAGCGCCTGCTGACGGGCCGCGAGGCGTCGGGGGAGGAGGACCTGCGGGAGATCAAGGCGGCCCTCATCGCCGACGGGCTGCCGGACCGGCCGCGCGGCGCGGTCCTCGCCCATCTGGCGGGCATGGGCGACCGGTATGTGTTCACCTACTCGCCCGGACAGGTGGGCGCCCACCTCGCGTGTCTG
Organism: Candidatus Hydrogenedentota bacterium; assembly: GCA_033813475.1. GTDB lineage: Bacteria > Hydrogenedentota > Hydrogenedentia > Hydrogenedentales > CAITNO01 > JAAYBR01. The sequence continues at coordinate 5,226 of JAPXRP010000210.1, forward strand.
GAGGACGCCCGGGCCTCCGGCCTGGCGGTGCGCCATGTCCGCAGCGGGGAAACCGGCCCCGGAGAGGTGATCGTCTGCACCCGCGACCGGCGCGGCCTCTTCGCCGACATCGCGGGCGTCATGGCCGCCCGCCTCGTGAGCATCCAGAACGCGGCCCTCTTCACCCGGAATGACGGGTGGGTGGTGGACTGTTTCCTGGTGGAGGACTCCGTGTCCCGGAGGCCGCTGACGGCGGACGAATGTGGCGAGCTGGAGACCCTCCTGCGCGCCGTGCTCGGGGGCGAGGAGGAGGCCGCGCCCCTCGTGGAGCGCGCGCGCACCCGGCTCTTTGCCCTGCGCACGTCAGTCGTGCCCGTGAGGACCGTCGTTGACATAGACAACCGCGCGTCCCGCACGGACACGGTGATTGACGTCGTGACGGGGGACCGGACGGGGCTGCTGCATGACATCGCAAGCACCCTTTCCCGCATGGGCCTGGACGTCATGGCGGCGCACATCATGACCGAGGTGGGCAGGGTGCGCGACTCGTTCTACGTCCGGAAGGACGGCCAGAAAATTGAGGACAAACATGTCTTGGAATCCGTCCGGACCAGCCTCCGCGAGGCCATCTTCGGACACCCCGGAACCTGAACAGCAACCTGAAAAGGAGCACACCATGAGAAAACACGCCTTCCTGATCGCCCTGGCGGCCGTCGCCGCCCTGGCCGCGCCGGGCAACGCCCCCGCGCAGCCCCCCATCCTGCAGCAGCTCGAGGACGGCTTCGTCCAGCTGCACGACCAAATCCGCCCCTCCGTCGTCACCATTGACGTGAAGGGAAAAGACCAGGGCATGGAAATGGGCCAGCTGGAGGAGCTCTACCGCTTCTTCAACCTGCCCGTCCCGTCCCCGGAGGACCGCCGCAGAATGCCCGCGCGGCCCCGGGGCACCGGCTCCGGGTTCGTCTATGACGCCGAGGGCTACATCATCACCAACAACCATGTGGTGGAGAACGCGGACGAGATCACCGTCCGGTTCTCCAACGGCAAGGAGTACGAGGCCGTCGTCTCCGGAACCGACCCGGAAACAGACCTCGCGGTGATCAAGATAGAGGCCGACGAGCCGCTGCGCGCCATCCCCCTGGGCGACTCCGACACGCTGAAGGTGGGCGAGTTTTCCATCGCCTTCGGGAGCCCGCGGGGCCTTGAGGGGTCCATGTCCGTGGGCCACATCAGCGCCCTGGGCCGCGAGGGCCTGGCCGAGCTGGCCGCGCAGGGGCTCACGTTCCAGAACCTGATCCAGACGGACGCCGCCATCAACCTCGGCAACAGCGGCGGCCCCCTGTGCAACATCCGGGGCGAGGTGGTCGGCATCAACACGGCCATCATCCTCGGCGCCAACTCCATCGGGTTCGCCATCCCGATCAACACGGCCAAGGACGCCGTCCCGATGCTCATCTCCAAGGGCAAGGTCTCCCGCGGCTACCTCGGCGTCTCCATTGACGACGCCAAGAACTACGCGGATGTGGACTCTCTCGGCCTGCCGGACAGCGACGGCGCGGTCGTGCGCCAGGTCCAGCCCGACACGCCGGCGGACAAGGCCGGCATCAAGACCTACGACGTGGTGCGCAAGGTTGACGGGGAGCCTGTCAAGACCGCCAGCGAGCTGGTCCGCCGGATTTCCTCCTTCACACCGGGCACCAAGGTCATCCTGGAGGTCTGGCGGGACAAGGCCCCCGCGGACATTGAGATCACCCTGACGGAGCGCAACCTTTCCGAGGGGCGCGGCGCCCAGGACAAGGGGATTCTCGGCATACGCGTGCAGGAGCTGACCCCGCAGCTGCTGGAGCGCATGGGCATGGACGCCGCGCTGCGCGGCGTGGTCGTGACCGATGTCGAGCCGGGAAGCCCGGCGGAGGAGGCCCGGATCATGCAGGGCGACGTCATCACCGAGGTCGGCCAGCAGTCCGTGTCCTCCCCGGCTGATTTCCTCTCCACCCTGGAGAAGCACGCCATCCCCGGCAAATCGGTGCTGGTACGGTTTGTGCGCGGCAGCAACGACCCCGACATCACCGTCATAAGGG
>JAPXRP010000211.1:0-7273 GCA_033813475.1 Candidatus Hydrogenedentota bacterium
GCTCGGAGATGTGTATAAGAGACAGGACTGGACGCACGCGGAGACGGGCGCGCCCATGCTCAAGACGCAGCACCCGGAGTTTGAGATGTGGAGCGAGGGCACCCACGCCCGCGCGGGCGTCGCCTGCGCCGACTGCCACATGCCCTACATGCGCGTCGGCGGCCTCAAGATCAGCGACCACCACGTGCGCAGCCCCCTGCTCAACATCAACAACTCCTGCCAGACCTGCCACAAGGCCCCGGAGGAGGAGCTGCTCGCCCGCGCGGAGCGCATCCAGGACAAGACGGCGGAGATGAAGGACAAGGCGCTCGGCGCCCTGATGGAGCTGATTGACGCGCTGGTGGACGCCCAGGGGCGCGGCGTGGCCGAGGCTTCGCTGGAGGCGGCCCGCCTGGCCCAGCGGCGCGCCACCTTCCTCATCGACTTTGTGGAGGCGGAGAACTCGACGGGCTTCCACGCCCCGCAGGAGGCGGCCCGTGTCCTCTTCACCGCCATGGACCACCTGCGCCAGGGACAGAAGGCCCTGACGCAGCCCGTGGGCGCCGCGCCGGCCCCCGCGCCGGAGGCCCCCCCGGCCCCGGCAGAGGCCCCCCCGGCCCCGGCCGCACCGCAAAGCTGACACCGGGACCGTCCCTGACGCCCCCGGACACTGCCCCGGCATCCTTCCACGGGGTGCCGCGCTTGTATCCGCCACCGGCAGCGGGTATACTGTTTGGATGAACGGCGGTGTTTCGTGTTCCCCTGTGGCGGGGCGCGGCCGCCGGGTTTTCGGCGCGGGCGCCTCCGCCCGCATGCAGGAGCAAGGCTATGTGGACCCCTGGCATGGGCGAATTGATTGTGATTTTCCTGATCGTCCTCGTCCTCTTCGGCGGAAGCAAGATTTCCGGCCTGGGGAAGTCGCTGGGCACGGCCATTTCCGAATTCAAGGGCGCCCTGAACGAGCCCAAGAAAGAGGAAGAGGCGAAGAAGCCCGAGGAAGAGGACAAGAACGCGTAATCCGCGGGAACGCAGCCATGGCAAGACGTTCAAGCGGGCGCGGGACGGTGTTTCCGCGCCCGTTTTTCATTAAGTCGGGCCGCCCGCACAGGCGGCAGGAAGGGAATCCCCGATGACCCGGCGTGACCGCGTGATGAACGCCCTCAATTTCCGCCCCACGGACCGCGTGCCCAAGGACCTCGGCGGCATGCCTTCCACCTGCGTGAGCTGCTTCGCCTATCCGGGGCTGGTGCGGGCGCTGGGCCTGCCGCCGCGCCGCCCCCGCGTCTATGACACGGGCCAGATGCTGGCGCTGCCGGACACGGATGTCCTAGACGCGCTGGACTGCGACGTGGTCACGCTGACGCCGGACATGACGAACGCCTTCCCCCAGCCGGAACTGTGGAAGCCCTACGGGTTCAACGGGCGGCTGGACGCGGAGGTGCGCACCCCCGCGCAGTTCCAGGACCTCCCCGACGGCACGATCCTCCAGCCGCACTACGGCGCGAAAATGCCGCCGGCGGCGCATGTGTTTGAGACGGAGCACGCGGGGCAGCCGATGCTGCTCACGGGCGACCTGCCCAAGCCGGACCTGGACGAGCTGCGCGCGCGGCTCGCCGCCGAGACGTTCACGCCGGCGCAAATCGCCGCCGCGCGGGAGACGGCACAGCGCGCACGGGAGGCCACGGACCGCGCCACGCTCTTCCTCGGCCCCGGCGCGGGCATCGGCATCGCCAATTTCGGCGGCCTCGCCCTCTTCCCCATGCTCTGCCTCACGGAGCCGGAGTTCGTGGCGGAGCTGCACGAGCTGGTCATCGCCCACGCCCTGCGGCAGGTGGAGGCGCTGCTGCCTGAAATCGCCGGGTGCGTGGACGTGTACATGGTGTCGGCGGACGACTGGGGCACGCAGAACGCGCCCATCGCCGCGCCCTGGGTCTACGGGCAGCTCTTCCAGCCGTACTACCGCCGCATGAACGACCTGATCCACCAGGTTTCCCCGCAGACGAAGACCTTCCTGCACACCTGCGGCGCGGTCTACGACCTGCTCGACGCCTTTGTGGACAGCGGCTTCGACGTGGTGAACCCGGTGCAGTGGACCGCCGGCGGCAGGTCGTGGCGGGAATGGAAGGACAAGACGCGCGGCCGCCTCGCCCTGTGGGGCGGCGGCGTGAACAGCCAGGCGACCCTGCCGCTCGGCACGCCGGAGGACGTGGCGGCGGAGGTGCGGCGCGTGGTGCCGGACCTCGCCGACGGCGGCGGCTACGTCTTCTGCGCCATCCACAACATCCTCGCGGAAATCCCGCCGGAGAACATCACGGCGCTCTACCGCGCCGCCGCGGAGATTCCCGCGGACCAAGTGTGAAAGGACACCGACCGGAGACATGCTGATCCGGCTCCGAGACAGTGTGGCGGAATATGTCCGCCAGTCCAAGACCACCGGCCCCGTGCTGCTGGCCGTGTTTATCGGCGCCGGGTCGGGGGGCGCGGCCGTGGCGCTGCGCTGGGCGGTGGACGCCGTGCAGACGCTGTTCCAGGACGGGCTCGGCGGCGGGCTGCGGACGGCGCTGGAGGCCGTGCATCCCGTGCTGGGCGGCCTGTGGGTCATTCCGGTGATCGCCCTGGGCGGCCTCTGCGCCGGGCTGGCCGCCAGGTGGTTCGCCCCCGAAACGCGCGGGCACGGCGTGCCCGAGGTGATGGCCGCCGTCGCGCGGACCGGCGGGCGGCTCCGCGCGCGCGTGGCCGTGGTGAAACTGGCCGCCGCCGCGCTCACCATCGGCAGCGGCGGCTCGGCGGGGCGCGAGGGGCCCATCGTCCACATCGGCGCGACCTGGGGCTCCGCCCTCGCGCAGTTCCTGCGCTTCCCCGACCGCATGGTCACCCTCTGCGTCGCCTGCGGCGCGGCCGGGGGCATCGCGGCCACGTTCAACGCGCCCATGGCGGGCGTTCTCTTCACCCTGGAGGTGGTGGTGCGGCGGTTCACGACGCGCTACTTCGGCCTCGTGGTCATCAGCTCCGCCGTGGCCACGGTCACCATGCGCGCCCTCTCGCGCACGGGGGACTACCCGTGGTTCCCCCTGCACCAGGGGTACCGCCTCGTCGGGATGCAGGACCTGCTGTTTTTCCTGGTGCTCGGGGCGCTGTGCGCCGTCGTGGCGCGGTCCTTCGTGCGCGCGCTGGAGGGGGTGGAGACCGCCGCGGGGCGGCTGCGGATGCACGACGCGCTGAAGCCCGCCCTGGGCGGCGCGCTCACGGGCCTCTTCGCCCTGCTCACCCCCCAGATCATGGGGTCGGGCTACGGGGCCATCTCGGACGCCCTGAACAACCGCCTGGCCGGGGGGCTGCTGCTGGCGGCCGTCGTGACCAAGATTCTCGCGACGGCCCTCACCGTGGGCAGCGGCGGCGCGGGCGGCGTCTTTGTCCCCTGCCTGTTCATCGGGGCCATGTTCGGCGGCGCCTACGGCACCCTGGTCCACGAATGGTTCCCCCTGGTCACGTCGAGCCCCGGCGCCTACGCCCTCGTGGGCATGTCCGCCGTGTTCGCCGCCGGGGCCCACGCGCCCATGACGGGCATCCTCATCCTCATCGAGATGACGGACAACTACCACATCGTCCTGCCGCTCATGGCGGCCACCGTGCTGTCCACCTTCATCGCCCAGCGCATGAGCCCCGACTCCCTGTACACCGGCAAGCTGCGGGAGCAGGGCATCGCCTTCCACGAGTCGCCCGAGGTCAACCTGATGGAGTCCCTCACGGTGGCCGAGGCCATGGACGAGGTGGTGGACTGCGTGTCGGAGAACACGCCGGTCGCCGAGCTGGCCGAACGCCTGCGCCACGACCACGAACGGGGCTACCCCGTGGTGAACCTCGACGGTGACCTCACGGGCATCGTCACCATGCGCGACGTGCAGGAGGCGCTCCTCGGCGGCGACCCCGGAGATCTGCGCGTCGGCGACATCTGCACGCGCGGCGTCGTGGTCTGCCGGCCCGACGACTCCCTCGGCGCCGCCCTGTCCCAGTTCGGCATGCACGCCTTCGGGCGCATGCCCGTCATCAACCCCGACAACCCGAAGCGCCTCGCCGGCATGCTCAAGCGGACCGGCATCCTCGACGCCTATCTGGAGGCCCGCCGCAACCACGAGGGCATGACCGCCCGCGAGGACACCCTCCAGTTTTCCCGCCGCGACGCCGAAATGGTGCTGGAGGAAACCCAGATATCCTCCGGCTCCCCCCTGGAGGGCCGCGCCGTGCGCGACGCGGGCATCCCCGAGGACGCCGTGCTCGGCGCCATCCGGCGCGGGCAGGAAACCCTCACGCCGCGCGGCTCCACGGTTCTCCAGCCCGGCGACGCCCTCTTCTTCATCACCACCCGGTCCCACGCGGCGGCCGTCCGCGCGTGGATCAAGGAGTCCACCTGAGATGGACATTCCCGGCAACACCCTTTCCCCCGGCGAACTGAAAGACCTGCTGGCAATGGCGGAGCGCGCCGCAGCCGCGGCCGCCGCCCTGCTCGCGGAGCGCTGGGGGCGCTACCACACCGTCCTCGCCGAGACGGCCCACGACGTCAAGCTCCAGGACGACCGCGACGCCGAGGCGGCGGTCCTCGGGGTGCTGGCGGAGAGCGGCCTGCCCGTCCTCGCCGAGGAAAGCGGCGACGGCGGCGCGCCCATCGCCCAGGACGCGGTCCACTGGGTCGTGGACCCCCTCGACGGCACGGTCAACTACAGCCGGGGCATCGCCTACTGCTGCGTGTCCGTGGCCCTGAGCGCGGGCGGCGCGCCCGTCCTCGGCGTGGTCAACGACTTCACGCGCCGCGAGGTCTTCACCGGCGCGCCGGGGCTTGGCGCCTGGCGCGACGGCGCCCCCATGCGCGTCTCCGCCGTCACCGCGCCCGAGCGCGCCATCCTCGGCTTCGGCAACCCCGCCGGGTTCGACTACGACGACGCCCAGCTCCTCGCCCTCCACCGCACCCTCAACCGATTCCACAAGGTGCGCCAGCCCGGCGCCGCCGCCCTCATGATGGCCCACGTCGCCTGCGGCCTCATGGACGCCTTCATGGAGGACGACATCTCCTACTGGGACATCGCCGCGGGCACAGCCCTCATCCGCGCCGCCGGCGGCTGGGCCGAACTCGCCCCCTCCCCCACCCACCCCTGGGCACGCCGCATCCGCGCCGCGTCCAGTTCCCAAGTGTGGACGGGGATGGACGGATATCCCCTGCGCGGATAGCAGGGGAAAGACTTCCGGTGGCGTCGCTGCCGGAACGCCGGGAAGAGCCAGGCTGGAGCCTGGCGCTCCCAGGGGGCGCGATGGGCCGGTCATCCAACGGCCGCCGCGCTCCAGCAACACCACGGCTTCGGCGTGTCCCTTACCCCGAACGGACAGATAACCGTCGCATCAGAGTACCCTGGGATCGCCAGGCTCCAGCCTGGCACGGGCACTCTACACGGCCCAGACATGGCGTGCAGACCCAGCAGCGAGCATGAAAGGCGAAGACAAGGCCGCCGGGACGGCGGCGCTACGTAGGCGCTGACCCCAAGAACACGCCGAGAAGGCGGCATGGCCGCCTTACGGGAACGCGGGCTCCTCGTCGCGGTCGTCGAGGAAGTAGTTGTAGGGGCGGGCCTCGCGGCTTTGGAGGGCCTCGGCGACGTCGTAGGGGCTGAGGGCGGACAGCAGCCGGTCGTGCATGGTGTCGTCGGAGACCATGCGGGCGAGGCTGGACATGACCTCGAGATGGCGGTCGGCCATGCCGGGCGGGGTGACGAGGAGCACGAGCACGCGGACGGGCTCGCCGCCGTCGTCGAAGGGGACGCCGTTGCGGCTGACGGCGAGGACACCGGAGATGCGGCGGCCGCGCTTGAGGGTGCCGTGGGGCACGGCGACGCCGCGGCCGATGTTGGTGGAGGATTCGGCCTCGCGCCGCAGGACGCTTTCCTCCAGCGCGGCGCGGTCGGCGGCGGACAGATGGTGCGTGAAGGCGTAGCGCTCGACGAGGCTGCGGAGGGCCTGGTCGCGGGTTTCGGCCTCGAAGGGCACGGCGATGTGCTCCTCCTGGAGGAAGTCCATGATGCGGCGGCGGTCGCGGCCGGCCTCGCCGGAGCGGCGGATCGCATGCCAGGTGAACAGGGGGCCGAGAAGCTCGTTGACCGTGATGGCGCCGAGGAGCATGGTGCCGATGACGGAGACGGTGTGGGCGGGGATGTTGGGGTTGGCCTCAAGGAGGACGACGAGGCCGATGGCGATGCCGGTCTGGGGGGCGAGGGCGAGGCCGACGTGGTGGTTCATGCGCGCGGGCATGCGGGCCACCCAGCCGCCGGCGAGGGCGCCGAGGTATTTGCCCGCGAAGCGGGCCACGAGGAAGACCACGCAGAGGATGCCGGCCTCGGCGACGGCGTCGAGGTGGAGCGAGGCGCCGGCGGCGGTGAAGAAGCCGACGTAGAGCAGGGGCTCCAGGGGCTCGAGGGCCTCGGCGTGCCGGGTGCCGCTTTCGGAGGCGTTGGTGAGGAAGACGCCGTAGAACATGCAGGACAGCAGGAAGTTCACGCCGAGGAAGTCGGAGATGCCGACGGTGAACAGGACCATGACGAGGACCAGGCTGAAGCGGTGGAACCGCGCGCGGTGGATGAGGTAGCCCGTGGCGCGGCCCATGACCAGGCCCAGGGCGAGGGAGAGCAGCACCTGCGCCCCGGCGCGCAGGACGATCCACAGCGGCCCCAGGCGGTGCCCCTCTCCGGTGTAGGCGTAGTCCATGAGGCGGTAGGCCAGGGCGAACACGAGCATGCACAGGAGGATGTCCACGGCGACGACGGAAAGGAGGGTCTTGACGAAGAGCCCCCTGGCGCGCATCTCGCGGACGAGGGTCATGGTGGTGGCGGGCGAGGTGGCCACGGAGATGGCGCCGAGCACGAGGGCCGTGGGCCAGTCCACGCCGACCCACCGCGCGGCGAGGGTCACCAGCGCCATGCAGGCGGCGGACTCGCCCAGCGCCACGGCGCCCACGCGGCCCAGGGCGTTGTGGAGCCGCCGGTAGCACAGGTGGCTGCCCGCGGACACGGCCAGCACCCCGAGGGCGACCTCGGTGACAGGCTTGAGGCTCGCGGCGATGTTGACCTCGCCGAAGACGTTGAGCGCCGCCGGGCCGATGAGCAGGCCCGCGGCCATGTAGCCGAGTTCCTGGGGCAGGCGTACCAGGCGCGCCAGCCAGCCGCCCAGCATGCCGGCGATGAGCACCGCCGACAGGAAGAACAGGGCGTTCTGTTCGCCTTCAAAAACCATGCGTCTTTCCGCGCGGGCCGGG
>JAPXRP010000212.1:0-7108 GCA_033813475.1 Candidatus Hydrogenedentota bacterium
GCTATATGCGGATGTCCCGTTGGGACAACAAAGACAGAATCACATAACCAAGGGACGTCCATGCCGCTCGCAGGCGTTTCTCGAGGGACATTTTAGTGCGATTGCCCTGCGCAGTATGCCGCCCGGGCGGCGAATTTCGTATAGTAACAGTGTGATGGCCCCCCGTGCGGTCGGGGGGCGGGTTCAGGTCAGGACGAGAGGGCTGCACATCATGGTCAAGGCGTTGCGGGCAGGGTTTTGCGTGGCGGTGCTTTGCGCGGTCTTCATGCCGGCGGGGGCGGCCCGGGCGGCCACCGCCGTGATTGTCCGCCCCGAAGGCGCCCCCCCGCTCACGGCCTACGCCGCCCGGGAACTCCGCCGCTATGTGCATGCCTGCTCCGGCGAGCTGCTTCCCATCATGGACAAGCCGCGCGGGCACGCGCTGGTGCTTTCCACCGGCGACGTCGGGCTGGGCCCCGGGGAATACCGCCTGCTCACGGTGAAGGAGGGGCGGTGGCACCGGCTGCTGATTTCCGGCGGCGACGAGACGGGCCTGCTCTACGGCGTGTACCGGTTCGCCGAGCGGCTGGGGGTCCGTTTCCACCTTCACGGGGACGTGCTGCCGGACGCGAAGTCGCCGTTTGCCGTTCCGACGCTGGACGAGACGGGCAAGCCGCTTTTCCGGCTCCGGGGCATCCAGCCCTTTCACGATTTCGCCGAGGGGCCCGACTGGTGGAGCCGGGAAAACTGGCTGGCCAATGTTGCCCAGCTTCCGAAGCTGGGGATGAACTTTGTCGCCCTGCACACCTACCCGCTGTCCGAGCCGACGGTCTGGGTGGGGACGCCGGAGGACGCCGGGGAGGACGGCCGCCCGCGCCGGTCCTACGCGACGCAGTACATCAACACGGGCGCCAATTCCGGCTGGGGTTTCCGCAGCCGGGACACCTCGTCCTTCTGCTGCGGCGCGGGCATGCTGTTTGAGGACGACATGTACGGCGCGGACTACCTGCGCGACCTGATGCCCGCGCCGTCCACGGAGGAGGAGAAGAACGAGGTGTTCCACCGGACGGGGGCCGTGCTGCGCGACGCCTTCACCCTGGCGCGCGCCCTTGGGGTCAAGACCTGCGTGGGCACGGAGACACCCCTGCGGATTCCGCCGTATCTCATGGCGGAGGCGGCCGACCCGGCCGACGTGATCCACGCGCGCGGCGGTTCTGTGGCGCGTTATGCCAGCCCCATCGCCGACACGGAGGAGGACCCGGTGTACCAGACGGTCCGGTACAACCTGGAGTCGTACCACTTCCGGGTTCCCTCTGGAACGCACCGGGTGACGCTCAAGTTCTGCGAGGTCGCCTATGACACCAAGGGCGCGCGGGTGTTCGACGTGTCCCTGGAGGGGAAGAAAGTCATTGAGAAGCTGGACGTCTTTGCCCGCGTGGGCAAAAACCGCGCCTTTGACGCCGTGTTTGACGCCGTGGAGGTCACGGACGGCCTGCTGGATGTTGGTTTCGGCAAGGTGGTGGAGCTTCCCGCCGTGGCCGGGATTGTCGTGGAGGGGCCGGGCACCCTGCTGAAGGTCAACTGCGGCGGGGATCTCTGGCAGGACTACGCGGCGGACCAGGACGTCGCCGTGGACCCTGCCTTTGTCGCGCGGGTGTACGAGGGCGTGTTCACGCGCATCCTGAGCACCCATCCGCTGGACTACTACTGGTTTTGGACGCCCGAGGACTGGACCTGGAGCGGGACCACCCCCGAGGCGGCGGAGCGGACCGCGGCGGACCTGGCGGCGGCGCACACCGCGTGGGAGAGGCTGGGAAAGCCTTTCGGTCTTGCGACCTGCGGGTGGGTGCTTGGCCCCCAGTTCGACCGCGCCTGGCTCGACGCGAAACTTCCCAAGGATTTCGCCATGAGCTGCATCAACCGCGGCCTGGGCTTTGAGCCCGTGGACGAGGGGTTCTCGCGGATCACCGGGAGGGGCAAGTGGGCCATTCCGTGGATTGAGGACGACCCCGCCATGACCATCCCGCAGTTCTGGGCGGGCCGCATGCGCCGCGACGCGCGGGCGGCGCTGGAGCGCGGATGCGACGGACTGCTGGGCATCCACTGGCGCACCCGCGTGATTGCGCCGACCGTGGCCGCCCTGGCCCGCGCCGCCTGGGTCCAGGACTGGCCGGCCGCCCCCGCGCCGGAGGGGGCCCACCGCCTGCGCAACCCCGCCGCGGGGTTCCCGGTGAACACCCTGCACACCCGTGCGGACATTGAGGGCACCGACAACGACCCGGTCTACCAGACGGCCCGGGTGGACGCCGCCCAGTATGTGCTGCCGGTGCCCGGGGGGGAGTACACCGTCACGCTGCACTTCTGCGAGACGGCGAATCCCGCCCCCGGCGGCCGGGTGTTTGATGTGGCGGTGCAGGGGCAGAAAGTGGCGGAGGATCTCGACATTCTTCAGGCCGCGGGCGGGATGAACCGCGCGCTGGACCTTTCCTTCGACGGCATCCGGCCGGAGGGCGGCGCCGTGGTGGTCTCGCTCCTGCGCAAGAAGGACTGGCCCGCCCTTTCCGGCATTTCCGTGGAGGGGGACGCGGCCACGGTGCGGGTCAACTGCGGCGGCGGGGCCTGGGGCACTTTCTCCGCGGACGCGCCCCAGGTCTCCGAGGACCCCGCCACCACGGACTTCTACGCCGACTGGGCGGCCGCCGAGTTTGGTCCCGGGATCGCCCGGGAGGCGGCGGCCCTCTTTGCCCGTCTCGACGGATGCACCCCGCGCCCCGCCACCTGGGTGACCGGTCCGGGCACCTTCTTTCCCGACCCGCGCCCCTGGGAAATGGTCGCCCACGACTACACGTTTGTGGATGCCTTTGCGCGCCTGGGCGTGCGCGTGGCCGGGGCCGGGCCGATGGACCGGTTCCTCTACTGGCGCAGCTCGCTGGAGTTCCTGCGCGAGGCGGCCCGCATGAACTGCGCCTGGGGCGCGTTCAACCGCGAGATGGAGGCCGCCGCCGCCCTGCCCGACGACGCGGCGCGCCGCGCCCGGGCGCGCGGGGCGGCGCTTCCCGCGCGGATTGCCCTGGCGCGGGCGGTGGAGCGGGCCATGACCCGGCTGCTCATGACCGCCTCCACGCCGGGCGAACTGGGCACCATCGCGAACTTCGAGTGCCAGTCCCTGCCGAAGATGCTGCTGGAGCCGGGGGAGAAACTGGCGGCGCTGCTCGGGGAGCCCCTGCCGCCGGAGGCCCATCCCTCCACGGAATGGAAGGGGCCCGACCGTCTCTTCCCCCTCGCCGCGCCCGGTACCCGGGCGGCTGCGGACCCCGTGCGCCTCAAGGCGCTGACCCTGGCCGCGCGGCCCGCGCAGTCGGTTTGCGTGTACTGGCGGCCCCTGGGGCGGGGCGACTGGAAAGTGCGCGACATCCCCCGCCGCGCGCGCGGCGTGTTCGAGGGGGAAATCCCCGCTGCGGAGCTGGGGGACGAGGACGTGGAATACTATCTGGAGGCGCGCACGGCGGACGGGGGAAGCCTGGTCTGGCCGGCCGCCGCGCCGACGCAGCCGCACAGCGTCGTGGTCGGTCCGCAACGCGGGGAGTAGGCGATGACATCGGTTTGCCGGATCATGGGACGGGTCGCGGGATCGGAGACGCCCGCCACGGTGGACGTGGACACCGCCACCGGCAGGGTGGCGGCGGTGCGGGCGGCGCGGCCCGGGTCCGGGGCGGACGCGGGCGGGCCGGAGTGTGTTTTCTGTCCGCCCCTGGTGGATGCGCAGGTGAACGGCGCCTTCGGTCTGGACCTCCAGGACGATGCCCTGTGTCCCGCGGACGTGCTGGAGATATCCCGCCGCCTCGCCCGCAACGGTGTGGGCTGCTGGCTGCCCACGCTGGTCACCGCCTCCCTGGAGGCCCTGGAGCACCGGTGCCGGGTGATCGCCCGGGCCGCCGCCCTCCAGGGGCCGGAGGACGGCGCGCGGATTGGGGGCATTCATCTGGAGGGGCCCTTCATCTCGCCGGAGGACGGCGCGCGCGGCGCCCACCCGGCGGCGCATGTGCGGCCGCCCTCCCCGGCGGACATGCGCCGCCTGCTGCGGGCGGGGGAGGGGAGGGTGCGCTGCGTGACCCTGGCACCCGAAAGGCCCGGGGCGGTGCGGCTCATCCGCCTTCTGGTCTCGGAGGGGGTGGCGGCCTCGCTGGGGCACCACCTGGCCGCGCCCGAACAGGTGTTTGCCGCTGCGGACGCCGGGGCGACCCTCTGCACCCATCTGGGCAACGGGCTTCCGGCGATGATCCCCCGGCATGACAATCCCCTCTGGGCCCAGCTGTCGGACCCCCGCCTGGCCGTCTCGCTCATTCCGGACCTGTTCCACCTGCCGCCCCATGTGATGGAGGTGGTCTTCCGCGTGAAAGGCCGGCGCGGAACCCTGCTGGTGTCCGACGCCGTGAACCTGGCCGGCATGCCGGCGGGGGACTACGCCCTTTTCGGCCAGCCGGTGGAGAAGCGGCGGGACGGCAAGGTGGCCCTCAAGGGCACCGACTACCTTGCCGGAAGCGGGCTGATGCTGCTGGAGGGGGTGATGCGTGCCGCCCTCCGCACCCGCATCCCGCTGGCCGAAGCGCTGGCCTGCGCCTCCGCAACGCCCGCGTCCGTTCTCGGCCTGCACTGCCCCCCCTGGCGGCCCGCGCCGGGACGCGCCGCGCATTTTCTGCTGGTTGACCCGGAAAAGGCCGGCAGGGCGCGGCGCCCGGAGGCCTGTCTGCGCGCCGTCTTTCTGCGGGGGCGGACAGTGGCCGCGCCGCGCTGAGGGGTGTCCGGCGGCTCCAAGACTTGCACTTTGCGCGCCGCGGGCTTATTATTACCCCGGTACGGGTGCCCCGGGGCGGTTCCTTTGTTTCAGTGGTGAAACAACAGCGCCGTCCGCGCGGTCCAACACTGACAACAAGAATAGGAGAACCCAGAGCCATGCCCGCGCGAACGAAAATCCTGATAGCGGTCCTCGTCCTGATCGGCCTCGGCGCCGGCGCCTTCGTGGTCTACGACCAGAACATCAAACGCCAGCAGCGCGAGATTGCGGAGTCTCTGAAGAAATCCACCAAACCGATCGAGGAGGTTCCGGAGGCGCCGAAGGAGCCCACGAAGATCGAGTCGTCCACCAAGGACGCCGCGGGCGAGATGCCGGTCACCCTCGAGGCGCTGAAGCTGATGCCCGAGGGCAGCCAGATGGCCGTGGGCATTCCGCCGTTCTCCGTGCTCCAGGAGAAGATTGTCCCCGTCGTGCAGCTCGCCTTCAAGGACGACCTGTCCGTCCAGGAGGAGCTGGACCGGTTTATCGTGGAGAAGGCGGACGAGCTGGGCATTCCCTCCGGCGACACGGCGCTGGCCACGTTCTCCGCAATGGGCCTCGACCCCTCGAAGGCGGCCGCGGTCTTCCTGAACGCGAGGAAGGCCGCCGAGGTGCTGGGTGACGCGGTTCTTGAGGCGGAAAAGGCGGCCAAGGAGGGCGGCGAGATGCCCGCCCCCGAGCTTAACCCCGAGGACCTGGAGTTTGTCGCCGTGCTTCCCCTGGGCAGCAAGGAGCAGGCCCTGTCGCTGCTTTCCGACGCGCTGGGCACCCCGGACAGCACCGAGACCGTCGGCGCCGTCGAGGTGAACCTGCACGAGGGCATGGGCGCCTACTTCACCACCGACACCGTCCTGGTTCTCGGAAACTCCGCCGAGATGGTCAAGCAGTCCGCCGCCCGGATCGCGGCCCCGGCCGAGTTCCGCTACGGCACTCCGGCCTGCCCGGCCCGCAGCGCCACCGAAATGGTCATGATGATCTACGCGCGCGACCTCGTGGGCGTCGCCGAGAAGGTGTTTGCCTCCAGCGCCGCGATGCAGGACCCCGTCACCGGGCCGATGCTCACGGCGCAGTTCGAGCAGCTCAAGAAGATGTTCCCCGCCGGGGGCATGGAGGACCCGGTCCTCATGACCATGACCGCGGACGCGAAGGGGCTGGAGATGCGCTCGCGGGTGGACATGGCGACGCACCCCGGCCTGGTGGACATGCTCGGCTCCGGCAAGCCCCTGCGCATCACCACCATGCTCCCGGACGACACCTACGCCTTCTTCACCCTCGGCCTGAACGACGAGCTTAAGAGGCAGCTCACGGACACCTACCAGTCCGCGGCGAAGGCCGACCCGCGCCTCGCGCAGGCGGGCACCTATGTGAAGCAGCTCATGACCATGCTCGGCGACGAGATTGTCCTGGGCGTCTCCGGTCTCGGCGCGGACAGCTTCCCCGGCGTGTACGCGGCCATCTCGGTGAGCAACCTCAACACGGCGCAGATTCTGCTTTCCCTGGCGGGGCTCCAGCCCGAGACGGAGCACAACGGCGTCCAGATCGGCAAGATCACCCTGCCGGTTCCCGTGCCCCTTTACCAGGCGGGCGCGGAGAACGTGCTGATGCTCTCGAACAGCCTGGACGGGCTGAAGGCGCTGGTGGACCGTGTGAAGGCCGGCCAGCCGAGCAACTTCTTCGCCTCCCAGAAACCGCCGATTGACCCCGAGATCCCGCGGTACGGCGCCTTCTTTGTGCGCACGGGCATCTATGAGAAGGTTGCGCGGCAGATCATGGCCATCTTTGCGCCGGACACCGTCCCCGCCCAGGTGGACTCCATCATCCTGACGGTCGGCGAGATTGTCCGCGACCTGCGCGCGTTCAACGAGATGAACGGCTCCTGGTACGAGAGCTCCATCAGCCTCACGCTCTACGAGCCCGGCGGTTACGCCGCCGAGGCGGCGGAAGCCCCCGTGGCCGCCCCCGCCCCCGCACCGGAAGCGGCCCCCGAGGCGGCGGCCCCCGAGGCCGCCCCCGAGGCCGCGCCCGAGGCGGCACCGGAAGCGGCAGCCCCCGAGGCCGCCCCCGCCGCCGGAGGGGACGATGAATGGGATGACGTGGGCACTACGACAGTGACCAAGGGCGCTGTTATCTGACACCTTTTTTCGGGAAATTCCCACACCCCCGGCGGCTCCGGCCGCCGGGGGTGTCTTTGTTCCGGCAGTTTCGCGCGCCCTCGGATCGCCGGGCTTGTACTTGTGGACGAGGTGGACGAGGTGGACGAGGTGGACGGAGTGGACGAGGTGGACTGAGTGGACG
>JAPXRP010000213.1:0-7058 GCA_033813475.1 Candidatus Hydrogenedentota bacterium
CCACAGTATCTACGGGCGGGATTGCTCGGCTCTCCCGCGCATGCGAAGAGGGCGCAGACAGTACGCGCTTTCTTTCCGTGCCTTGCTTGCATCGGACGGGGGGGGCGGGGGACAATAGCTGCCGCCCTTTGGGAGGGGACGGCGGCCCGGGAAAGGATGTTTCCATGGAAGACAAGCATAACGGTGTCCGGCCCCTGCCGGTTTCGAAGACCTGTTTCGTCTGCGGGGAGGAGAACGCGGTGGGCCTGAGGGGCCGTTTTTTTGTGGAGGACGACCGGGTGAAAATCCGGATGAGCGCGGATGAGCGGCATTGCGGGTATCCTGGGGTGGTGCACGGCGGGGTGGTGGCGGCGCTGCTGGACGAGAGCATGGGCTGGGCGGCGGCGCGGTCGCTGCGGCTCATGTGCGTGACGGCGGAGCTGACGGTGCGCTATGTGAAGTCCGCGCCGCCGGACCCGGCGCTGGTGGTGGAGGCGTGGACCACGCGGGCGCACCGGCGCATGGCGCACTGCGAGGCGCGGCTCGCGGGGCCGGACGGGGAGGTGTACGCCCGCGCGGAGGGGAAGTTCATCCCCCTGGACGCGGAGCGCACGCTGGCGGTGGACGACGGCATGGTGTACCGCGGCGGCGAGGAGCGGGTGTTCGAGCGCCTGCGCGGGGATGTGTCGGCGAACGGCTGAGCGGCCTCGGGGACAGACCACCACGCCGTCACCCCCGCAAAAGCGGGGGTCCATGCCTGCGGCGCATGTCGCAACCCACTGGCTCAAGATGGGTTCCCGCTTTCGCGGGAATGACGGACAGGGGGCGCAGATCACGGGCACGCTGACTGTCCATGCGACACCGGCCCGTCTGGCGGCTATTCGTCGTCTTTCGCCGTGATCTTGGCCATTTCCCCGGGGGTGTATTTGCTGTCGGCGACGGGGCCGGGGGCCCAGCACTGCTCCAGCGGCCCGGGCACGGGGGCTTTGACGGGGATCACGAGGACTTCCTTCCCGGCGTCGTCCTTCTCCACGCAGCCGCCCGCGCGGACCACGGCCTGGCGGACGAGGTTTTCGCAGACCCGCGTGAGGCCGTCGAAGTCGTAGGCCGTGTGGCTGAATTTGACGTCGCGTTTGAGGGCCTCATGGAACTTCTTCGGCGTGCCCTCCATGCCGAGGGACGTGAAAAGCACGCCCGCTGCGCTGGAGGGGTTGCAGTCGGAGTCGTGGCCGCAGCGCGTGGAGACGATGATGGTCTTGTCGGGGTCGCCCGCGCCGTAGAGCAGGCCCATGACGATGCACGCGCCGTTCATTTTGGCGTCAATGTTGAAGCCGTTCTCGGTGCCGCAGGAGCCCCTGCGGTACTCGGGGTTGCGCTGGTACTTGGCGTCCAGCTTCTTCCAGGCGGCCTCCCAGTCGTCCGGGTGCTCGGCGTGCCAGCGCACAACGTCGCGGACGCACTCGTGGTACTGGCTGCCCTCGGGGATGCAGGCGAGGCCGGCTTCGATGATCTTGGCGATGTCCCTCTCGAAGAAGGCGGCGCTGTACATGCCGCCGACGAAGAGGCCGCCGTAGAGGCCGTCGCCGTAGTTCATGAGGCGTCCGAAGGTCTCGCCCATCTCCAGCACCAGCCCGGGCATGCCGGGGGCCAGGATGCCGCTGAAATCGGCCTCGATCTGGTAGTCAATGTCGTCGGCGTGGCTGTTGAACTTCGGGTGGCCGGAGTCGGGCGGGGCGATGCCGGCGCGCAGGTTCTTGCGCCCGTACTTGTTCGCGTGCCAGAGCTGGTAGCCGCTGTTGGCGAAGTCAATGCCCGCCTGCCTCGGCGTGGCGTCCCAGCCGTACTCCTCCAGGGTGCGCACGAAGGTCATCTCGACGTAGAGGTCGTCCTGCTCATACTGGTTCACCAGGTCCGGCGTCCAGGCGGGCATCTTGTCCTCGGGAACGATGACGCCGTTGAAGTTGAACTCCGTGGGGGCGCCCCAGCCGACGCCGGCCATCTGTCCGATCCAGGCGGCCTGCATGCGGCTTCGGTACTCGTCCAGGGTCATGCGGCGGTATTCGACGCCGGGGTCGGCGCACTGCGCCGAGGCGGCGGCGGCCAGAAGGGTGAGCGCGCCGATCCATGCGTGTTTCATGTGCTGTCTCCTGTTTTGGCCCTTTCAGGCTTTTTTCGCGCTTCGGCGCAGGGCGTTGTCAATGTCGGCGATGATGTCCGCGGCGTCCTCGATGCCGACGGCCACGCGGATGAGCGTGTCCGTGATGCCGAGGGCGTAGCGCTCCTTGCGGGTGTAGTTGTAGTAGCTGACAAGGGCCGGGTGGGTGATCAGGGTCTCCACGCCGCCCAGGCTGGGGGCAATGTAACACAGCTTCAGCCCGTCGAGGAAGCGCTTGGCCATGTCCAGCGTGCCCTTGATGTCAAAGGTGACCACGCCGCCGAAGCCGGTCATCTGGGCGGCGGCGATGGCGTGGTGCGGGTGGCTTTCCAGGCCGGGGTAGTAGACGCGCCTGACCTGGGGGTGCCCCTCGAGAAAGCGGGCGAGGGCCATGCCGGTGGCGTTGTGCGCGGCCATGCGCACGGAGAAGGTCTTGAGGCCGCGCAGGAGCAGGTAGCAGCAGTGCGGGTCAATGACGCCGCCCATGGCCTTGTGCAGGGCGCGTATCTCCTCCACCAGCTCCGGCCTGCCCAGCACGGCCCCGGCGAGGATGTCGTTGTGCCCGGCCAGGTACTTGGTGCAGCTGTGGATTTCCAGGTCCACGCCGAACGCCAGCGGCCGCTGGTTCTGCGGGGTGGCGAAGGTCGCGTCAATGATCGTGAGAACCCCGCGCCGCCGGGCGATCTCCCGCAGGCGCTCCAGGTCGAAGATGTTGAGGTAGGGGTTCGTCGGCGACTCGGAGAAGATGAACCGGGTGTTGGGCAGGATGGCGGTCTCCAGGGCGGCGTAGTCGCCGAAGGGAACGACGGTGCACGCCACGCCGAAGCGCTGGAGGTAGGAGTTGCAGAACTCCAGGGTCTTCTTGTAGGCGTCGTCGGTGATGACGATGTGGTCGCCGCCGCGCACGAGGGCGAGGATGGTCGTCGTGATGGCGCTCATGCCGGAGGAGAACAGGACACAGTCCTCCGCGCCGCAGAGCGCGGAGAGGCGCCCCTCGGCCACCTTCTCCGTGGGGCCGCCGTAGCGCCCGTACTCGTAGCGCTCCTTGCCGTGCTTGGTGTAGTCCTCGATGTCCGCCGTGTCTTTGAAGGCGAAGGTGGATGTCTGCACGATGGGGGTGGTGATGGAGTCGGCGTAGCGGAACCGGTCCTCCCCCGCGTGGACGGAACGGGTGGACAGCCCGGCCTTTCCGAACTCTGGAACGCGCCTGCTTTTCGACATTTCTGCAAGACCTTTCCCGGGCCTAACGGGCCCGCGCGTCAGGCCCAAAATAGTACTCCCTTCGGCATCAAAAAGACCAGTCCGCACTTGTGGAAAGCGGAGTATGGACGGTATGGACGGTATGGACTGGCTGGACGCGAAGGATTTCCATCCAGTCCATTCAGTCCATATCGTCCATACTGTCCATTCCCCCTCCGCCTTCTCCGTCCTTTTTGACTCCCCGCGCCGGAGAAGCGCATACTGTGTCCGAAATGTCCCGGCCTGGGCAGGGTTGGGCGGGCCGGGGAAGCAATGCAACTCAAGATTCGAGAAGTCGCGCAACTGCTGAATGTGTCCGACAAGACCGTGTACCGGTGGATCAAGGCCGGCACGCTGCCGGCCTACCGGATTCAGGACCAGTACCGCGTGGACCGGACCGAGCTGCTGGAGTGGGTGACGGTCTCCAAGATTCCCGTTTCCGATGAGATTTTCAGCGAGCCGCGGGAGTCCAAGCAGGCGGTTTCGCTGGCCGAGGCCATTGAGGCGGGGGGCTGCCATTACCGGGTGGAGGGGAACGACAAGGCGTCGGTGCTCCGGGGGGTGGTGGAGTGCATGCGCCTTCCGGAGGGGGTGGACCAGGAGTTTCTCTACCGCGTGCTGCTTTCCCGCGAGGAGGTGTGCTCCACCGCGGTGGGGGACGGCATCGCGATTCCGCATCCGCGCAGCCCGCTGATTCTGCACATTGTGCGCCCGCTGCTGGCGCTGTGCTTTTTGGAGCGGCCGGTGGCCTTCGGGGCGATGGACGGGCGGCCCGTGCGCGCGCTGCTCACCCTGGTCACGCCGACGGTGCGCATGCATTTGCAGCTTCTCTCCCGTCTGGGCTTTGCCCTCCATGACGCGGGGTTCAAGGCGGTCATCTCCGAACCGGGCACCCGGGAGGCCATTTTGACGGAGGCCCGGCGGGTGGACACCGCGCTCGACGAGCGGGCGCGCGCCGAACAGCGGCAGGAATGAACGTGAACCCCATGCAGTTGACCCTGGCAGGCCTGGCAGTCCTGATGCTCAGCGGTGGCGCATCCGCCCTCGCGGGGCGGTCGGCCGCGTGGTCCGCGCGGCTGGGGGTCGGCGGGGCCGTGGCCGGCTGCGTGCTCGGTTTTGTCCCCGCTGTGGGAACGCTGGTGGGCGGGCTTTCCCTCTCTGTCCGGATTCCGTGGGGCCTTCCCGCGGAGCGGGGCTTCGAGCTGGGCCTGGACCCGCTGTCCGCCGTCTTTCTGGTTCCCATGACCCTGCTGGGGGCGCTGTGCGCGGTGTACGGGGCGGCCTACCTCGGGAAAGGCGCGCGGCGGGCCTCCTGGTTTCATTACAACACGCTGGTGGCGAGCATGATGGCCGTGGTGCTCGCCCGGGACGCGGTGGTGTTCCTGATCGCGTGGGAAACCATGGCGCTCAGCTCCTTTTTTCTGGTGATCCACGACCACGGGAAGGCGCAGGCGCGCCGGGCCGCCTGGCTCTACATGGTCGCCACCCATCTGGGCACCGCCTTCCTGCTGGCGATGTTCGCGATTCTCTGCGCGCGCGGTTCCGCCGGGTTTGACGCCCTGGCCCGCGCGGGCGCGGCGCTGCCCGCCCCGCTGGCCGCCGTGCTTTTCGTGTTCGCCCTGGTCGGCTTCGGCACCAAGGCGGGGTTCATGCCGTTCCACGTCTGGCTGCCCGAGGCGCACCCGGCGGCGCCGAGCCACGTCAGCGCCCTGATGTCGGGAATCATGATTAAGACGGGCATCTACGGGCTGATGCGGGTGCTGGGCTTCCTGGGGGCGCCCGCGCCGTGGTGGGGGGGATGCCTGCTGGCGGTGGGGGTGACTTCGGGGGTGCTCGGGGTGCTGTTCGCCCTCGCCCAGCACGACCTCAAGCGGCTGCTCGCCTACCACAGCGTGGAAAACATCGGAATCATCGCCATCGGGCTCGGGCTGGGGTATCTCGGGTTGGCGCACGGGCTGCCCGCCGTGGCGGCGCTGGGCTTTGCCGGGGCGCTGCTCCATGTGGTGAACCATGCGGTGTTCAAGGGGCTTCTTTTCCTCGGGGCGGGCGCGGTGCTGCACGGCGCGGGCACGGGCGAGCTGGACCGCCTGGGCGGGCTGCTCAAGCGGATGCCGGGAACCGGCGCGGCCTTCCTGGTGGGCGCGGTGGCGATCTGCGGCCTGCCGCCGCTGAACGGGTTTGTGAGCGAGTTTCTGATCTACCTCGCGGCCTTCCGGGGGGTGGTTTCGCCCTCCGCCGCCGTGGTGGTGGCCGGGCTGTCGGGCCTGGCCGGCCTGGCCCTGATCGGCGGGCTGGCGGCCGCGTGCTTCACCAAGGCCTTCGGCGTGGTCTTCCTCGGGGAGCCGCGCACGGAGCAGGCCGCCGCCGCGCATGAGGCGGGACCGGCCATGCGCCGGCCCATGATCGCGCTCGCGTGCCTGTGCGGCGCCATCGGGGTTTTTTCCCCGGCGGTGCTGCCCCTTCTGGCGCCCGCGGTGGCGGTCGTGACGAAAGGCACCCCGGAGGCGGCGACGGCCGGCATTGCGGCGGCCGCGGCGCCGCTGGCCTGGATTGTCGCCGCGGCCGCGGTGCTCGCGCTGCTGGTGGCGGCGCTGTGCGCGCTTCGGTTCCGGCTGCTCGGCGCGCGCGCCCGGCAGACGGTGACCTGGGACTGCGGCTACGCGGCCCCGACGCCCCGCATGCAGTACACGGCGTCGTCGTTCGCGCAGCCGCTGACGGACCTCTTCGCGCCGCTGCTGCGGACGCGGCGGGAGCACGTGCCGCCGAAGGGAATCTTCCCCGCCGGAACGGCCTTCGCGACGGAGACGGACGACCTGTTCCAGCGGAACCTGTACGCGCCGCTGTTCCGGATGACGGGCGCGGCGCTGGCCTGGTTCCGCTGGGCGCAGCAGGGCCGCGTCCAGTTGTATGTCCTCCACATTGCCCTGACGCTGCTGGCCCTTCTTCTTTTCTGTGTCGAGTAGGAACCATGATGTTTCTTTCCCTGACAAACGTTGTCCTTGCGCTCCTGGCGGCCCCGCTGCTTCTGGGCGTGATCAACCGGACCAAGGCGTTCTTTGCGGGACGCCGCGGACAGCCGCCGCTGCAGGCGTATTACGACCTGGCGAAACTGCTGCGCAAGGACGCGGTATACAGCCGCACGACCACCTGGGTGTTCCGCGCGGGGCCGGTGGTGGGGCTGGCCTGCGCCCTGACCGCGGCGGCGCTCGCGCCGCTGGGGGGCGCGCGCGGGCTCATCGCCTTTCCCTGCGACCTGATCCTCCTGGCCTACCTTTTCGGCGTGATGCGCTTCTTCACCGTGGTGGCGGCGCTGGACACCGGGTCCAGTTTCGAGGGCATGGGGGCCAGCCGCGAGGTGCAGTTTTCGGCGCTGGCGGAGCCCGCGCTCCTGCTGGGGCTGGCGGTGGTCGCCCGGCTCACGGGGGAGCTCTCGCTCTCCGGCATGTTCGCGGCCCTGTCCCCCGCCGCCTATGCGGCGTCGGGGCCCGTGCTGGCGCTGGTGGGCGTCTCCTTTCTCGTGGTGGTGCTCGCCGAGAACTCCCGGATTCCGGTGGACGACCCCAACACGCACCTGGAACTGACGATGATCCACGAGGTCATGGTGCTGGACCACAGCGGCCCCGACTTCGCCTTCATCCTGTACGGCGCGGTGCTCAAGCTGTGGGTGCTGGGCTCGCTGCTGGTC
>JAPXRP010000214.1:0-6917 GCA_033813475.1 Candidatus Hydrogenedentota bacterium
CTCTTCGCCAGACATCCGGGAAAACCTGTGGCCCCGGGCCCGAGAAACGCCCCCAGACAGATGGACCTCTTCGCCTACGACTCGTCATAGGCGAAGCCTTTACCCGAAAATCTTGGGGGAAGTCCTGCGAGAAGAAGTATTTCGACATTCAGCGCCGCGTGGTGGCAAACAAGACCCTGGAGGGCTGGCGCGAGGCCCCCCACGCGTCGGTCCTGCTCGACCTGGATGTGGACGCGGTCCTGGACTGGCTGCGGCGGGCGAAGGAGGACCCCGCCTACACGGGGGTCAAACTGACCCTGAACGCGGTCATGCTGAAGCTGATCGCCGACGCCCTGCGCTTCGCCCCGGACCTGAACGCCCACATCGCCTACAGCCCCCTGGCGTCCGTCGGCAGCGTCACCAGCTTCGAGGAGGTGAACATCGCCGTGCCCTTCCGCTCCACGGACTGCCGCATGATCACCCCGGTCGTGCGCGACGTGGCCGCGAAATCCCTGGCCCAGGTCTGCGCGACGATGGAGGACCTCGCCCGGCGGGCCGCGAACACCCATGTGGACCTGCTCCTGCGCAAGGCCGCCGTGGGCGACACGGTCCGGCGGCTGCTCCTGGGCGACCTGCGCGTGCTGTGGCGCAGCTACGCCAACTTCATCGGCCCCGCGCGCCTCCCCGGGGTGCCCGCGGAGGAGAGGCGCCGCTGGGACGCCACCCCGCCGGAGGACCGGCTCACGCCGGAGAATCTCTTCAGCGCCACCGTCCTCGTGTCGAATGTCGGCAGCACCACCCCCAGAAACTGCCCCATCTCCGTCCCCCTGCTCGACCTGATCGAGCCCCAGACCACGGCCATCGGCCTCGGGTCCATCCGCCGCCAGCCCGTCGCCCGCATGGTGGACGGCGAGGAAAGGGTCGTCGTGCGCAGCATCCTGCCCCTTACCATCATCGCCGACCACCGCGCCCTCGACCTCGAGCACGGCCTCCCCTTCATCGAGAAAATCACCGAATACTGCCTCGACCCCGCCCAAAGCCTCGGATAGCGTCCCGGACCCGCCTGCGGGGCGGACGGCGGGCAGGCCCACCACAGAGTCACGGAGGGCGCGGAGAGGGGAGAGAGGGCCGGGGGACCGAACGCGGCCCGACAGGCCGGGCCGGGGTCTGCCGCGCTCTGTTCCTGCCATCGCACGGCGGTTGAGAAAAGGGGGACGATAGGAATTTGGAGGATGGACAGGATTCTTCTTGCCTCATCCAGTCCATCCTGCATATCCCTGTCCCCGTTCAGGCTTCCCCCCCCCTCCGTGCCCTCCGCGACTCCGTGGTTAACCTCCCCGCCCTCCAAGGCCCCGAAGTGGCGCAGGCGCGCGCGGCGTGCGTATAGTGTCTGCGCGCGGCCGCGCGGGGCGGCGCGCCGGGTTTTCGAGGAAGGAGACATCATGCTGCTGGAGGGCAAGACCGCCGTCATCACCGGGGCGGGGCGGGGCATCGGCCGGGCCATCGCGCTGGCCTTCGCCCGCGAGGGCTGCGACGTGTTTCTGGCGGCGCGGACGGCGCCGGAGCTGGAGGAGACGGCCGCGCTGGTCCGCGCGCTGGGGCGGCGGGCGGAGTGGCGCCGGTGCGACGTGGCGGAGCCGGAGGACATCCGGCGGATGGCGGCGGCGGCGCTGGCGGCGTTCCCCGCCGTGGACATTCTGGTGAACAATGCGGGGTGGGCGGTGTTCCGGCCCTTCCTGGAGCTGACGCCGGAGGAGTGGCAACGGATGCTGGACGTGAACCTGACGTCGGTCTTCACGGCGATCCAGGCCTTTCTCCCGCACATGCGGGCGCGGCGCGCGGGCCGCATCATCAACATCTCCAGCGTGACGGGGATCAAGGGGCTCCATCTCCAGTCGGCGTACACGGCGGCGAAGCACGGGGTGAACGGCCTGACGAAGGCCCTCGCGCTGGAGCTGAAGGCGGACAACATCGCCATCCACGCGATCTGCCCGGGCGGGGTGGACACGAGGATGGCGCGGGACAACATGCCGGACCGCGACAAGACGGACTGGATGACGCCGGAGGACATCGCGCACACGGCGCTCTACGTCGCCACGCAGAGCCCGCGCGCGGTGACGGACATCATTCATGTCCGGCGCTTCGACAGCGAGCCCCTATGACCCCGCCCTGGACGCGCGAAGACCCCTTTCCAAACGGCCGCAAGCCCGGCGGCGGCGGCGCGCCGGACGCCCCCGGCCAGACGGACCTGGAAACGACGGACACCGTCGAGGGCGTCGTCGAGCGCATTGTCTACGAGAACCCCGAGAACGGCTTCTTCGTCGGGCGGCTCCGCCGCGACGACACGCGGGAGCTGGAGACCTTCGTGGGCAACCTGATGGCCGTGTCGCCGGGGGAGACGGTGCGCCTGACGGGGCGCTGGGAGGTGGACCGCAAGTTTGGCCGCGAGCTGCGCGTGACGGCCTATGAGACCGTGCTCCCCTCGACGGCGGAGGGCATCGAGCGCTTCCTGGGCTCGGGCATGATCGCGGGCGTGGGGAGGGAGATGGCGAAGCGGCTGGTGGCCGCCTTCGGCCGCGAGACCCTGCGCGTGATCGCGGAGCAGCCGGAGCGCCTGCGCGGCGTGCCGGGCATCGGCGCGAAGCGCGCGGCCCGGGTCCACAAATCCCTCGGCGAGAAGAAGGCCCTCCAGAGCATCATGGTCTTCCTCCAGGGCCACGGCATCTCCCCGGCCCTCGCCGTGCGCATCCACAAACACTACGGCGACGGCGCGGCGGCGGTCATGCGCGAGAACCCCTACCGCCTCGCGGCGGACATCTCCGGCGTCGGGTTCCTGGGGGCGGACACCATCGCCCGGCGGCTCGGCATCGCCGCCGACGCCCCCGAGCGCCTGCGCGCCGGCGTGCTGCACACGCTCTCCGCCGCGTCGGGCGACGGCCATGTCTTCCTGCCGCGCGCCGAGCTGCTGTCGCGCGCGGCGGAGCTGCTGGCCGCGCCGCCGGGCCCGGTGGACGCCGCGGTGACCGCGCTGGCCGCGTCGGGCGGCGTGGTGCTGGAGGACGACGCGGTGTTCTCGCCCCTGCTGCACGCGGCGGAGCGCCGCGCGGCCGAGGGGCTCAAGCGGCTCCTGCGCACGCCCCACGACCCCGTGGAGATTAATGTGGAGAACGCCCTGCGCTGGGTGGAGCGCGAGGGGAGGATCACCCTGTCCGAGCGCCAGCGCGAGGCCGTCCGCCAGGGCGCGCGCGGCAAGGTGCTCGTCATCACCGGCGGCCCCGGCACGGGCAAGACCACGGTGCTCAAGAGCCTGCTGGCCATCCTGGAGAAGAAGGGGGTGTCGTTTGTCCTCGCCGCGCCCACGGGCCGCGCCGCCAAGCGCATGGAGGCCGCCACGGGCCGCGACGCCCGCACCCTCCACCGCCTGCTGGAGTTCAACCCCGCCACGGGCCGCTTCGCCAAGGGCGAGCACGCCCCCCTCGCCACGGACCTCCTCGTGGTGGACGAGGTGTCCATGGTGGACATCCAGCTCCTGTCGAGCGTGCTGGAGGCCCTCCCCTCCTTCGCCAGGCTGCTCCTCGTCGGCGATGTGGACCAGCTCCCCTCCGTCGGCGCGGGCAGCGTGCTCCTCGACATCATCGCGTCGGGCCTCGTCCCCGTGGTCCGCCTCGACACCGTGTTCCGCCAGGCCGAGGAGAGCGGCATCATCGCCAACGCCCACCGCATCAACCGCGGCGAGATGCCCGTGTTCAACGACCGGGACTTCGTCCTCATCGAGCGCGACGACCCGGCGAAGGCCGTGGAGACCCTCGTGGAGGTGGCCGCGCGGCGGCTGCCCGCCCGCTTCGGGCTGGACCCCCTGCGCGACATCCAGGTGCTCGCCCCGCTGCGGCGCGGCGACGCCGGGGTGGAGGCCGTGAACGCCGCCCTGCAGGCCGCGCTCAACCCCGACGGCGCGCCCCTCCCCGGCCGCGCCTACGGCCTCGGCGACAAGGTCATGCAGCTCCGCAACAACTACACCCTCGACGTCTACAACGGCGACACGGGCGTGGTCACGGCGGTGGACCCCGAGGCCGGGGAGTTTCAGGTCTCCTTTGACGACGGCCGCGCCGTCCTCTACCCGATGGAGGAGGCGGACAACCTCGCCCCGGCCTACTGCGCCACGGTCCACAAGGCCCAGGGCAGCGAGTACCCCGCCGTCGTCCTCTCCCTCCACAACCAGCACTTCATGCTCCTCCAGCGCAACGTCCTCTACACCGCCGTCACCCGCGGCCGCCGCCTGGTCGTCATCGTCGGCTCCCGCCGCGCCGTCGCCCGCGCCGTCCGCAACACCAGCCAGACCCGCCGCAACACCCGCCTCGCCGCCCGCCTCCGCAACGAGGTCCGCTGACTGCGGCAAAGGGGGGCGGAGCTGTCCGGAGGCGTCGTTTGCGTCCCGCCACAGGCGAACGCGTTGAAGATGCCGGGAACGGCCAGAGGGAGGTGGCGCGGGCATCCAGCCCGTGTTTATTTGGGCTGCGGCCATGACCCAAGACACGGGCTGGAAGCCCGTTCCACCTCAGGGACCATGCCCGGCATCTTCCTGAAAACACCGCTTTTCAACCTTGGCATGCTCAGCCCGCAAGCCCCGCGCGGCGGGCCATCCATGCGCCCAGAGGGCGCGCCTTGGCGAGGCTGAACGCGCAGAGACAAACAAGGGTGAGGCACCGGAGAAGTTCATGGGTGTCGCTGTAGACGGACATAGACACTATCCCGGAAGGAAGGGGTTTCCGAAATTGCCACAGCGTCCCGGGAAGCTCGGTCAAGGCCGGAATCAGCAGGTAGAGGGCGACCAAAACGACAAAGTGGGTGAGAACGTCCGCGGATGTCAGGGGTGCGGGGGAGTCCTGCCCGTCCCCCGGCCACAGCCGCCGCGCCAGAGAACGCGCGCGGAGCAGAAGAACCACTCCCGCAGCCGCAAGGCAAATGTGGCCCCCCAGTGACCAGAAAAAGGATGCGACCATATAGGTTGTCGCGGCGGGGCCGGATGCGGACGGCACGAAACAATACATCACGATTCCCCCCACCTCGAAGGGCAGGGCGTTCCCGGCGCTCAGCAGGAATGCGATTCCCACAGCCTTGAGCGCCGTGTCCTGAAGGGCGGCCAGCGGCGCGCTTCCCCCGGGGGATGCCGCCGCTTCCATGGAGGGGGTGTCCACAGTCAGGTTCATCACGCGTTCCCTTCCGGTCCGTGCGGGGCGTCCTCCGCCGCGCATCTTGCGACAGGGGCCCCAATCCACGCCCCGATTTCGCGCGCCCGGAACACGCACACGGCAGCGAGCGCCGGGGGCACCATCATGCCGGCAAAACCCAAGAAGGAGAAGGGGGGCTGGCCGGCACGGCCGGCCTCTATGCTTCGCAGGCCAATCGTGGTGAAATTGTCCGCATACCGCAGAAAGGCGTAGAACGCGATCACAACGACCCAGAAGGCCACGGTTGCCTTGGGGAGAACGACCGGGGCGGTGGTTTCCGTGTCCTCGGGCCAGACCCGTCTGTGGACGGCGTCGGTCCTCCGGAGGAACACCCAGGCCAGGACGGCCCATACGACCGAGAACACGAAGGTGAGGTATTCATACGGGGGAAGTCCTTGTCCATGGGCGTCCATGAATACAAGCAGTGTTTGCAGGAACATCTGAACATAAGAGAACGAGATGAACACGCAGTAGACCCCGACGGTCTTCAGAATCAGGTCGCGGATTTGGGAAACATTCATGCGGGCCTCCTCTCCGTGCGCGGCGCCGGGCCGTCCGGCGCTTGGGACTACGATAGGACATCTCCGCCGGAGAATCAAGGCGCGCCGCGCCGGGGGGGGGCGCCCCACGGACGGACACGGACCCGCACGGACGGACACGGACTGGGAGGGCGGGATCACGGTCTTCCTTGTCCGTGCGGGTCTGTGTTCGTCCGTGTTGGTCCGTGCCGGTTGGCGGGGCGCGGCGCTCGGTGTATCATGGCGCACACGGAGGACCGCGCATGACTTCAAGACGAACCCTTCCCGCGGCGGGCCGGGCGCTGCTGCTGACGCTGGCGCTGTGCGCCCCGGCGCTGGCGGGGGCCGCGCCGCGCGAGCGCCTTTTTCCGGCGTGCTCGCCCGTGGCGGGGACGGTGGAGGTGGTGGATATGCGCGGCGAGACGCCGTCGCGGCGGGTGGCGGCGACGACGCTGCAGGGGCTGGTGAACACGGGGCCGGAGGCGTCGGTCTATCTGCTGATCCGGGACACGGACGCGTTCTGGCTCGATGTCATGACGAAGAAGGGCCAGATTCACAGCAAGCGGACCGTGACGCCGGACGCCTTTTTCGCGGCGCACGCCCCGGCGGCGGCGAAGGTGTTCGTGTACGACCCCGCGCTGCCCGCCACGATGAACATCGCCACGATGCTGGCCGCCGTGGAGCAGGGCATGGTGGCCGCGCCGGAGGACGCGGAAACCGTCGCGCCGGGGCGGCCCGTGGAGGACCTGCGGGGCCGCTGGCCCGACGCGCCGTCGGCCTATGAGTGGGCCTTTGCGGAACTGTGGCCGCGCATGCGTCACGACGTGCTGGCCTGCCTGCACCCCAGCGCCGACATGACGGGCCTGCGGGACTACCTCGTCCGCCAGCGGGTCTTCACGTTCTGGGTGAGCGCCCCGGACACGGAGGAGAAGCCAAACCCCCATTCCGCGCGCGAGCGCGCCCTGGCGGAGAAGGTGCTGGCGGCGTCGCCGCCGAACACCCCCGTCGTCGGGTTCTGGTACAGCGGGCCGGACCCCGGCCTGAATGAGTATGACGGCGTGGGGCTGGCGGGGGAATACGGCAAGCTCACGGTGGTCTCCGACTGGTGCGCGAACCTCAGCCTCCTCGGCGGGGTGGCCGTGGACTTCGGCGGCATCGCCGCCGCGCAGCGCGCGCGGCAGGAGGCGGCCGC
>JAPXRP010000215.1:0-6875 GCA_033813475.1 Candidatus Hydrogenedentota bacterium
GTCTATAACAATACAAGATGACGCGGAGTCTGCCCGGCCGTGGTGCGGATGGGCGGACGTTTGAAATAGTGAAAATAGGCGGAAATGGATGCCGGTTTCCCCCCTCCGGGTGCGGTGTGCCGCGAAAGGGGCGGGGGAGGTGTTTCCGGTCCGTGTGTCCGCCGGTAGTCTGTTGACACCGGCCGGCGGGGTCTCCGCAACGATGCGGCTGCCCCGCAGGAGCGGGGCAGCGAGTTGGCAAGGCGGGGCCGCCGGGCGGCTTCGGTGATTCCGTCAAAGGAGACAGGCGTATGCGCGCACAAACAGCGGCGGGCTGGATGCGGAACTGGGCTGTGGTCGCGGCGGCGGTGTTTGCCGCGGGATTTGCCCAGGCGCAGGCCACCGACCAGGACATTGCCGGGGTGCTTGAATCCATGCGGGCCCCCGCAGCCGCGGAGCTTCCCGTCGTGCACCGCGACGACACGGGCTATCTCCACTTCCTGTCCGCGCCGGGGGGCGGGCAGTTTGCCGTGCCCGGCGGCGGGGCCAAGAGCGGCGGGGCGGCGGCCGCCGCGCGCGCCTATGTGGACGCCCACAAGGGGGCCTTCGGCCTCCTTTCCCCCAACGGGGACCTGCGCGTCAAGCGGACGAAGGACCGCGCCAACGGCGCGGTGGTGCGCTTTTCCCAGACCCACGCCGGGCTGCCCGTGATCGGGGCGGAGATGGTGGTGCGCCTGACCGCCGACGGCGGGGTGGCGACGGTGCTGAACGACATCATGAAAGACGCCTCGGCGCTGGACGCGGACCTCTCCCTCCTGGTGCCCGGCCTCACGCCGGAGCAGGCGAAAGCCGCCGCGCTGCGCGCCGAATGCGCCCTTTCCCAGACGGAGAAGAATGTGTACACCGTCGGGGACGTTCCCCTGCTGGCGGTGTTCTCCCCGCCGGTGTTCGGCATGAAGGGGGCGCCCGTGCTGGTGTACGAGGTGCGGCTGGAGGACAAGACGCGCGCCCATGCCTCCGTGGCGGTGAGCGTGGACGCCAAGAGCGGGGAGATGGTTTTCCGCAGGGGCCTCGGCGCCTCGGCGATCAGCCGCGAGATCTACGATGCCCAGGGAAAGCTCGACCCGCTGGCCAGCCCGGAGCTTGTGCGAGAGGAGGGGGACGACCCCACGGGCGACAAGTACGCCGACGCGCTGTACGACTACTTCGGCGACACCTACAACTGGTACAAGGACAATTTCGGGCGCGACAGCTACGACGACAACGGCGCCATGCTGAAGGGCTACGTCAACTGCCCGATGTTCAACGCCTACTGGGACCCGTCGGAAGAGATCATGGTGTTTGACAACCGCCTGCTCGCCGACGACGTGGCGGCGCACGAGCTGACCCACGCGGTGACGGACGCCGAGGTGAACTTCACTTATTTCGGCTTCTCCGGCGCGCTTTCCGAAATGTACTCCGACTGGGGCGGCGAGTTCGTGGACCTCTCCAACGGCCGGGGCAACGACAGCCCGGAGCTGCGCTGGTGGATCGGCGAGGACATGGAGCTGCTGATTCCCGATTCCCGGGGACGGGACCGCAGCGATCCGATCACGGAATACCCGGGACTGCGCTACATGAAGGACCCGACGGTCTTCTCCGACCCGGACCGCCTTGGCAGCCCCTACCTGAAGAACCCCTTCTCCATGTCGGACCTGGGCGGGGTGCACAGCAACAACGGCATCGGCAACAAGCTCATCTATCTGCTGACGGACGGCGACACGTTTAACGGGGAGACGGTGGCCGGCCTGGGCGAAGAGGCCGTCGGCCAGCTGTTTTACGCCGCCATGGACGAGCTTTCCGCGTCGGCCGACTACTACGACCTGTATTTCGCCCTCGGCTCCGCGGCCAACGACCTGGGCGTTTCCTTCGAGGACAAGCTCAACATCGCCGCGGCGGCGCGGGCCGTTGAGATCGTGCCCCCCGCGCTGGCCCTGCTGGGGCTGCGGGATTTCCGCGCCGTGTCCGCGGTGGACGGCGACGGCCAGACCGCCGTCGCCCTGACCTGGAGCAACCCCGCGGAGGAGGACCTGTCCAACCTCACCCTTCTCCGGAATGTGGGCCGGTTTGCCCAGCGCATCGGCGAGGGGACCATTCTGCCCGTGCCCCGGGGGGAGGACAAATACCTCGACCGCGCCGTGGAGGCGGGCGTGGAGTACTACTACACGCTGATCGCGGACGTCACCCAGAGTTTCCCCCAGATCGCCTACGCCCGCGTGGTGGCGGGCGCTCCGGCGCCCAGCGTGCTCAGCCAGCCCTTCGGCTATGACCCGGTCCTCGGCGAGTCCGACCCGATGGACCTTTCCTTCTCGCAGCTCACCTTCACCCCCGTTGGGTCGCCCTCGGGCGGCGTTTCGGGCGACATGCCCGGGATCGGCTACTCGAACTACGAGGGCACTTTCCGCCGGAACGTGTATGCCCTTCCGGTGGCCCGCGCGGACGCCGAAGGCGGGGCCTACCGCCTCACCTTCACGGACGACAACGCGGTGGCCCTGGTCGGGGGCGACGTGCCCTTCCCGTACTTCGGCAAACGGTATCTGCGCATGTACATCGGCGCGAACGGGTACATTTCCTTCGCGGACGTGACGCCGGTTCCCGAGCTGAACTTCCCCAGCCTCGCCGCGCATTTCGCCATTCCGCGCATTTCCTTCATGTTCAACGATTTCTCGCCCAGCATGGGCGGCGCCGCCTGGTTCAGGAACCTTTCCGACAGAATGGTCCTGACCTTCGAGGACATGCCCTCCTGGCCGGACTCCGTCCCGACCAACACGGTGGGGCGCACGACGGTCCAGGTGGAGCTGTTCCACAGCGGGCAGATTCGCTTCACCTATCTCGGCGTGGGCGCCCTTGACGCGCTTGTGGGCCTTTCAGACGGCGCCGGTTTCCCGCGCGATCCGTCCGAAGCCTTCCCCGGCGAGGGGCTCCAGCAGGCCTACACCGTTCCCGACCTGAGCGCGCTGCCGGCGGCGCAGACGCTTTTGTCCTTCCTGCCCGCGCCCCCGGTCTATGCGGCCGTCGGCGAGCAGATCGTTTTCGACATGGCGGTCCAGCGTCCGGCCGGTCTTGCCGGCATTCCGGTGCTTTTCGGGGAGTGGAACGGCCCGGGCCCGGTGCCCTTTGCCGATCTGGGGAACGGCGCCGGCCGGTTTTCCTGGACGCCGCAGCCCGACCAGAAGGGGTTGTTCACTTTCCGGGCGCGGGCGCGCCTGGACGGCCAGCAGGCCTTCCAGGACGTGAGCATCTATGTGGGGCGCTCCTTTGCGCGGCCGTCGGCGGCCGAGTTGGCGGTGTCGGCGGACACTCCCTTTGAGAACCCGACACAGAGCCGGGTGGTTCCCCTGGGCAGGGCGCTCACGGCGTCGTATGCATACGCCCATCCCGAGCAGGAAGCCGACCCGGAGTACTACGCCGAGGGCGACTCCGTGATCTACTGGTTCCGCAACGGCCAGGTGGTCATTTCGCTCATCGGGCGCGCCGTGGTGCCGTCCAACGCGCCGCGCGCCAGCGACCGCTGGTGGTTCGGCGTGGTTCCCGTCACCCGGTCGGGCATCGTGGGCGACATGGTCATATCCCCCGTGGTCACCATTGCCGGGTTCCCGGTCATCACCTCCGTCACGCCGCCTTACGGCCTGACCCTGGGCGGTGACCGCGTCACCCTGCTGGGCGAGCGCCTCAGCGGCGTCAGCAGGGTCACCTTCGGCGGCGTGGCCGGGTCGAACATCACCGTCATCAGCGACGGCGAGCTGCGGGTGACCAGCCCGCTGCACGCCGCCGGGGTCGTGGACGTGGTGGCGGAGTCTGTTGACGGCGTGGGTCTGGCCGCGGGCGCGTTCCGGTTCATCGGCGACGCCTCGGGCGTTCCCGTGACCGATGTGAACAAGGACGGGAAGGTGGACGCGGCGGACGTTCAGCTGGTGACGGCCGACGTGCTGCGGCGGAGCACCAAGTCCGTCTGGGTGACCGACGTGAACAACGACGGCCAGGTCAACACGCAGGACGTGCAGCTGGTGGTGAACTCCGCGCTCCTGCGGTAGGCGCGGCGGCAAGGACAGTCACGCGGGCCCGTGTCCCCCCGGGGGGCGGGTCCGCCTTTTTTTTCACTGCGGGGGGAAGAGCGCCCTTTCCAGGGAGGCCGTGTCCAGGCCGGTGAAGTCAGGGGACTTGACCAGGGCCTTTTCCGCATAGGGCAGGCTCACGGGGTTTGCCCCGCCCAGGATGGCGACAAAGGGCATGCCCGCGGCCTCCGCCGCGAGAAACCCCGAATAACTGTCCTCGAAAACCACGCAGGAGGCCGGCGAAAGCCCCAGCCCCGCTGCGGCGGCCAGGAAGAGGTCCGGGGCGGGTTTTCCCGGCAGTCCGGCGTCGGGGGTGATCACGACGGGGAACAGGTCTTTCACCCCCAGACTTTCCAGCACGAGCCGTGCGTTGGGCTCCGGCGCATTGGAGGCGACGGCGCAGGGAATCCCCGCCCCCCGCAACAGCTCCAGAAACGGCAGGAGGCCGGGCATGGGCCTCACTTGCGGCCCGTAGAGTTCCCGGTAGATGCCCTCCTTTTCCCTGGCGAAGTCGTTTCCGAGGTCTCCGCGCCCGAAATTGCGGCGCATGTTCTCCATGATGACCGAGTTGTCCTTGGAGTGGATGTGGTTCCGGTAATACTCCGCGTCGAGGGGCAGCCCCCTCCGCGCGCCGAGCTCGATCCAGGCGGCCTGGTGGAAGGCGTGGTTGTCCACCATCGTGCCGTCCACGTCGAAAATGGCGCCCCAGGCGGGGCGGCCGGTTTCTTTGGGAAGCGTCTTGGGCATGGAAATCCTTCCGGTTCGCGGGGAATGGTGTTGCCGGTTTCGGCCTATTCTGCAAGAAGCTCCTGGAAATACCGCGCCCGGGCCGCCGCCACGGACAGGGCGGCGCGTTCGGCGCCCCGCGCCAGGCACAGGTGCGCCGCCTGCGTCTCCGCCAGGGCGCGCGTCATGCGGCCGGGCGGCGGGCCGGGGATCAGCTCCAGCGCGCGCCCCACGCGCAGCGTGGAAAGCAGGGCGAGCCCCTCGCGGAACCCCAGCAGGCGCGCGCCGCGCGCCAGCGCCAGGGCGCGCGCGACGCGGTCCTCCATGCGCTCCCGGTCCCGCGCCAGGGTCTGGCGGGCCTGCTCCTCCAGTCCGGCGGCCTGCCGTGCCGCGTGGCCCACCCGCAGGACCAGCTCCTCCTCCGGAACCCCCAGCGCGTCGGTGTTGTGCAGGACATACAGGTCGCCGGGAGCCGCCGTTCCCGGGGCCGCGCGCACGCCGTCCTCCGTGGAAAGCAGGCACTGGGCGTGCATTGGCTCGATTTCCGCCGCCGTCAGGCAGAGCGGGCCGCCCCCGGCGCGGAGCGCCGCCCCCTGCTCCGGGGGGTTGCCCGGGGCGGCGGGGGCCAGGGCGAGGCGGCGCGCAAGCAGTTCCCGGGCGAGCGCGCCGATCTCGTCGCGGGCGGCCAGCGCGGGAAGATGAAGGAGCGCCCCCGCCCGCAGTCCCGTTCCGGCCATGTCCAGGCGCGCGGTGAGGAAGCCCAGCCGGTCGTCGCACGCGTAGTTGAGCACGGCGGCCAGGGTGTCGTCCGCGCGGCTGACCCGCGCCCAGGCGTCCTCCAGGCGGTTGCCCGGGGCGGTGGCGCGCAGCAGCAGGTGGTCGCCCGCGTTGGTGAAGACCGACAGGTCCTGGGTTGCGGACAGGTGCAGGCGGCGCGCCCGGTCGGGCAGGGCGGTCCAGGAGGCCGTGGCCAGCCAGCGCTCCGCGAGGGCGGCGGTCTCCAGGGTGTCGGAAGTTTCCGGCGCCTCCTGGAGTTCGGCGAGGGCGCCCGCCGCGGCCGTGCGCACGCGCGCGGCCACCGCGCACAGCTCCCCCTCGTTGCACCGCGCGGGGAACACGAAATCGGAGAAGTTGCGCGCCAGGGTGCAGTGGCAGGCCAGCACGGCCCAGTCGCCGTCCTGTCCGTCCTCCGCCCAGGGGGGAGGGGTTCTTAAGAGGCTGCTGACGGGCATGGTTTCTAGTCCAGCTCCCTTCCGGAGTGCCGCAGCGCCGTCTCCAGTCGTTTGATCTCGTCCCGGATCAGCGCGGCCTGCTCATAGTCCTCCAATACGAGCACGCTGCGCAGCAGGGTCCGCTTGTGCTGCAGCTGCGCGTGCAGCCGGGCGCGCCCGTCATCCACCCGGGGCGTCTTTCCCTGGTGCCGCATGCCCCGGTGGAGCCCCTCCAGCACCGACTCCACCTCCGCCCCGAAATGCCGGTAGCATGCCGGACACCCCACGACCGCCGAGTCCAGCACCCGCGCCAGGGTGTCGCCGCAGGAGGGGCACGCGCGGCCCGCCCCGCCGCCGCGCGGCGGCGGGGTCGGGGCCGGGGGGTGAAGGGTCGGCCTGGACGGTCCCAGCGAGAAGGCGGAAGAGGCGTCCCGCTGGTACTTTTCCAGACACTCCGGGCAGAGGCTCTGATGGACGACCGTGCCGTCCACGACCTCCGCGTACTTCACCGTTGCGGGGTTTCTGTGGCATTTCTGGCAGAGCATGCTCAAGGACTCCTGCGTGAGTATAGCATTGCGGGCTCCAGAGGGGCACGATGGCCGGGCAATCGCACTAAGGCCCCCCGAGAAACGTCTGCGAGCGGCATGAACGTCTCTTGGTTATGTGATTCTGTCTTTCTTGTCCCAACGGGACATCCGCATATAGCCCAGGCCAGGCCGCCGCCCGAAGGGCCAGGCCTGCCCTGGGTTACCGGGACAGAAGGATCATGCCCCAACGGGGCAGCCGAAATCGGGACGCACACCCAAAGACAAGGCAGGCGGGACGCCTGCGGTACGAACAAGACCTGCGGGGCGCGGTTCGTACC
>JAPXRP010000216.1:0-6773 GCA_033813475.1 Candidatus Hydrogenedentota bacterium
TGGACGCCAATGAGCTGTTCGGCCCCGGGCGTCCGGACGGGGGAACAACACGTTTCGTTGCGGGCATCGCAAGCGCGGGCGCGCTGGCCGTCCGTCTGCGGGTGGATGTCGGCGGTTTCGGCCCGGGCCAGGCGCTCTATGTGACCAACGCCGCCGGCGGCCGTGTCCACGGCCCCTACACGGCGGCCGACGCCGATGTCCACGGGCTCTGGCTGCCCACCCTCTCCGGGGAGGAGGCCGTGCTCGTGCTGGAATCGCCCGACGGCGCGCTGCCGCCCCTGCATGTCGAGGCCGTGTCGCATTTCTTCACCTTCTTCACGGAGAAGGCGGAGAAGGCCGACCCCTGCCCCATCCCCGCCGACTGCGAGACGGACCCGGCGGCGTGGCAAATCTCGACGGGCGAGGGACTCCTCATCATCGCCACCGGTCTGGGACAGGCGCAGTGCTCGGGCACCCTGCTCAACCGGGCGGGCACGCCCGACCTGAAGCCCCTGTTCATCACGGCCCACCACTGCTTCGAGGGGGCCTTCATCCGCCCGAAGGGAGTGGATGTCTTCTGGGACTACCGCACCGGCGCCTGTGATCCGGACGGGGCCAAGCCCAAGGTGGACGAGCTTCCCCGGAGCGGGTGCGAGGCGTTTCTCGCGGACACGGGCACCCACGATGGAAAGCTCCTGCTGCTCGACGGCGCGCCCGTGGGCGCCTACGGCCGCGCGTGGGCGGGCTGGGATTCGGCGGACCCGGCCGCGGGGGACGAGGTGCGCGGGTTTCATTACCCCGCAGGCACCCCGCTCAAGACCTGCCGGGGCATCGTGCTCGACCCCAGCCACGATGAATGCACGGATCCGCTGTGCACCACGGAGTACTCGGGACAGGTCCGCGTCAACTGGCTGGAGGGCATCACGGAGGCGGGCTCCTCCGGGTCCGCCCTGCTGAACAGCTCCAACCAGTTCCGCCTCACCGGCATGCTGAGCAACGGCAACGTCCACACCTGCGGGCGGCCCGAGAGGAACTTTGACAACTACGGGTCGTTCGCGCGCTTCTTCCCGTACATCGCCTGCCATCTCGTGGAGGGGGCGGAATGCCAGCCCTCCGATGAGGCTTCCGGCTGTTTTCTCTCCAGAATCTTCGGCCGGTCCAGCACCGCCGCGGCGCGGTTGCGGGCTTTCCGTGACAAGATTCTGGCGGGTTCCCCGGGCGGGCGCAAGGCGGTGGACGCCTACTACGCCGTCTCCCCGGGACTGGTGCGGGTGCTGAACATCCTGGACACCGCCGGGTCGGCGGCCCCCTGAGGGCAAACCGTTTGACGGCAAACAATTTGACTTGCTTCGTCCGGCGGTGACATACTTTTCCCGGATGGACGGAGGCGGCGCGTGGTTTAATGGAACCGCCGGCGCGCGGAAGGCATACACCGAAAGTCACTCCGCACACGAAACCGTGCGGCAAACGAAAAGGAACCCAGCCATGACAGACGATGCGGTGACCCTGAAGGTCAAGGAAATCATTGCGGACCGGTTGAACCGGAAACTGGAGGAGATTACGGAGGAAGCCAACCTCCGCAACACCCTCAACGCGGACTCACTGGACCAGACCGAGATCATCATGGCCCTGGAGGAGGAGTTCAACCTGGAGATTGACGACGACGCCAACCAGATTGAGACGGTGGGCGACGCCATCAGGTACATCAGGGGGAAAATCGGCAGCTGAGCGGTTCGAACGCGCCCGGGCATCTCGTTGTCATGACGGGGCCGTCCGGGCGCGCCCTTTTTTTTCGGGGGAGGGCGGGCTGCGCGGGCCTGCGGCATCTTGGGCGCATACTGCGAAAAGCAGGGGGTGAATCCCCTGAAAAACGGGGTTTCAGGCGCGCAGACGGGAGAAAATTGCATTCACACCCCGAAACTCGCTACCATTCCCCCGGTTTTGCGCATCTCCCAAACACATGATATGGATGAGTCCGTCCAAGAGTCCGGCCTGACGCCGGAGCGGGAGGCGCAGTTGCGCGGCTTTGCGGCGCGGCTGGGCATTTCTCCCCGCAATCTGTCGCTGTACGAACAGGCGTTCACCCATGCCTCTCGTGTGGCGGAGGCTCAGGGGGGCGGGGGGGACTACGAGTCCCTGGAGTTTTTGGGAGACGCGGTGCTGGGGCTCGCGGCGGCCCACCATTTTGTGGACAAGGTCCCGGGAAAAACACCGGGCGAGTACAGCCGCATGCGGGCCGGCATGGTCAACCGGGAAACGGTGGCGCGGGTGGCGGAGGCGCTCGACATTGCGCCCCTGATCCTGCTGGGGCGCGGTGAGGAGATTTCCGGCGGGCGGCAGCGGGTTTCCCTGCTGGCGGACTGTCTGGAGGCCCTGATCGGGGCCGTGTATCTGGACCGCGGCTGGCGGACGGCGGAGGCGCTGGTGAAGCGGGCGTTCCGCAGGGAGCTTGCCCGCGCGGGCGCGGACGGCGAGGCGCGGGACTGCAAGTCCCGCCTGCAGGAGTTCTGCCAGGCGGCGGGGCTGGGCCTGCCGCGGTTTGAGGTGGTTTCCGCCGAAGGGCCGGACCACTGCAAGGAGTTTGAGGTCGAGGTGGTGGTGGACGGGCGCGCCGCCGGCAGGGGGTGCGGACGGTCCAAGAAGGAGGCGGCGCAGCGGGCGGCGCGCGAGGCGCTGCGGGCGGCGGGCGCGGAGCCCGCCTGATCGGTCTGGTGAGTTGGACTCCGCCGGAGCGGCGGGGTTGCGTGTGTTTTTTTCAACAGACGGTGTGTGGTTCCCAACCGGAAGGAGACTTGACATGTTCTTGAAAGCGTCTGGGTTGTGCGCCGTGTTGGCGCTCCTCTTCGTGGCGTACCTCGCCCGCTACGTGCTGGGCAAGCCGCAGGGCAACGAGCGCATGGCGTTCCTGTCCGGCGAGGTGCAGAAGGGCGCGGCGGCCTTCCTGAAGAAGGAATACCAGTGGGTGTTCAGCTTCGTGGCCGTCATCTTTGTGCTGTTCGTGCTTGTCGGCATGGTGAAGCCCGAGTTCGGCCTGAACTGGCACACCGGCGTGGCCTTCGCGGCCGGCGCGGTGGCGAGCTGCTGCGCGGGCGTGCTGGGCATGTACATCGCCACGCGCTCCAACGCGCGCACGGCGGCGGCGGCCGAGAGCGGCGGGGTGAAGGCCGCGCTGGACATCGCCATCTCCGGCGGCGCGGTCATGGGTCTGGGCGTGGTCGGCATCGCCATGATCGGCCTCGTCATCGTCTACAAGCTGTTCGCGGGCGACCCGAACATCGTCAACGGCTACGCCATGGGCGCCTCGCTCGTCGCGCTGTTCGCCCGCTCCGGCGGCGGCATCTTCACCAAGGGCGCCGACATGGGCGCGGACCTGGTGGGCAAGGTCGAGGCGGGGATCCCCGAGGACGACCCGCGCAACCCGGCGGTGATCGCGGACAACGTGGGCGACAACGTGGGCGACGTGGCCGGCCTGGGCGCCGACCTTCTCGAGTCCTACGTCGAGTCCATCATCGCGTGCCTGGCCGTGGCGGCCGTTGTCGCCACGCAGATGGGCGCCGGTTTCCCCGAATACCTCAAGGCCTTCCCGTTCATGGCGGCGGCCATCGGCACGCTGGCGTCCATCGTCGGCGTCATGTACGTCAAGAAGTTCGCGCAGAACAACCCGCAGAGCGCCCTGATGATGGGCACCTATGTGAGTGCCATCCTCGCGGCCGTCGGCGTGTATGTCTACGCGGCCATGAAGGGCACCGGCTTCACGCTTGACGGCGTCGAGTACAGCGCCTTCGGCCCGGCCCACGCCTGCGTCATCGGCGTGCTCTCGGGCGGCGTCGTCGGGTTCGTCAGCGAATACTTCACCTCCGGCAAGTACAAGCCGGTCCGCCGCCTGGCGGAGCGCTGCCAGACCGGCCCGGCCATCGCGGTGACGGACGGCACGGCGGTCGGCATGGCCTCCACAGGCATCCCGGTGATCGTGCTGGCCATCGCGGTCGTGCTGGCCTACAAGGTCGCCGGCGTGTACGGCGTCTCCATCGCGGCCCTGGGCATGCTGGCGACGACGGGCATGGTCGTGGCCGTGGACGCGTACGGCCCGATCGCGGACAACGCGGGCGGCATCGCCGAAATGGCGCACCTGGACCCGAAGGTCCGCGAGATCACGGACAATCTGGACGCGGTGGGCAACACCACGGCGGCCATCGGCAAGGGCTTCGCCATCGGCTCGGCGGCCTTCGCGGCCATCGGCCTGCTGAGCGCCTTCATCCTCAGCGCCAAGCTCAAGCACGTCAGCATCGCCGATCCGCAGATCCTCGCGGGCCTGCTCATCGGCGCGATGCTTCCCTTCTACTTCTCCTCCAAGCTGTTCAACGCGGTGGGCAAGTGCGCCGACACGATGATCCAGGAAGTGCGCCGCCAGTTCCGCGAGATCCCCGGCCTGAAGGAAGGCAAGGAGGGCGTGATCCCGGACAGCACGAAGTGCGTCAGCATCGCGACGCAGGGCGCCATCAGCGGCATGCTGGTCCCCGGCGGCATGGCGATCCTGGCCCCCGTGGTCATCGGCTTCTCGCCCCTCGGCGCCGAGGGCCTGGCCGGCATGCTCGTGGGCGCCATCGCCACGGGCGTGATGCTCGGCATCCAGACCGCCAACTCCGGCGGCGCGATGGACAACGCCAAGAAGTACATCGAGGAAGGCCACTTCGGCGGCAAGGGCTCCGACGCCCACAAGGCCGCCGTGGTCGGCGACACGGTCGGCGACCCGCTGAAGGACACCGTCGGCCCCTCCATCAACATCCTCATCAAGCTCATGTGCGTGATCGCGCTGGTGCTGGCCCCGATCTTCGCGGCCCGCGGCCTCTGATCCCCCGGACCCTTCCGCGCCCCTGTCGCCCTTCGGCGGCGGGGGCGCGTTCTGTTTGGCGGGGGCGCGGACCTGTGATTTCCACCCCTTCGGGCTTGCAAATCCGCGCGCCGCATTGGATACTAGGGGGGTGGCCGAGGGCGGCCCCGACCGAAGGAACACGCGCGATGAGGCATGACACGCTCCCAGGCTTCCGGCTTTGCGGGAGAGTGCTGTTTCTCTTCGCGTCTGCGGCGATGCTGACGGTTCCCGGGTGTTTCTCCTCCTGCGGGGGGGCACAACCGAAGGAGGGGGCCGCGCCCGCCGTCCAGAGCCCCGCCAGCCCCGCGCCGGCGCCGGCGGCCCAGACACCGGCCACCCCCCTCCCCTCTCCCGCGCAGAGTCCGGCCAGCCCGGCCCCGGTGCCCGACACGGCCCCGCCCCCCGCCGCGCAGGCCGACCCGGAGCCCGCGCTCACGCTGGACGCCCTCCAGTCCGTGCGGGAGGGCATGACGATGCAGGAGGTCTCCGAGGTGATCGGGCAGCCGACCGTGCTGATCGCCGGGGCCCGGGGGAACAACGCCGTCTACCGCTGGAACGAGAAGGGCCTGAGTTTTCTGGCGCGCTTCGAGGACGGGCATCTCTCCCGCAAGACCCTCATTGACCCGGAGCAGGACCGGCCGAAGGTTTCGGACGAGGACCTGGTGGTGGACCAGGAGCTTTTCGGGCAGGTCCGCGAGGGCATGTCGCTGCAGGAGGTGCTGGAGGTGCTGGGCGCCGAGGGACAGCCCCTGACCGAATCGGCGGACGGAAAGAGCGTCGCCATCTACCGGTGGAGCGACGGCCGCGGGTCCAGCGTGACCGCGCGCTTTGAGGACGGGAAACTGGTCCGCAAGAGCGGGTCCTTCGTCCAGCAGGGAGAGCCGGCCGGGGACGAAGCCGCCCCGGACGCCGAATCCGCCCCGGAAATCGTCGAAGAGCCGCCCGCCGCGGAGGAGACGGAGACCCGGGCGGCCCCCGCCTCCCGGCCGGTCTCCACCTCCATTTCGGCGGAACGGGCGCCCCGGGTCCGTGTGAGCGGCGCCAGCCGCCGCCAGCGGGAGGCGGAAAGCGGCGACCCGAACGCGGGCCGCTCCTACAAGCCGAAGGCGCAGCTCCCGAAGTTCAGCCACCGCCTGCGCGAGGGGTCCTACGAAATCCGGGTGACGAACACCGCCGGGGTGGAGGCCGACGTGGCCGTCGTCTCGGACGAGGGCGGGGCCCGGATGACAATCCCCCCCGGCGGCAGCCGCTCCACAAAGGTGAACCGCGGCAACTATGTGGTCTACTTCATCTACGAGGACGACCCGCACACCCTGCACCGGGGCGGCACCATTTCGATCAGTCAATGGCTCACGGACATGGATGTCTTCCTCGCCGGGGACAGCTATGACGTGCGGGTTCTTAACAAGGGCGCGGGACGCCCGGAATCACGGCGTTCAAGGCGCTGACCGGCTCCCGCTGAAGGCGCGCCACAGGGAGAGAGAAACATGCCCGACCAGACGAGACTGCTCATGGAACCCTTCGCCGCCGTGTGCGCGGACTACTACGCGACCGCGCGGCGGGCCGCCGCCGGGGGGCGTCCGGTGGCGGGCTTCTTCTGCTCCTACTCCCCCCAGGAGATTTTCC
Source organism: Candidatus Hydrogenedentota bacterium (assembly GCA_033813475.1). GTDB lineage: Bacteria > Hydrogenedentota > Hydrogenedentia > Hydrogenedentales > CAITNO01 > JAAYBR01. The sequence continues at coordinate 6,479 of JAPXRP010000216.1, forward strand.
ACGCCGCGGGCTACCTGCCCGTGCGCGTCTTCGGCCACTGCGGGGAAACGGGCCGCGCGGACGAGGTGCTCCAGCCCTACGCGTGCAGCTTCGCGCGCAGCGCGCTCCACGCGTCGCGCTCCGGCGAGTATGACTTCCTCTCCGTCGCCGTGTTCGCCCACACCTGCGACACCATGCAGAACGTGGCGGACCTCTGGCGCGGCCCCGTGCCCGTCATGATCACCTCGCTCCCCTCGCGCCTGGAGGGCGCGGCCGCCCGCCGCTACTTCCGCGCCGACCTGGAGCGCATCCGCGG
>JAPXRP010000217.1:0-6769 GCA_033813475.1 Candidatus Hydrogenedentota bacterium
TAGTCCTCCAGCAGGGCGACTGTCTCGGGTTCCAGGATGGCCGCGCCCGGCGCGTAGACCACGCGGTGGCGGCGCAGGCGTTCCAGGGTGAGGCGCTCGTCGAAGACAAACTCCGCCGGGAGGTGCCCTAGCACAACGGCCTCATGGGCGCCGTAGACGGGGTCGAAGTACTTGCGCGGGGTCTCGCGGGCGTACCAGTCGCGCGTGCGGTGGGAGAAGAAGAGGCCGACATCCGCCAGGGGCCGGTGCTGCCGCCCGAAATGCTCCTGCTTGGCGAGGGCCTCGCGGAAGAGGGCGCCGTAGCGCTCATAGGCCACGCGGTCCAGGCTCCCGTCGAAGGGGGTCTTGTCCACGATGGTCACCTGCGCGCCGTGCATGAGCAGGCTGAACATCTCCCAGCGCATGTCCTCCAGCGGGCGCGTGGTCTGGTCGTGGTACATCCGCACCCCGCGCTGGATCACCACCTGGAACGGCGCGGCGGGGTCGGTGCCGCGCACGAAGAGCGCCTCGAAACTCGGGCTGAGGGCGCCAAAGCCCCACGCGCCGCATTCGCCTGTGACAAAGTCGCCGATGTGGGCGTGCTGCACGGGCCGCTGGCCGATCTCGAAGGAGAAGGGCGGGTTGCCGTGGTAGTTGAAGTCCACGGAGCAGTCCGGCTGGCGCTCTTTGATGTGGGCGAGAATCTCGCGCTGGAAGCGCTCGCAGGTGTTGTAGCGGAACTCCAGCATGCGGTCCCAGGCCTCGTCCCAGGAAATGGAGGTCGGCATGGGTTTGCCGTAGTCCTTCTCGAACCGCGCGCGGCAGTTGTCGCACCAGCAGCCGTAGGGCGGGCCGAAGCCCTGGTCCAGCATGTCAATGTGGAATCCCTGGATGCCGTAAGCCAGCATCTCGTCCACCAGGTCCTTGAGATGGCCCATGAACCCGGAGTTCAGGCAGACCCGCTCAATCGTCTTGCCCTCGACGTCCCGCATTTTGAACTCGGGATGCTGCCGGAGGGGGTAGCCCCCCGCCTGCACCACGCAGTACACGATGACCGGCAGGTTGTGGGGCTTCGCCGCCTTCACGGTCTCCCGGAGCACGTCCCGGTCGCCGAGTCCCGGACATTTCGGGGCCACCTTGGAGTCGTAGTAGGCGTACTCGCCGTCTTTGGCCCAGATGACGATGTACTGCGACCCCGTGGCGAGCTGCGCCGCCACGATGTCCGTGCCCGAAAACTTCTCGGCATACTTCACGTCCGAGGGGTCAGAACCGAACTGCGCCCCCGTGGGGCCGACCTCCATGCCGACCAGCAGGCGGTTGTACCACGGCTCGGCGGTCGTTTCGCCGGCCGGGGCCGACGGCGACAGGGCAAAGATGGACACAAGCAACGCGAGGAGGGCGGGCAATGAGCGGCGCATGTCTTGAGGCTCCACGGGTCAGGGTTTTTCCGAAAAGGCGTTCAGCCGGTGAATATCCCCAAATCATAGGGGGCAGGCGGGGGGGGGGAGCAACAATCCCCCCGGCCCCCCCCTGTGTGCGCCAACCCCGGCGACAAGTATCCAACTCAAAGATTTCGCGCCGGTGCGGGGTTCCCGGCGATTCTGTGTCCGGCAGACCGTCCCCCTATTCCCGCGTGGCTGATGACGGTTTCTCGAAAAACATTGGCCGGCGGGCCCCGCAAAATGCGCGCCGCTCCCGGCGACTCCGCCCCCCCCCGGAAGGGCGTTCTTCGTCGGAAATCTATGATTCTGCAAAGTTTGACACTTCCGGCGGCCACTTGGTAGAATGCCTCCCCGCCGCGTTCTGCGGTTAATTTTTTTCCAAAGGAGCATGTTGGCAATGAGCAAAAAACAGGTGATGAAACAGGGCGTCTCGTACGTCCAGCCGGATCTGGCGGAGGAGCTTGAGCAGCAGTTGGCGGCCAATAACATGGACGCGCTGCTGGGCGAGACCCCCCAGAATTTCCGCGAAGGCGAAGTGGTCCGGGGCCGTGTGGTGGACCTGACGGACGACCGTGCGCTGGTGGACATCCACTACAAGAGCGAGGGGATTGTTCCGAGCACGGAGTTTTCCCCGGGCGAGCAGATCGAGGTGGGGGCCGAATACGACTTTTACATTGACGAGCCCGAGAACGAGATGGGGATGCCCGTTCTTTCGAAGATCAAGGCGGACCGCATCAAGAACTGGGAGCACGTGCAGGAGGTGTACGACCAGGACGGCGTGATCGAGGGCGTGATCACGCGGCGGGTGAAGGGCGGCCTGAAGGTGGACGTGGGCATTGACGCGTTCATGCCGGCCAGCCAGCTGACCTTCCGCCCGACGGGCGACCTGGACAAGTTCATCGGCGAGAAGATGGAGTTCAAGATCATCAAGCTGACGCGCCGCCGCCGCAACGTGGTGGTGAGCCGCCGGAAACTGCTCGAAGAGCAGCGGGCGGACGAGAAGCGGCGCCTGCTGGAGACGATCCACGAGGGCGCGCTGATCGAGGGCGAGGTGAAGAACATCACCGACTTCGGCGCGTTTGTGGACGTGGGCGGCATTGACGGCCTGCTGCACGTGACCGACATGAGCTGGGGCCGGGTGAAGCACCCGTCGCAGATGCTCCAGGTCGGGCAGAAGATCGAGGTGAAGGTGCTGACCTTCGACCCGAAGACCGAGCGCATCAGCCTGGGCCTGAAGCAGAAGTCCGAGAACCCCTGGCTCACGGCCGAGGACCGGTACCCGGTCGGCTCCATCGTGCGCGGCCGCGTGGTCAGCATGACGGAGTACGGCGCGTTCGTGCAGCTTGAGGACGGGATCGAGGGCATGGTCCACGTCAGCGAGATGAGCTGGACGCGGCGCGTGCGCCACCCCAACGAGATTCTCCAGCTCGACGAGGAGGTCTTCGTGATGATCCTCAGCGTTGACGGCAAGGAGGAGAAGATCGCGCTGGGCATCAAGCAGACGCAGCCGAACCCCTGGAAGCAGCTCTCGGAGAAGTACCCGGTCGGCTCCAGCGTCCGGGGCGTGGTGCGCAACCTGACGGACTACGGCGCCTTTGTGCAGATCGAGGACGGGATTGACGCCCTCCTGCACGTCAGCGACATGTCCTGGACCAAGAAGGTCACGAATCCGGTCGAAGTGCTGGAGAAGGGCCAGGAGGTCGAGGTGCAGGTGCTGAACATTGACCCCGAGAACGAGAAGATCAGCGTGGGGCTCAAGCAGCTCATGCAGGATCCGTGGCTTGAGGTCATCAAGGACCTGCCGGTCGGCGCCCATGTCGAGGTGGAGATCGCGAAGCTGGTCAGCTTCGGCGCCTTCGCCCGCCTGATGAACGGCATCGAGGGGCTGATCCACGTGAGCGAGCTTTCCGGCGACCGCGTGCAGAAGCCCGAGGAGGTCCTGAAGGTCGGGGACAAGGTGATGGCGAAGGTCATCAACATCAGCCCCGTGGACCGCAAGATCGGCCTGAGCGTCCGCGAGTACCACCGCGACATCGAGCAGGGCAACCTGTCCGACTACGGCCAGAGCGGCGGAGGGTCCGTTGACGTCGGCGCGGCCATGCGCGGCGCGGTCCCCGCGGGCATGATCCAGGCGGGGCGCAGCCTTGAGGACGTGGCGCACGAGCTGATGATGGCCGTCAGCCGCGTGGAGGCGGCCAAGGCCGCGGACCGCGCCGAGGAGGCCGCCAAGGCCGCCGCGCAGGAGGCCGGGACCGAGGACGCCGGGGCCGGGGAGACCCCCGTGTCAGGCGTAGACGAGACGCCCGCGGACGACGCGGCGCGCGACGCGGAGCCGGCCGAGTAATCCCGGCCCCCGCGACACAGGAAACGCAAGCGCGAGCGCCGTTGCAGACCCGGGCGCTCGCGCTTTTCCATATCCGGGAAACCGGCGGGCCAGCCCCGCCGGCGCCCGGCCCGAAGGAAGCAGACCTCCGGAGCCTTCCGGAACACAGGAGCCTTGAAGACCATGAACGCACCAAGGAAGTCAGGAAAACACCCGATGGCCGGCGCCCCGATGACGGGCGCGGAGATGGTCATCCAGGTGCTGGCGGACGAGGGGGTGGACACCATTTTCGGATACAGCGGCGGGGCCATCCTTCCCACCTATGACGCCGTTTTCCGCTGGAACCGGTCGCACCCCGAAAAGGGCATCAACCTCGTGGTGCCCGCAAACGAGCAGGGCGCCGGATTCATGGCCGCGGGGTACTCCCGCGCCAGCGGCAGGGTCGGGGTCTCGCTGGTGACCTCGGGCCCGGCCGCCACCAACAGCGTCACGCCCGTGCGCGACTGCATGGCGGACTCGGTCCCGATGGTCCTCATCTGCGGCCAGGTGGCCCGCCCCGCCATCGGCACGGACGCCTTCCAGGAGGCGCCGGTCTTCAACATCATGAGCGCCTGCGCGAAGCACGTTTTTCTCGTGAAGGACGAGTCAAAAATCGAGGAGACCATGCGCACGGCCTTCTTCATCGCCCGCACGGGGCGTCCCGGCCCCGTGGTGGTGGACCTGCCCAAGGACGTGCAGAACTGGCAGGGCGTCTTCAGGGGCGAGGGCATGCTGCCGCTGGCGGGCTACCAGGAGCGCCTCGCGCGGGTCACGGAGTCCGACATGCCCAGGGAGGTCTCCCGCGAGTTCTTCCGCCTCCTCAAGCGCGCGAAGCGCCCCCTGCTCTACGTCGGCGGCGGCGCCGTCGTCTCCGGCGCGTCGGAAATCCTGCGCAAGTTCATGAAGAAGTTCCAGATCCCCGCCGTGACGACCCTCATGGGCATCGGCGCCGTGGACACGACGGACCCGCTGTGCCTGGGCATGCTCGGCATGCACGGCACGGCCTACGGCAACTACGCCGTGGACGACTGCGACATGCTCATCTGCGTCGGCGCGCGCTTTGACGACCGCGTGGCCGGGGTGCCCCGCGAGTTCGCGAAGAACGCCGTGGTCGCCCACATTGACATAGACGCCGCCGAGATCGGCAAGGTGCGGCGGGCGGACTGGCGGCATGTCGGCGACGCCGCCCCCTCCCTGCGCGCCCTGCTGGACGCGGGGAAGGACCACAAGCCCGACAACGCGAAATGGCTGGAGCATGTGGCGCGCCTGAAGGCGGCGCATCCGCAGGGTTTCAACCGCGAGAGCGGGCTGATCCAGCCGCAGGCGGTGCTGGAGGCCCTCAACAAGATCACCAAGGGCGACGCCGTCATCACCACCGGCGTCGGCCAGCACCAGATGTTCGCGGCCCAGTACATGGATTTCCACAAGCCGCGCACCTGGCTGACCTCGGGCAGCATGGGCACCATGGGCTTCGGCCTGCCCGCCGCCATCGGCGCGCAGTTCGCCTGCCCGGGCAAGCTCGTGATTGACGTGGACGGCGACGGCAGCCTGCGCATGAACATCGGCGAGATGGAGACCGCCACCACCTACGAGGTGCCCGTGAAGGTGCTCCTGCTGAACAACCTCGGCGACGGCATGGTCGTCCAGTGGCAGTCCCTCTATTTCGACGGCCGCTTCTCGGGCACCGACAAGGCGCTGCACCAGAAGGACTTCGTCAAGGCCGCCGAGGCCGACGGGTTCAAGTTCGCCCGCCGCGTCACCGGCTACGACGAGCTGCAGGAGGCCCTCGAGGCCTTCGTGAAATTCGACGGGCCCGCCTTCCTCGAGGTCATGACCGACAAGAACGCCTTTGTCTACCCCATGGTCGGCCCGGGCATGGCCTACCGCGACATGCTCACGGGCCCCCACATCACGAGCCGCGAGGCGGGGGCGACCACGGGCACCCTGGACACCTCCGACAGTTTCTAGCAGACACTCCCGCCCCCGGAATGGCCCGCAGGCGGTTCCGGGGGTTCTTTTCATCCCGCCCCAACGCAAGGAGCACGCCGATGAAGTTTGAAACGCTGGCCATCCACGCCGGACACGGGCCCGACCCGGCCTTTGGCGCCGTCATGCAGCCCATCTACCAGGTCTCGACCTTCGCCTTCAGGGGTTTTGGCGATCCCAACACCTATGACTACACGCGCTCGGGCAACCCGACCCGCGCGGCGCTGGAGTCCTGCCTCGCCCAACTGGAGGGCGGCGCCCGGGGCTTCGCCTTCTGCACGGGCATGGCCGCCGAGACGACGGCCCTCGGACTGCTCTCGGCGGGGGACCATGTGATCGTCCACGACGACCTGTACGGCGGCACCTACCGCATCATGACCACCTTCGCCGCGAGCCACGGCATCCGCGCGGAGTTCGTGAACCTGCGCGACCCGGACCGGCTGCGCGCGGCGATCCGCCCCGAGACGCGGCTCATCTGGACCGAGACGCCCACCAACCCCATGATGAACCTGCTGGACCTGGCGGCCGTCTCCGAAATCGCCCGGGAGCGCGGCGTGACCACGCTCTGCGACAACACCTTCCTCTCCCCCTATTTCCAGCGGCCCCTGGAACTGGGCATTGACATCGTCCTGCACTCGACGACGAAGTACATCAACGGCCACTCCGATGTGGTCGGCGGCGCCCTGGTCACGCGCGACGAGGCGCTGGGACAGCGCATCGCCGTGCTGCAGAACACCCTCGGCACTTCCGAGTCCCCCTTTGACTGCTTCCTGGTGCTGCGCGGGCTCAAGACCCTGCCCCTGCGCATGGAGGCGCACCACCGCAACGCCCTGGCCGTCGCCCGCTTCCTGGAGGCGCACCCCAGGGTGTCCGCCGTGCTGCATCCCTGGCTGGAGAGCCACCCGCAGCATGACCTGGCCAAACGCCAGATGACCGGATGCAGCGGGGTCTTCTCGTTCCGCGTGGACGGCGGCGGCGAGGCGGCCCGCAGGCTCCTGGA
>JAPXRP010000218.1:0-6744 GCA_033813475.1 Candidatus Hydrogenedentota bacterium
ACGAAACGCCGTCCGGGGAGCTCCACACGTCATTAAAGAACCGGCGTTCCGGGACGGCGGGCGTGTCGTAGGTGCCCCCGCCCAGAATCCACATGCGGTCCTTGAAGACGGCTTGTCCGCCGATCAGGCCGCGCGGACACCAGTGCTCCCCCTCCGGAACCACCCGGTTCCAATGAATCCCGTCTTCAGAGTTCCAGATGTCGTTGTAAAACTGCTCGGCCGCCGGGGCAAACTGCGGGGTGGTCTGCCCGCCCATCACCCAGATTTTGTTCCCGAAGACCAGCGTGTGAAAGAGGACCCGCGGGCCCCAGGGAACCGGCGCCCCCCGGTTCACCTGCGTCCAGTTTCTCCCGTCCGCCGAGTTCCACACGTCATTCTGGTAGTGGCCCTGCAGCGGGTCGCCGCCCACGATCCACATCTTCCCCTGAAAGACAACGTACCCGGCGGTGTGGCGGCCCTCCCACTCGCGGGCGGCATCAAACTCCGGCCTGCCGAAGGTGTTCGGCCGTTCCATGACCCAGGCCGCGCCGTCGGCTGTGCTCCAGACATCATTGACGCAGGCGCGCGGGAAATAGGCCTTGTCCAGATTGTTCCAGCCGCCGATGAGCCACATCCGGTCCTTGTACACCAGGGCGCCGGCGCCGTCACGCGGCGCGAACGGGGCCTCCAGGGTAATCTTGACCCAGCGATACTCCGAAGCGGCGTCGGCCGCGGCCGGCAGTGCCGGCGCGGTTCCAAGCAGGGCCAGTATGGCGGCGCATCGCATTAGACACCGAATCGGCATGTCCGTCCCTCCAGATTTGGAAGCCTCAACCGCCGGGCACGTCTGAGTACTGTGCGCCTGTCACGGCTCCGACATCAAGGCGCGGCAGGAGCGGGGAAAGGCCGAAACGCAAAACGCCCCCCCGGGCCGGCTGCCCGGGAGGGCGTCGTTGCATTCAAGGCAATGGTGGAGGCGGCGGGAATCGAACCCGCGTCCGAAGGTGCTTCCACATGGGCGTCTACGTGCGTAGTCTGTCCTTTGGTGATTCGCCCGGCGGAGACGCGTCAGACACGCTTTTCCGCTTCGCTAGGCGACTGCTACTCGCACCGGGTCATCGCCACCCCCCGGCTTGAGGTCCGCTAGTTGGCGCCCCGTATCCGCTAGCGGACAGTCGCGGAGGGGGCGCGTCGCCTTTATTTAGGCGGCGAGAGCGTAACTGTTGTTCGCAGTTATGTGGTTCCCGCTTTTTACGAGGCCAGCGGGTCCTCGGCACGCAGCCCATGCTTCATCCACCCCCGTCGAAACCTGGTCGCCCCCACAGCAGCCTGCGGGTGCGCACCCTTCGGAGGGATGCCGCATGTCGGGAGTATTGTACCATAAGACGCGGGCGCGCGGGAGAACGGGTCCCCCGGCGGCATCCTACGTTCCGAATGGCCCCTCTTCCGCTGCAAGGAAGGGGCGGCTGGAGCATGAAAATGCGGACTCTTTGGCTTGTGCCGGCACTTCTTGGCTGCCTGGCCGCCTGGGCGGCAGCCGACACCCCAGCCGCCTTTCCGGAGCCGGACCAGCTGCCGGTGCTGGGGGAACTGCCCGACCCCTTCCTCCTGCGCGACGGCCACCGTGTGGCCACGCGTGAAGAATGGGCAACGCGCCGCGCCGAGATTCAGGGGATGCTGCTGCATTACGCCTACGGGACCCCGCCCCCCGCGCCCGATTCCATGGCGGTGGAGAACGAGACGGTCCGCAACGCGTTCGATGGAAAGGCGCGGGTGCATGAGTTTGTGCTGCGCATGAACGGCAAGGACGGCTTCGCGATGCGCGCCGGGGTGATCGTTCCCACGGAGGGCGGGCCGAAATTCCCGGTCGTGGTGGCCGTGAACCCGGTGTACGGGAAGCACAACGAGGAGACGGCGCGGCAGGTGATCGCGCGCGGGTACGCCTTCGCGGGCTTTGATTACCATGACGTGGACAATGACAAGGACGACCGGTCGGCGGGGATTTATCCTTTCTATCCCGAGAGCGACGGCGCGAGCCTGGCAATGTGGGCCTGGGGCGCCATGCGCGTGGCTGACTATCTGGCCACGCGGGGCGACATGGACCTGTCCAAAATGGCCGTCACCGGCCACTCGCGCTGCGGCAAGGCCGCCCTGCTCGCGGGCGCGCTTGACGGGCGGTTCGCCCTGACGGCGCCGCACGCCTCCGGCGCGGGCGGCTCGGGCTCCTTCCGCATCCAGCCCAAGGGCGTGGAAACGCTGGACTTCATCACCCGGCCCGACCGTTTCCACTACTGGTTTTCCCCGCGCCTGCGCGGGTTTGTCAAGAGGGAGGACCACCTGCCCTTCGACCAGCATTTCCTGAAGGCGCTGGTGGCACCGCGCGCGCTGCTGGACGTGATCGGGCTGGAGGACCGCTGGGCGAACCCCGAAGGCACCCAGCAGACCCTGCTGGCGGCGCTGCCGGTGTTCGAGTTCCTCGGCGCGGGCGACAAGGCAGCCCTGTGGCACCGCGATGGCGGACACGACGAGGAGCCCCGGGACTGGGCCGCCCTGCTGGACTTCGCCGACTTCGTGTTTTTCGGCAAACCGCGCGGCGAGGCGTTCAGCCGTCTGCTCTTTCCCGACGCGCCCAAATCGTTCTCGTGGGGCGCGCCCCCGCGCTGAGTGCCCCCCCTCGGGCGGCCGCACTCTCCGCACGGAACGGGGTTTTCCGGTCCGATTTGCGCCGGAAGGGGCAAAGGGGGGATAATGGAGCCCTACACTGATTGCCTGCGCGCCCTTGGGGCGCCTTTCCACAGGAGTTTGACGATGACCCCCATAATCAACGAGGTGGGCGAGTACTTTATCAGCCACCCCTCCGTTGCGGAAGTTTGCGTGCTGCCCCGCCATGAAGAGGCGGGCGGGCTGGTCGCCTTTGTGGTGCTGGCGCCCGGCGCGAAGACAAAACGGGAAAAGCTGGCGGCCTATGTGGCCGAACACTTTCCGGCCGTGGCCCCCGCCGTCAGCGTGGTGCTGCTGCCGGAGATTCCGCGGTCGCGGACGGGTTCCGTGGACCGCGCAGCCCTCATGGACGCCTTCGATGCGGGCGGCAGGAACGTCGCCTAGGCCGGGCGGCCTGAAGAGACCAGGGCGCGGCCGGCGGGCCCGGGGGCCGGAAGAAAGGGTGGTGTTATGCTGAAATATTACGCTGCGGCCGCCGCTCTGAAGGCCTTTTCCTGCAACGCACTGACGCGGAGACTGTACCGGGCCCTGGGAAACGTCGTCGGCGGCCGAAAGCGGGCCACCGGAAAGCTGCCGGCGAATTATCCGGCCCGCCTGCGGCGCATGCGGGAAACCTTCGAGCGGAACGGGGTGCTGAAGGACGGCGGACGGGTTCTGGAGGTGGGCACCGGGTGGTTTCACTGGGAGGCGATTGCAACCCATCTGTTCTACGGGACAAGCGGGGTGCTCTTTGACGTATGGGACAACCGCCAGTTTGACGCGCTGCAGAACTACTTCGGACAGCTTGACCGGATGGCGGACTCCCTGGGGCTGGATGAACGCTCCCTGTCTCGCGCCCGGTCGGCCCTCGCCAAGATCAAAGCCTCCTCCTCCTGGGAGGAGCTCTACGGGGCGCTCGGCTTCGAGTACACCATCAACGAGACGGGGATGCTGGGGGAACTGGCGGACGGCTCCTTCGATCTGGTGATCAGCGCGGGGGTTCTTGAGCATGTGGACGCGGGCATTGCGGAAGGCGTCGCGAAGGGAATTGCCGGCGCGCTGAAGCCCGGGGGGTACGCATTCAACTCCATCAACATCCGGGACCATCTGCAGCAGTATGACCGCTCCGTCTCCGAGAAAAACTATTTGCGCTACAGCGACAGGGTGTGGAACACGGCGCTGAACAACCGCGTGCAGTATATCAACAGAATACAGCGAAAAGAGTGGCTCAGGCTGTTTGAGAATGCGGGCCTGGAGCTGCTGGAGGAGGACGTCCAGACGGTGGACATCTCCGGGGTGCCGGTCGCCGGCCCGTTTCGTTCCTGCGACCGGCGGGATCTGGAATGCGGCGGCCTGGTGCTGCTGCACCGAAAGCCGCTGTGACCGGCCCCGGCGCGCTGTTGCGGCCCCCCCGGCGGCTTGGTATGCTGTCCGCGCAGTAAACCGCTCCACACCGCAACCCCGGAGACCGCCGCCCGATGCCCGACACCAGAGACAGCGCCGCCGCCTCTCCGTATCAGGCGGGAATGCTGCTTGCGGGACTGGCGGCGGCCTCGGTGCTGGCGGTGCTGGCCGGACTCTCGAGCGAGATGCTGCTGCTGGCGGGTCTGGCGGGCGCGGCGGCCGTGGTGCTCCTGCCTGCCGCCCCGTGGGTGTCCATCGCCTTTTTCGGCGCGGCCCTGGGCCTGCGCACGCCCATGAACTTCCACCCCCTGCGCGCGGGGGGATTCCGCTTCTACGGGGGGGACTTCCTGCTTTACCTCGTGGGCGCCGCGGTTCTGTTCACCTTCGTGACCGCCGCGCTCGGGAAAAAACCGACGCTGTTCTCCCTGGAGCGGGGGGAGCGCCGGGTGGTGCTCCTGCTGGCGGCGCTGACGGGCTGGGGCGTGGTGTCCATGGCCACAGGCGTCATGAACGGTTGCGAGATCAAGGATGTCCTGGGCGACTTCCGCCGTTTCTTCATCTACTCCTGGGCCCTGCTGCCGCCGCTGTGCCTCGCCACGCGGCGCAGGCATCTGGAGGGCGTGAAGCTGGCCCTGATCGGGGGGTGCGGCGTCGCGTTCCTCTTCGGGCTGTTCCGGCTGGTGACGGGCCGGTATTTCTACCCGAACGACGAGATCAACATCTTCCCGCGCCTGCTGGCGGACGACGAGATTGTCAGTCTGGCGCTGCTGCTCGCCTATCTCACCGCCTTCCTGCTGGCCGAGCGGCCGCGCCCGCTCAAGCTGGCGGCCCTGGCCTTCGCGGCGGCCACGGCGGGCCTCATGTGCTTCAGCGGCTGGCGCATGGGCATCGCCCAGGCGCTGCTCGCGCCCGCGCTCGCCGTGGTGATTACGGCGCGCAACCGGGGGCGCGGCATTGCGGGGATCGTCCTGCGCCTGGCGCTGGTGGGGGTGATCCTGGTCGCGGGGACCGCGGCGCTCTTCTTCGCCCTGTCCGACCGGGTCGGCCACGTCATGTTCATGTTTCAGGAGCGCCTGACAACCTTCGGCATGCCGCTGGTGTCCGACGAGGACACGCGGTACTACGCCTACCGCGAGGCGCTGTCGCGCTACGCGGAGCACCCCCTCCTCGGAAGGGGGCTGGGCGATCCGCTTTCCTACCCGAAGAAGACCACGGCGGGGATCTTCCTCATCATCCAGGGGACAACCCACAACATTTTCCTCGACATGCTCTACCAGACCGGGCCCGTCGGGCTGGGGCTGTTCCTGGCCCTGCACGCCTCCTTCGCGCTGCATTTCCTGCGGCGGATACGGCATGTTGCGCGCGCCCATGAGCCCGTGGCCGTGGGGCTGTTCGCCGGATACCTCTGCACCATGGCGCACTACTGCTACGAGCCCGCGTGGGTCTCGGGCATGATCGTCCTCTATTACGCCGTCGGGTTCGCGCTGGTGTTCCTCCGGGCGGAACCAGAGCCGGGGGCCGTAAGCGAAGCCGCCGACGGTGCCCCCGCATGAGCCGCTTTTCGTCCACCCTGGTCCACACGGCCGTCTACATGGCCGGGCTGATCCTGAACCGGGGCGTGGCCTTCCTGCTGGTGCCGCTGTTCACCCGCATCTTCACGCCCGAGGCCTTCACCAAGTGGGACCTCTGCACGACGACGCTGATCCTGCTGTTCCCCGTGCTGGACCTCGGCATGAGCCCGGCGGTGGTCCGCATCTACCACGACCACGCGTCGGAGAAGGAGCGCGGCCGGGTTTTCAGCACGGGCCTCCTCTTCGTGCTGGCGGCCCATGTGCTGATTGTCGGCGCGGGGTTTCTCTTCGCGCGGCCCCTCTCCGTGATGATCTTCCGCGACGCGGCGGACGCCGGTCTGGTGCAGGTCGTGTTTCTCTCCGCCGCCGTCACGGCCTACGGCAAGCAGGCGCTCTCCCTCCTGCGCACGATGGAGCGCAGCGTGCTGTTCTCCCTGCTGAACCTGGTGCGCGGTGTGGCCGGGCCGCTGGCGATCCTTTTCCTGGTGGCGTGGCTGGGGCAGGGCGTCGCGGGCGCCCTCTGGGGCGACCTGTTCGGACTGGCGGTGCTGGCCGTGGCCGCGCTGTGGGTGTGCCGCGGCCATCTCCGGCCCGAGTTCAGCTTTGGCATGCTGCGGTCCCTCCTTGCCTTCGGCCTGCCGACCATCCCCATGAGCGTGACCGTGGGCATCCTCACCGTGGCGGACCGCTACTTCCTCGCCCAGGTGTTCACGCTGGAGGAGATGGCCCCGTACAGCCTGGGCTTCAAGATCGGCACGCTCATGGCGCTGTTCACGCAGTCCATCCAGCTCTCGTGGCCGCCCGCGGCCTTCGCCATGATCCTCCGCCCGGACGGCAGGGCGGAAATCGCCCGCGCCGCCCACTGGCTCAACCTGCTCATGTTCTTCTGCGCCACGGGCGTCACCTGCGCCGCGCCGGAGCTGCTCCGGATCTTCGCGCCCGCCGAGGGCTACGCCGGCGCGCTGGTGATCATCCCGTGGATCGCCTACTCCTACGCCGTCCACGGCGCGGTGCAGGTGGTCAACATCGGCATCGGCATCTCCAAGCGCATGGCCTGGGCGGCCGCGGCCACCTGCGGCGCGGCGGCGGC
>JAPXRP010000219.1:0-6682 GCA_033813475.1 Candidatus Hydrogenedentota bacterium
GGTGACGGACAGTGCTGCGATGTTGTCCACTGCGGGGGTGACGGCACGGGCTGGCTCAACGCGCCTCGCGCCGTTCCGTCATTCCCGCGCACGCGGGAATCCAGGGTCAACGTGACGGCCTCCCCCCGCGTCATGGGCCCCCGCTTTCGCGGGGGTGACGGGAAGAGGATGGTGAAACCATGATTCCCGAACGACCCTCCCTGGAAGAGATTGAGCGCTGGCTGCGCGAGGAGGACCCCGCGCGGCTGGAGGCCCTGTGGGCGCGCGCGGACGCCGTCCGCCGGGAAAACGTCGGCGATGAGGTGCACCTGCGCGGGCTCGTGGAAATCTCCAGCCACTGCTGCCGGAAATGCGGCTACTGCGGCCTGCGCGCGGACAACCGGGACCTCACCCGTTACCGCATGGACCGGGAGGAGGTGCTGAACTGCGCGCGCGAGGCGCGGGAGTTCGGCTACGGCACCGTGGTGCTCCAGTCCGGCGAGGACTACGGCATCACGCGCGAATGGGTGACGGAGCTCATCCATGCCATCAAGGCGGAGACGGGGCTGGCCGTGACATTGAGCCTCGGCGAGCGGCCCGACGGCGACCTCGTCGCCTGGCGGGAGGCCGGCGCCAACCGCTACCTCCTGCGCTTCGAGACCTCCGACCCCCGGCTCTACGCCATGATCCACCCGCCCGGACCGGGCCGAGACCTCTCCGACCGCATTGCGATGCTCCGCCGCCTGCGGGAACTCGGCTACGAGGCGGGCAGCGGCGTCATGGTCGGCATCCCCGGCCAGACCTATGCCATGCTCGCGAAGGACATCGTCACGTTCGGCGAACTGGATTTGGACATGATCGGCGTGGGGCCCTACATCCCCCACCCGGCGACCCCGCTGTCGGAAAACCGGCCCGTGGACGGCGTGGACCGCCTGGTGCCCATGCCCGCGCCCGACGGCGAACAGGTGCCCAACACGGAGGCCATGACCTACAAGGTGGTGGCCCTCACCCGGCTGTCCTGCCCCGAGGGCAACATCCCCAGCACGACCGCCCTCGCCACGCTCAACCTCGCCCGGGGCCGCGAACTCGGCCTCCAGCGCGGGGCCAACATCGTCATGCCCAACCTCACACCGCCGGAATACCGGAAGCTCTACGAGATCTACCCCGCCAAGGCCTGCATCTCCGAGACGGGCCGCGAGTGCCACGCCTGCATGAAGGCCCGCATCCGCGGCATCGGCCGCACCCCCGGCGCCGGCCCCGGCGGAAGAAGGCGAAAGCAGGCACGGTAGGGGGCGTTTCCGCCCTCACTTCCCCGGCAGCAGGGAGACGGGGGCGCCGAGACCCGGGTGCAGGCGCTTGAAGACGCGGATGTTGTGGTAGCGCTCCTCGTCGGGGTCGCCGTAGTCGTCCCAGTGCTCGTGCAGGGAGAGCACCATGTCCTCGATGTCGCGCTGCGGGGAGAACCTGAGCACGGCGCGGGCCTGGGCGCAGTCCACCTTGTAGTTGCGCAGGTCGTGGCGGTGCAGCACCTCGATCTCCGTGGACCGGCCCGTGAGCCGTTTCAGCGCCCCCGCGACCCGCTCCGCCACCTGGCCGACCGTGTAGTTGTCCTTCGCCACGTTGAACACGCCGCTGACGCTGATGTCGGCCTCCACGGCGCGGACAAACGCCTCCGACGTGTCGCGCACGTCTATCAGGGGCCGCCAGATGGCCGGGTTGTTCACCGTGATGCGCCCCGTGGTGCGGGCGCTCTTGCACATGGTGTTCACGATGAGGTCGAAGCGCATGCGGGGGCTGTGGCCGTTGACCGTTCCCTGCCGCAGGGCGATGACCGAGAACCCGTCCTCGCCCATCTGGAGAACCCCGCGCTCCCCCTGGAGCTTCGAGATGCCGTAGGGGTAGGGGCAGGTGACCGGCGCGTCCTCGTTGTACAGCTTGTCCAGCGTGTACCCGTAGACCGAGCAGGACGACCCGTAGATGAAGCGGCCCACGCCGGCCTGCTTCGCCCGGAACGCCAGATACGCGGGCAGCGCCCCGTTCTGGATGAAGTTCATGGCGGGGTCGTACTCCGCCATCGGGTCGTTGGACAGGCCCGCCAGAAACACCACCCGGTCGAACCCCGCCAGCGCCGCGTCGTCCAGCGCGAACAGGTCCGTCTCCACCACGCGCACCGACGCGGGAAGCCGGTTGCCGAACCAGCACTGGTCCGCCACCGTCACCTCATGCCCGCGCTCCTGGAGCATCGGCGCAAGCACCGACCCGACGTATCCCGCGCCGCCCGCAACCAGTATCTTCATGTCATTGCTCTCCAAAGGCCGCACGGCGTTTCCGCTCGAAGGCGCGGACCGTTTCCGGGAGATAGCCCAGCTCCGGGTCCGGCGGTGCGGCCGGATCTTCCAGCCAGGCGCGCAGCTGTCCGGCCAGCACGTCGGACTGCCAGGTCCACAGCCACAGGCCCCGGTCGCGCCGGACGTTTTCAGCCAGAACCGCGACGCGCTCCGGGTGCGCCGCCAGGTCGTGGATCATCGCTGCCAGCGCGTCCTCGTCCACCCGCATCTCAGGCAGGTACATCATGCCCTCCTGCGGGGACGCCGGGCAGACGAGCCCGTGCTCGCCGGGAAGGATCCACTGCTTCATCAGGTAGCCGTCGGAGACCAGGACGGGGAGCCCGCAGGCCAGGGCCTCGACAATGGGGAGCCCCAGCCCCTCGCGCTTGGACGGCCACAGCAGCATGTCCGCGTCCGCGTAGGCCGCGTGGATGTTCTCGACCGTGCCCTCGCGCAGCTCGATGCTGCGGCAGGCGCGCAGGATGCGCGCGCTTTCCGGCCCGTACTGCTCCGCCGGCGCCTGCGTGTGCAGGCGCAGCACGGCGTTTGCCGGGTTTGCCTTCGCCCACGCGCGGAGGAGGCCGTCCGTGTTCTTCCGGTTGTTGAGCCCGCCCCAGCCCGCAACATGCACAAAGCGCAGGGGGCCGCCCGCCGCCGGGCGCGGCGGCAGGGGGGGCAGCAGGGCCTCGGGAATCCCCCAGGGCACGACCAGCGCGGGCACCTGGGGATGCAGCCGGTGGAACACCCGGGCGGCCTCAAAACTCGTGTGGAGAAGGCCGTCGAGGCGGCCGTAGCGGTCCGCCATCTCCAGGCGCAGGATGTCGAGATGCTCGCAGGCAAGCACACGGATGCCCGCCGCCCGCAGCGCGTCCACCCGTTTCCAGTCGCGGGGGTGGACCTCCAGAAACAGCACGGCGTCCAGCCGGTTCTCCCGCGCCCAGGCCACACAGTCCTCCGGCGACGGGTCGTCGCCGCCGTTCAGCACGCGGGGATGCGCCACCGGCGGATCGGTGGAGAACCTTTCCGACTCCCACCGCGCCAGCACATGGGTCCGGAACCCCCGCGCCTCCAGGCTGTCGGCGAGCTGTTTGGCGACCAGCGTGACTCCCCGGACATGCCAGATACTGACGAGGCCGAGGTTCATGCCGCCGCCTGAAGTCTCCGGGGTTTCCACCGCCGGGGGCGCGGGCTGAACCACCCCGCCCTCGCCCTCCAGCACGGGGATGTAGGAGGCCGTGGGGCCGTCCGGGTCGTTGCCGCGCTTGACATACGCGCGCACGCGGAAGCCGTCCGCCTCGAAGAAGGCGTGGTCGTCCGGGCGGACGGCCTCGCCCCACCGCTCATAGAAGGTGGTGCGGTTGTGGCGGATGGCCTTGGAGCGTCCGGGGGTCTTGCTCTCCAGATGGTAAACCACCGCCTCGGGGACGTAGAGAATGTTCTTCTTCAACTCCTGCGTCATGCGGAAGCAGAGGTCCAAGTCCTCGCCGCCGTTGACGTAGACCGGGTCGAATCCGCGCAGGCGGAGGAAGTCCTCCGCGCGCACGGCGACGCAGGCCGCCGTGAGGGCCTGGAAGGTCCGGCGCTTGTTGACGCAGGGGGCGTCGCCCGGCATGCCCTGGTAGATGTGGTAGGGGATGACGGAGCGGTCGGAGAAGGCCATGCCCGCCGCCTGCACCGTGCCGTCCTCGTAGAGCAGCTTCGGCCCCGCCATACCGACGGACGGGTCCTCCCGCAGGGGCGCGGTGAGCGTCTCGAGCCAGCCCGGGGTCACGCGGGTGTCGTTGTTGAGAAAGACGAGGATGTCGCCCGACGAGCCCGCCGCGCCGAGGTTGTTCCCCAGGGCGAACATGTAGTTCTCGTAGTTGGTCAGAAGGAACACGCGGGGGTGCTCCGCCAGCGCGCGGAGGGTGGCGGAGGCGTCCACGCCGCTGCCGTTGTCCACCAGGACCACCTCGTAGTCCGCGGCCCCGGAATGGGCGTGGATGGACTCGACGCAGGCGCGGGTGAGGTCGGGCAGGTTGTACACGGGGATGATGATGGAGACGCGGCCCGCCTCGCGGTCCGGGGCGTCGCGCTCCAGTTCCTCCCAGTCAATGAGGTGCTTGTTGAGCACCTTGAACTTGTAGGCCTGGGGCTCCTCCAGCGTGATCTGGTTGAGCTTCTTTTTGCGGTAGTAAACGCACAGGGCGGCGGGAATCTGGACGGGGTCATGCCGCGTCGTCTGGCGGAGGATGACGTCCCAGTCCACCCAGCGGCGGAGAGTGCGGTCGAAGCCGCCCAGCTCCTCGAACAGCTCCCGGCGGTGGACGTAGATGTTGATGTCTATGTAATTGTTCTTGAGCAGGGCGTCGAGGTCAAAGCGGCGCGCGCGGTAACTGACGGCGTTGCGCTGGTCCTCGTCCACGATCTCCAGGACCGAATACCCGCACTTGGCCCCGGTTTCCAGAAGGGCATGCACGGAGAACAGCAGGTAGTCGGGGCGCCACCGGTTGTCGGAGTCGAGGTAGGCGATGATGCCCCCCTTCGCCTCCCGCAGTCCGGCGTCGCGGGCGGCGGACACCCCCTCGTGGGCGATGCGCAGCAGCCGGATTTTCGGATTGGCCGCGCGGAACGCCTGCACGGCCTCCGGTGTCCCGTCGTCGCTGCCGTCGTCCACCACGATGAGCTCCCAGTTCGCGTAGGACTGGGCCAGCACGCTCTCAACGGCGCGGCCGACGGTCTCGGCGCGGTTCCACGCGGGCATGATCACGCTGACCAGCGTGTCCTGCGGCCGCCGCATCAGCTCCCCGCGCAGGCGCTCCACCGTCTTCTCCCCCAGGATCGGCATGTCCTTGCCGTTGCGGCAGACCGTCCGGTCCTGGAGGAGTTGGTCAAAAGGGCGGGGGTCTTCCCGCTTTTCCGGAACCTCGGATTGCGGTGCGGGACGGGCGGGGCGGGACGGCCCCGCGGCCGGCGGCGCGATGCGCCCCGGCCCCAAACCGAGCAGCCCCAGCAGCTTCAGCCCCGGCGTGCGCAGGCGGAGCAGGCGGCGGACCGCCGGGTGGTTCTTGAAGGCCTCGAAATCGCGGCGGAGCTGGTTGACCCGCCTCACCGCGCCCATGGTCCCCTCCTCCTCCACGCGCCGCAGGTCCTCCTGGATGCGCAGGCGCATGTCGCGGGCCTGGCGCAGCGACTCGTGGAGCTGCTGCCGGTCCTCCCGCGCCTCGCGCAGTTCCTCCTCCATCCGTTCCAGTTGCTCCTGTGTCCGCGCCAGGTCCCCCTGTGTCCGCGCCAAACCCTCCCGCAGCAGGCGCGCCTCGTCCTGCCGCGCCGCCTCGCCCGCGTCCTTCCTTTCCGCCAGGTGGGCCTCCAGCAGCCGGATGCGCTGGCCTTTCACCTCCTGGTCCTTCCGCACCTCGCGCAGTTTGGACTGGAGTATTTTCAGGTGCGCGTCGCTCGTGCGCAGGGCGATCCGGAGGGGGGGCGGGGCGGTGGCGGCGTTGGTGCAGACCGCCGCGTAATACTTGACGTGGTTCTCGTCGCCGTAGTCGCGCCAGTCGGTGAAGGCCACGGCGTCGCCGTCGGCGCAGCCCACGGTGGAGATGAGGTGGACCTTCTGGCCCGTCACGACAACATGGCGGAACTCCGCGCCCAGGCAGCGCTCGAATTCGGGCAGGTTGTACTCGATCACATGGTGCGGGTTCACCGCCTCCATGTCGAAGGCGTAGTCAATGTTCGGCGTCGAGACGAAGAAGAGCCCGTCCGGCGCGAGGAGCGACCGCACGGCGCGCAGGAGTTTCTGCGGCTGGGCGACATGCTCGATGACCTCGAAGCAGGTGACGGCGTCGAAGGGCTCGGGATGCGCCGCGCGGACGGTGTCCACGAAGTCGTCGGCGCAGAGGTCCGCCTGGACAAACCGCGTGTTCTCCCGGCCGAAGGCGTCCGTGGCAAAGGCCACCGCCTCTTCGGAAATGTCCACCCCCAGCACGGACGCGGCGGAGGCGGCCAGCATGTCCGTGCCGTAGCCCGCGCCGGCGCCCAGGTCCAGCACGCGCCCCCCCGCGCACCGGGCCGCCACGGCCGCATAGCGCGCCCGGTGCTCCAGTTCGAGCAGTTCCAGCCCCTTGCGGCCGGGAATGCAGCGTTCACCTGAAAATTCCATGAGTGCTGTCTCCGGCGGCGCGCGCCCGCCGCGCCCCGCACGGCGTTACTCTACCGCTTTGGCGCGCCGGGGTCAATTGCGGGGCGGTGGGGAGGCTCAACGCAGAGGCGCGGAGAGCGCAAAGGGGGCAGAGAAATGAGGACGGGTAAAGAGAGGAAGGAGAACGGGCGGACGGGGGCGCGCCCCTGGGATCGCCAAGCTCCAGCTTGGCCTCTTGGTTTTTCGCGCGCGGGCC
>JAPXRP010000220.1:0-6599 GCA_033813475.1 Candidatus Hydrogenedentota bacterium
GCGCCATGACGGGGAAACGTGCGTCATGGCGAGCGAAGCGAAGCCATCTCGTGCCCGGAATGCCTCAACCGTGCGCGATCCCTCCTCCGGCGGTCGGGATCCGTTGGGGGAGGTTGCATTCCCCTGCCGGACGGGCATAGGGTATGCGCACGGACGGTGACCGAGGGAGATGTTCCGGCGTGAAAAAGTGGCTGATGCGGTTTGCCGCGGGGGCTTTGGTCCTGGTGCTGGCGCTGTGGACCGTCGCCGGGTACATCGGCGTGGAGAAACTCCTTTTCGAGTGGGACGGGCCGTCGTCCCGCGAGGATCCCGCCGCCTTTGAGGGGTTCCCCGTGGAGCCGGTCACCCTGACCACGAAGGACGGCGTGAGCGTCTCGGCGTGGCATGTGAACGCCGGGGGCGACCGCGCCGTGGCCCTGTTCCACGGCATCGGCCCCGACCGCGGGCAGATGTCGGGCACGGCGAAATGCTACCTGGAGCAGGGGGTTTCCGTGCTGCTGGCGGACCTGCGCCGCCACGGGAAAAGCGGCTACGCCCCCACCTATCTCGGCCTGACGGAGCGCTTCGACGTGTGCGCGGCCGTGGACTTTCTCCGGGGGCGCTACGCCCGCGTCGGGGCGCACGGGTTTTCCCTGGGCGCGGCCTCCGTGGCCTTCGCCCTGCGCGAGCGCAGGGACTTCGACTTCGTCGTGCTCGCGTCCTCCTACGACACGGCGCGCAACGCGCTGTATGACCGGCTGGACGTGGTCGGCGCCCCCCACTGGCTGGCGGCGCCCTTCATTCTCATCGCCCAGTGGCGTCTGGGCGTCACGATGGACGACCTGCGCCCCCTGGAGTGCATGCCCCATGCCGCGGCCCCCACGCTCATCCTGGGCGGCGACAGCGAGCAGATTCTGAAGAAGGAGGAGACGGAGGAGCTTTTCCGCCGCTGCGCCGCGCCCAAGAAGCGGGTCCACATTTTCAAAGGCGGGCGCCACGAGGCCATCTCGGGCGACCCGGAGGAGTTCAAGACCGTTCTCACCCAGTTTCTGCAGGACGCCCTGCCGGCGGGCTGACGCGCGCAAAAAGAAAACCCCGCCCGGCGGCCGGCCGGCCGCGGGCGGGGCTTGATTTTGTGACACATTCCGCGCCGGGGCGCGAGAGCGCCTAGTCCAGGCTGATCGCCTGCGTCGGGCACACGTCCACGCACGCGCCGCAGTCCGCGCAGTCATCCTCCTTCACCTTCGCCTTGCCCTCGTCTGTCATTTCAATCGCGTTCGTGGGGCACTCATCCACGCAGTCGCCGCACCCCGCGCACAGATCCCAGTCAACTTTCGCAGGCATGATCGTAATCTCCCTTGTTGGCCTTTCACGGACCCGCGCCGTTCCGGCATCCTGCCTTTGCGCGCGCTCCGTCGGTGATTTGTGGATAGTCCGAAAGCCGCAATTCGCGTCCGGACGCCGTATTATGCCATATTTCGGTCCGAAAACGGTAATTCCGGGGTCGCGGCCCGCCGCGTCCGGGGAATTTGACCCCGGGAAACGGAAAAAGGTTCCAGGAAAGGGTCCGTGTGAGAAAAACGCCGTGTCGGAACAGAATGCCCCGTATTCCCGGGGCGGCCCCCGCCGCACCCCGGAAAAGGAGCCCCGAGTGAACGAGCCCATCCACTGCTGCACCGGGTACCTCGCGGGGCGGGTGCTGGGCCATCGGGAGCACCGCTTCGAGCCCCTCTATGTGGCCGTGGCGGCGTATTCGCCGGACTTCGACTTCCTGCTGCGGAAGGTGTCGCCGTTCTTCGAGCACGGGGTCTGGACCCACACGCTGGTGGGCATGGCGGCCCTGGCCGCCGCCCTGTCCGCCGTCACCTGGGCGGTTCTTGCCCTCGTCTACCGCCCGTCACCCATCGCGTTCCGGCGGCTGTGCGCGCTGGCGCTGCTCGGCGGCGCGACACATCTGTTTCTCGACGCGTTCACCTACTACGAGTCCGCCGCCGCCGACGCGACACACCACATGTATTTTTGGCCCCTGTGGAGCTTCCCCTGGCACATCAACACCATGTTTCCCGGGGCGTCGTACTCCCTGCGGGTGGCGGTGGAGGTCGTCTACTCCGTCGCGGTGGCCGGGGTGATCCTGTTCCAGTGGGCCGTGCGCGGGCAGAACCCCCTGCGCGCCCTCGACCCGCGCGGCTGGTTCCGGGCCGAGACGGCCCCGAAGGGCGGTTTGGCGGGGTGAGGAGGGGGCCGCGCCCCCGTCCGGCCTACCCCGCCCAGACGAACCAGGTGAAGACGCCGGCGGAGAGCACGGCGGCGGCGGTGAAGGGCACACCGACGGCCATGAACTCGCGGAAGCTCACCGTGTGGCCCTGTTTCTTGAGGATGCCGAGGGTCACCACGTTGGCCGAGGCGCCGATGGGGGTCAGGTTGCCCCCGAGGCAGGCGCCGATGAGCAGGCCGAACATGAGCAGGGGCACGGGCGCGCCCATGAGGGAGGCCACCTTCTCGACCACGGGGATCATGACGAGCAGGAAGGGCACGTTGTCCACAAACCCCGACACGATGACGGAGAGGAGCACAATGGCCGCGAAGGCGAGCAACTGGCTGCCGCCGACGGAGCCCGCGATGCCCGAGGCGAGGGTGTCCAGCCAGCCCGACTCGCTCAGCGCGCCGACGACCACGAAAACGCCCATGAGGAAGAACGTGGTGTCCCAGTCCAGCCCGCGCAGGAAGGCGCGCGCGCTGCCCCACCGCGCGACGAGGCGGAACCACGCGAAGGCGGCGGCGCCCAGCGCCATGGTGAGCACGCCGGCGTACCACTTGAACCCGGGGTCGAAGGCCGTCGAGAAGGACAGGCCGACGACCAGCAGGACGAGCAGGACGGCGGGCACCCAGGACCGGGCGGCCTCCTGGGGGAAGACGGCGATCCGCTGGGCGCTGCGGCGGAAGAGGAACCCCAGCACGGCCAGCGAGGCGAGGGCGCCGATCTGGACGGAAAAGAAGATGCCGGGGCGGCCCTCGTAGAGGAAGAAGTCCCAGAACCCCATCCGCATGTGGCCCGCGAGGATCATGCTGGGCGGGTCGCCGATCATGGTGGCGGTGCCCTGGAGGTTGCTGCTGACCGCGATGCCCACCAGCAGGGGCACGGGGTTGATCTTGAGCTTCGACGAGAGGCTCAGGGCGACGGGGGCCACCAGCAGCACCACCGCGACGTTCTCGACGAACATGGAGATGAACCCGGACAGGGCGCAGAGGAACAGCATGGCGACGCGGGCGCTGGGCGCGCGGTCCACCAGCCACTCGGCGATCACGGCGGGCACGCGGGACAGGGTGAACAGCTCGGCGAGGATCAGGGTGCCGAAGAAGAGGCCCATGACGTTCCAGTTGATCTTCACGAAAAGCGCGTCGTGCCAGTCGAGGGCGCCCGCGAGGATGAGGACGGCGCCCCCGGCGCACGCGACCAGCGCGCGCCGCGCGGGCAGCGCCACGAACAGGACGTAGCACAGGAGGAAAACGGCCAGGGTGATCCATGCACCGGTCACGGGGGGGATTCCTTTGTCAGACGGCCTCGAAAAACTTCTCGTAGACGTGGGCGGGGAGCATGTGCCTGCGGCACATGAGTTTCACCGGCCAGCGGAACAGGCGCAGCAGGGGGTACCACGACGGGTAGTCGGTGAAGTACTTGTTCGGCGCCTTGAGCAGGGCGTCATACTCCTCCCGGGGCATGCCCTGCTTCTTGAGGCAGTAGTCCACCATCTCGTCCGTCTCGAAGTAGGGCGGCGTCTTCAGCGCCTCCAGCGCCTCTTCGCGCGTGAGGACGCCCGTGCGCACCTTGGCCGACAGCTCCACCACGCGCCAGTCAAACCCGAACTTGTGGCGGGAGTAGTGGTAGACCAGGGCGAACAGCTCGTTGTCCATGTGGTGCTGGCCCGTGTCCACCCAGCCGAACTTCTCGCCGAGCAGGCGCTCCACCTTGTCGCCTGTGTCGTCGTAGTAGTTCGTGACGTTCACCACGCGGATGCCCTTTGCGAAGAGCCAGTAGAGCATGTGGGGAATGTCCACGTTTTTGAAGTGGGGGAGGGGCTCGCGGGCGAAGCGGCGGATGAGCGCGCGGGTGTAGCGCCCGTCAATGTAGTTCCACATCAGCGGGGTCACCCCCTCCTCGCGGAAGGAGTGGCTCATGAGGATGTACTTCACGCCCTCGGCCGCCGCCGTGCGGAAGAGCGCGCTGGCGATGCCGATGTCGTCCGTCAGGTCTATGTAGGGCACGCACGCGCGGATGGTGCAGTTGGTCAGCTCGCGCGACGCGGGCCAGTCCATGATGACCGTGTGCAGCTCCACGTCCAGGGCGTCGCACAGCCGTGCCAGGTTGGTCTTCGCCGTGTCGGCGTCCCAGCCGTTGTCGAAATGCACCGCCAGCGGCCGCAGGCCCATGATCTCCTTGACGTAGTAGAGGCAGTAGGAGGTGTCGCGCCCGCCGCTCACGCCGACGACGCAGTCGTACTTCCGCCCCCTGCCCGCGCGGCGCATCTTCTCCGCCATCTCCTGCAGGATGCGCCCCCCCTCGGGGCCGCAGGGAAACTCGCGCTCCAGCCCGTCCTGCATGGCGCAGTAGTTGCACACGCCGTCCGCGCCGAAGCGGATGCCGGGCACCGTGGCGTCCATCACGCAGCGCGCGCACATGCGCGGGGCCGCGGGGCTCTGTTCCGGGTGGGTCATGGCGTGTCCAATGCTGGTGGCGCGCCCGGGGCGCGGGAGACGGAATTGTACCCTTCCGGGCGGCCCGATTTCACCGCGCAGACTGACCGGGGCGGCAAAGGCACGGTGAACCGCAAGAAGACGGGGCAGGCGGGACGCCTGCGGTACGAAAGGAACCGGCGGCGCCATTCCGTAGCGCAGGCGTCCCGCCTGCCTTGTCTTCTTCTTCCAGACCGCCGCCGCGCCGGCGTCACCGCCGGGCCGCGTCCAGAGGCACCACCTCGGGCGTGTCCTTCGGCCGGATGTGCTCCGGGCGGAAGTGCGCCGCCAGGTCGCGGTCCGTGGGGTAGGTGATCAGCACGGTGCGGCGCTTCCCGAAAAACAGGAAGAACGCGCCCGCCGCCACCGCCGAGGCCCCGCCGTCGTAGACCGCCTCCGCGAGGTGCGCCACGGACCCCGCGCCGCCGCCGGCGATCACGGGGATGGACACGGCCTCCGACACGGCCCGCACCAGCGGCAGGTCGTAGCCCTCCATGGTGCCGTCGCGGTCTATGGAGGTGATGAGGATTTCCCCCGCGCCCGCCTCCTCCATCTCGCGGGCGAGGGCCACCGGGTCGCGGCCCGTGGGCCGCGTGCCCGCGTGGGTGACCGCCTCCCAGCCGCCGCCGGGGGTGCGGCGCGCGTCCAGCGACACCACCATGCACTGCCGCCCGAAGCGGTCGGCCCCCGCCGCCACCAGCTCCGGGTGCTCCACCGCCGCCGTGTTCAGCGCCACGCGGTCCGCCCCGCAGACCAGCAGGTCGCGCATCATCTCCACGGAGCGCACGCCGCCGCCCACGGTGAACGGCATGAACGACTCCCGCGCGATCTCTTTCACGATGTCGTTCACCGGGCCGCGCCCCTCCACCGTCGCCCGCGTGTCCAGCAGCACCAGCTCGTCCACATTGTGCCGGTTGAACACCCGCGCGGCGTTCACCGGGCACCCCACATACTTGAAGTCCGTGAAGCGGACCCCCTTCTCCAGCCCGCGCTCGCGCAGCAGCAGCACCGGGATCACGCGCACCTTATGCATGGGCGGCGAGCCCCGCGAAATTGCGCAGCAGGCGCAGGCCGTTCAGGTAGCTCTTCTCCGGGTGGAACTGCGTGCCGAAGATGTTGCCCAGCCGCGCGCTGGAAACGAAGGTCTCCCCGTACTCCGTGACCGTCGCCACGCATTCCGGCCGCGGGTCCGTCACATGGTACGAATGGGCGAAATAGAAGCACGCCGCCGGGTCCAGCCCCTCCAGCAGCGGGTTGCCCGCCTGCCGCGGCGCCAGGTCGTTCCACCCCATGTGCGGGATCTTCGGCGCCGCCCCCTCCGCGAACCGGAACCGCCGCGTCACCCCGCCGATCCAGCCCAGGCCGTCCGCGTCCCCCTCCTCCCCGTGGTCCGACATGAGCTGAAACCCCAGGCAGATGCCCAGCACCGGCGTCCCCTCCTCCAGCACCTTCCGGTGCAGCACCGGCAGCAGCCCGTCCTCCGCCAGGTTCCGCATCGCCTGCGCGAAGGCCCCCACCCCCGGCAGCACCAGCCCCGAAGCCGCCCCCACCGCCGCCGGGTCCGCCGACACGCGCACCGGCGCGCCCACCCGCGCGAGCGCCCGCACCACCGAGTCCAGATTGCCCATCTTGTAGTCCACAATGACGATCATCAGCCGTTCCACCGTTCCCACAAAACACCGCCCCGCGCGGAAACCCTTCCCGCCCGGCCCCCCGATTGTACCACCCCGCCCCCGCCAAACCGCCGGAAACCCCTGCCGGGAAGAGCGGTTTTTTACATGGATGGACAGGATGCGCAGGATAAGAGGGGACAAGGCCGGCGGGACGCCGGCGCTACGGAGAAAGGCCGCCCCCCGTACCGCCAGCGTCCCGCTGGCCTTGTCTTCTTC
>JAPXRP010000221.1:0-6586 GCA_033813475.1 Candidatus Hydrogenedentota bacterium
TTCATCGGCACGGGCCTGGAGCTGGGCGGCAAGGATCCGGCCTATGTCTGCGCCGACGCGCCCTTCGACTTCTCGGTGGAGAACACCATGGACGGCGCGTTCTACAACGCCGGCCAGTCCTGCTGCGCCGTGGAGCGCATCTATGTGGAGCGGCCCATCTACGACCGCTTCGTGGAGGCCTTTGTCGAGAAGACCCGCGCCTACCGCCTCGGCGACCCGATGGACGCCGCGACCTCCATCGGCCCGCTGGCGGCCAAGGGCCAGCCCGCGTTCCTCGCGGGGCAGGTCGCCGACGCCGTCGCGCGCGGCGGGCGCCTCGTGGTGGACCCCGCATCGTTCGACACGCCCGCGCAGGGGTGGTTTTACGCCCCCGCCGTCGTGGCCGACGCGCCTCAGGACTCCGCCCTCATGGCGGAGGAGAGCTTCGGCCCCGTCATCGGCATTCTGCCGGTGTCGGGCGACGAGGAGGCCATCCGCCTCATGAACGACAGCGCCTACGGCCTCACGGCCTCCATCTGGACCTCGGACCCGGAGCGCGCGGCCCGCGTCGGCGAGCGCGTCGAGACGGGCACCTTCTTCATGAACCGCTGCGACTTCCTCGACCCGGCCCTGCCGTGGACGGGCGTGAAGGACACGGGCCGCGGCGCGACCCTCTCGCACTACGGCCTGCTCCAGCTCACGCAGCTCAAGAGCATGCACCTGCGCGTGGAGCTGCCGAAGTAACCCGCGCGGCCCCGGCGCGCCCCAAAGGGAACGGATGGCCCTGCTGACGGTGGACAACCTGCGGACGTGGTTCCACACGCGGGACGGCGTCGCGCGCGCCGTGGACGGCGTCTCGTTCCAGGTGGACCCGGGCGAGGCCCTCGGCGTGGTCGGCGAGTCGGGCTGCGGCAAGTCCGTCACCTTCCTCTCCCTGCTGGGCCTGCTGCCGTCGCCCCCCGCCCGCGTGGAAAGCGGCACCGCGCTCTTCGAGGGCAACGACCTCCTCCAGGCGTCGCCCGCCGAACTCCGCCGCGTCCGCGGACGCCGCATCGGCATGGTGTTTCAGGACCCCATGACGGCCCTCAACCCCTACATGACCGTGGGCGCGCAGGTGGCCGAGCCGCTCGTGGTCCACGGCGGGCTCGGCCGCGCCGAGGCGCGCGCGCGCGCCCTGGAGGCCCTGGAGGCCGTCGGCCTCAACGACGCCGCCCGGCGCCTGGACCTGCACCCCCACGCCTTCTCCGGCGGCATGCGCCAGCGCGTCATGATCGCCATGGCCCTCGTCACCCGCCCCCCGCTCCTCATCGCCGACGAGCCCACCACCGCCCTCGACGTCACCATCCAGGCCCAGATCCTCGACCAGTTGCGGGAACTCCAGGCGCGCGGCGGCATGGCCGTCGTCCTCATCACCCACGACCTCGGCGTCGTTGCGTCCTTCTGTCGCCGCGTCTTGGTCATGTACGCCGGACACATCGTCGAGTCCGCCGCCGTCGGGGACCTCTTCGCGGCCCCCCTCCACCCCTACACCCGCGCCCTCATGGCGTCCCTCCCCGGCACCCAGCCCGCAGGCGCCCGCCTCACCCCCATCGCCGGACGCCCCCCCGACCCCCGCCGCCTCCCCAAAGGGTGCGCCTTCGCCCCCCGCTGCCCCCTGGCCACCCCCCAATGCCACCAGACCGCCCCGGCACTGAAAGAACACTCCCCAAACCACGCCGTCGCCTGCCACCGCGCGGGAGAGGGGGCGTAGGATCGGGGGCCGCCGTTTCTCCGCACAGGCGCGATGGCGTGAAAAAAGGGGGGACAGGCAACCCGGCCCGGGGCTACAAAACGTGCTCCGCAAGGTACCGGTGCAACTCCTCCGCCGCCAGACGGTGCCCGAGGGGGGACGGGTGGAGCCCGTCCTGCAGCAGGGCCTTCTGCATGCCGGCCGCCTGAAAGGCGTCGAAGAAATTCACGGACGGAAGGCCGAGGGCCTCGCACAGCCCGGCCATGGCAAGGTCGTCCCTGCCGGGATCGGACGCGCTGGGAAAGATGCCGATGATGACGGGAATCCCCTCGGCCCGGGAAATGGCGGCCATCTCCGCGTAGCTCCGCTCCAGAATGTTCTCCCGCGTGTACACCTCCCTGGCCTGCATGAGCTTCAGCTTCACGAAATCGTACAGGCGCGAACGGCTCCGCGTGAAGTGGCGCCAGAGGCCCGCGTCCACGCCGATCGCCGAGTCGTTCGCGCAGTAGCCGACGATGACCATGTCGGGGTCAAGGGGGAGGGCTTTGGTCTTGAGCAGTTCAAGCTCCTGCGCGGCATTGTAGCCGCCGACCCCCATGTTGTACACCTCGAATTTCCGCCCGGAGTCCGGCGCGGCGTTCAGCAGGGACTCAAGCACTTTGGGATAGGTCTCTTCCAGCCGCTGATACCATCCGAAGGTCAGCGAGTCCCCGACCACGATGATGCGGAACACATCCTCCGCCTTTTCCGCGGAGAACTCGTAATCCCGGAATCCGTGGCTGTTGATCTGGATGATGTCGCTCAGCCTGACGTTCGGGCGGAGCTCATACACCAGGTTCTTGTTGGAGGACCGCACATGGGCCAGGCTGTTCCCGTCGGAACGCCACTCGAAACGGCGGGCATCCTCCGGGCTCCGGAGCGGCACGGCGTTCGCCGTGGGGTCCACGCTTGGAACGCCCGGATTAATGAACATCGCCTGGAGCAGCGCCGCCTCGCGTCTCTCCAGGACGACTTCCAGAACGCCCCAGGTGACCGCCAGCGAGACGACAACCAGGGAGAGATTCGCCAGGAAGCCCCTGATCCGCCCGCGGCCGGCCTTCGGCGTCTCCGGATTCGCCTTCTCGTTGTCGTCCGTGCTTCCCATGACCCCGCACAATAGCACACAGAAACGGGACGCGCAAGATCGAAGGCGCGGACGGGCAAAACCCTTTTCCGCCGCCGGCGGGTTCTATCTGTGGGCGCGCTGCTGGCTCCCCTTGGACGAGAAGGCGGAGAAGTACTTCCGCCTGCTCGGCGCGGCCGACCTGAACGGCGACGGCGTCACCGAGGTCGTGGTCTCCTCTCAGGGATATGAAGGGCACATGGTCACCCTCTTCGAATACCGGGGCGGGCGTCTGGTTCCCGTGCTGACGGACAGCTACGGCTGCTGACGCCGGCCTGGGCGTCCGCGTTGAGTCTTCCTTACAGTAGGCCGAGTTCGCGGAGGCCGTCTATGCCCGTGCGGACCTCGCCCGCGGAGCGGTGCAGGGACGCGCGGTCGGCGTCGGAGATGTCCAGCTCGAGCACCTTCTCGACGCCGTTCATCCCGAGGAAGCAGGGAACGCCCATGTAGATGTCGCTGAGGCCGTACTCGCCGCTGAGGAGGGCGGCGCAGGGCAGGAGCTGGCGCTCGTCGCGCAGGATGGACTGGACCATGCGCACGGCGCTGGCGGCGGGGGCGTAGTAGGCGCTGCCGGTCTTGAGCAGCGCCACGATCTCGCCGCCGCCCTTGCGGGTGCGCTCGACGATGGCGTCAATGCGGTCCTGCGGCAGCAGCTTGGTGATCGGGATGCCGGACACGGTGGTGTACTGCGGCAGGGGAACCATGTCGTCGCCGTGGGAGCCGAGGACCATGGTGTCCACGTTCTTCATGCTGACGCCGAGCTCCATGGCGACAAACGAGCGCATGCGCGCGCTGTCGAGGCAGCCCGCCATGCCCATGACACGGTTCGCGGGGAAGCCGAGGCGCTTGTACGCGAGGTAGACCATCACGTCCAGCGGGTTGGTCACGATGATCACCACGGAGTCCGGCGCGTGGGTCTTGATGCTGTCGCACACCGCGTTGAGGATGCGCGCGTTCTTCTCCAGCAGGTCGAGGCGGGTCATGCCCGGCTTGCGCGGCAGCCCCGCCGTCACCACCACCACGTCGGCCCCGGCGATGTCGGCATAGTCGTTCGTGCCGGTGCAGATGCCGCCGTACCCGCGGATCGGGCCGGCCTCCGTCAGGTCGAGGGCCTTGCCCTGCGGCAGCCCCTCCACGATGTCCGTGAGCACGACGTCGCCGAGCTCCAGCTCCAGGCAGTACTGCGCCGCCGAGGCGCCCACGTTGCCCGCGCCGATGACCGCGATTTTGAAGTGTTTGCCAGCCGCCATGGTGTAACCTCCTTGAGTTATAGAGAAAAATTTCTCTAATTGTACCGCCCCGCACGCTCCTTTGTCAACATGCCCGCGCCGGGCCGCATTCCCGCCCTAGCGGCGCCTCTCCGGGAAGTAGTGCGCCTCGATGAGGCAGCAGACCGTGTGCCACAGGGTCGCGTGGGCCTCCTGTATTGCCTTGGTGGAGTCGCCCGGGGCTTTGACGGCGATGTCCGCCTCCCCCGCGAGGAAGCCCCCCTTGGGCCCTGTCATCGCCACGGAGACGCCGCCCTTCGCCTTCGCCACGCTGACGGCCATGCGGCAGTTCGGCGCGTTGCCGCTGGTGGAGAGCACCAGCAGGACGTCGCCGGGGCGCATGAGGGCGTTCAGTTCCTGGGCGAAGGCCACATCGCGCAGGGGCGAGTCGTTCTCCACGGCGGTCTTGAGGGCCGAGTTCAGGCCGAGGGTCACGCCGCGCAGGCCGGCCTCGAGGTGGGCGCGCAGCTCGTCCCCGAAAGGCAGGCCGTCCAGGGCCGCCGCAAAGGCGGGTTCCAGCGTGCGCTTCCTCTCGAAGCTCTTGCAGAGTTCGCCGACAATATGGACCGCATCGGCATGGGACCCGCCGTTGCCCGCGGTGTAGAGGGTGCCGCCGCCGTCATAGCAGCGCACCAGGGCGTCGTGGACCGATTCCAGCACGCCGGTCATCGGCGCGAGGTCCGGCCGCCGCGCCAGCATCTCCGCCATGATCTCCTGTTCCAATGCGTTGAAAGGCATGTGCGTCTCCTGTGTCCGTCCCCGCGGGCATTGTAGCGGAAAACCCCGGGCGCAGTCATTAGCCCGCCGTTGGGTTGCGGTTCCCTGGGGGCCTTTGCCATAATCCGCCCCCGGACGCGGCAGAGGAGCAGTGCATGGTCAAGAAAATGCGGGCAACACACAGGGCGCTGGGCAGGGGACTGGTCTTTCTGGCCATTCCCCTGCTGTGCGGCGTTTCGCTGGAGCAGTGCGGCGCGCGGGTGGACGGCTTCGAGAAGGTAAGCCGGAGCGGCTTTGATCCGCAGACCTACCCCGGGACGAAAAACGACTATCCGTGGTCCATGGCCCATTTCCAGCCTGACGGGGGCGGCGCGGGGCACCTCTATGTGGGCACGGGCAACGGCCTCGAAGATCTCGTTGTGGACCGTCTTGGCCTTTCGGAGGACGGAAAGTCCCCCTACTATCCCTGCGAGATACGGCGCTACCGGCCTGACCTCGGGCCGGCGGAGTGGGAACCGGTGTTTTCCTACCGGGATATTGAGCGGGGGCCGCACTTTTCCTCGACCGGGTTCCGCTGCATGTCGGTCTACCGGGCCAAGTCGGACGGGGTGAACTATCTTTACGCCTCCACCTTCGGGGACTCCCCCGCGGTGTGGAGGACCGCCACGGGGGAACCCGGAAGCTGGGAGCGTGTGTGGGGGTCCGGGCAGACCGGCTCCATCCGCTGGCTCGCGCCGCACAAGGGACTCCTCTATATCGCCATCTCCAACGACCTCGTGCCCGAGCCCACTCCGGGGGCGGTTTGGGCAACCGACGGTGAACGGGTCTGGCCCGTCATGGAGGGCGGGTTCGGCAACCCAAACAACCGCGCCGTCATGTCCCTCGTCTCGCACAGCGGCTGGCTGTACGCGGGCACGGCCAACGCCGTGGACGGCTACGAGATATGGAAACTTGAGGGGCCCGGGGAAGGCCCTCCGGTCAAAGTGGTCACCGCCGGCGGGCCTGACCCGCGAAACCAGTCGGCCGCCACCCCCCTTGTGTTCCGGGACGCCCTGTACTACGGCAGCCAGATCGCCTTCGGCATGAAATTCAAGGGGTGCGACCTCATCCGCATCCACGCCGACGACCGCTGGGAAACCGTCGTCGGGCCGGAGGGCCTCTCCGGGTACGGACCGGGGTTTGACAACGCCTCCAACGCCTATCTCTGGTGGATGGCCGAGCACGGCGGCCGCCTGTATGCCGGAACCTGCGACACGGCCAGCATGGTGCCGTATGCCCTTGACCGGCCCCTGCTGGCGGCCAGGGCCCTCTTTGCCCTCCGGCGGCTGATGGGCCGCCTTTCGGAGAATGGACTCATGGCCAAGCGCCGCGAGACCCTTGTCAGCAGGGCCGTGGCCGCCGGCGCCGACCTGTACCGTTCCGACGACGGGGAGCACTGGGAGCCCGTCTTCACCGACGGACTCGGCAACCCCTTCAGTTACGGCGTGCGCACGATGGTTTCCCTCGACGGACATCTCTACCTCGGCATCACCAACCCCTGGGAGGGGCTGGAAATCTGGCGCGGGGAGGCGGCGCGCCCCTGACACCCTTCAGGCGGCGGATGGCGACCCGCCTGCAAGCGGCAGGGCAATCGCACTAAAAATCCGGCCACTCTTTCTGACAAAGAGTTCTTTCGTCCCCCGCTCCTTGTCCTCTTCAACGCTGAAAGCGTTGCCGAATACAGCCCGGGCC
>JAPXRP010000222.1:0-6530 GCA_033813475.1 Candidatus Hydrogenedentota bacterium
AAAGCCTTCGAATACTCCCCCAAACTCCGCGAAGACTACGCAGCCCTCTTCGACGCCCTGCTCGCCCAAAACGGCGCGGCGGCCCGGGCGGAGGCGGGGCGCATGCGCGCCGCCGGCATCCCCATTCCCGGGCCGCTGCTGGCCTATGTGGAACAGGTCCCGTGACGCGGGCCGTCCCCCGGATCACCCGGCCTTGTTTTGCAGTCGTCCCAATAGATGGTCCACGTTCAGGCGGATGACATCCAGCCCCTCGCGCCGAAGCGCGGAGCTTTCATGCAGCGACTCCGCCGTCCCCCGGGCCTCTTCCAGCGCGGCCTTTGCCTGGTCTTTGGCACCGGTTGCAAGCGCCGACACCGCCTTGTCCAGCGCGCTGCGGACGGGGTCCAGCACGGCGGCCTCCTTCGCCCAGCATGCGTCCACGTAAAGGGGCAGATCATCGCGCATGCGCTGCGTGTGCGGGGAAACGTCCCAACCGGGGTCATACACCGGCGCGATGGTGATACCGCGCACGCACCCAAGGATGAGCCTCGGAAACGCGCTTAAAACCCGACCTTCATCGCTGGGGACGTCTTCCCCTTCGAACGGAACCCTTCGGTTCTCTCTTGCCGGGAAAATCGCGCCGTTGCCGCCTTGGGCATAGCACAGCGCCGGACCGGGAAGCGCGGGCGACCGGTAAACAAACCTGCGCGAGGACCCGCGATCCGCCAAAAGTAACGGCCCGTGATACACCCGAAGCCACGTCCCAAAATATTTGGGGTCCATCATACTGAACCATGCGTTTCTGTCGCTTCGATCCTTTTCGTGCAACAGGTCAGCGTCACAGGAGGTGACGGCGAAAAAGGTGAGGGGAAACCGGGAATCGGCGGCGCAGGAGACCTCGGTCTCGTAAAGGTTGCAGCCAGTGTTCTCCGCATCAGCGCCCATCTTCGCCGACACAGACACCTTGACCAACCACATCATGTCCGCATACCAATGACGGTAGTACCCCTGTGACGGGTTGTATTCGTATGCACGGATTTTGGCGGCTTCGGCATCAATTACCGCATACAGGGGGCCAGCATCCTTGGGAACGGATTCCGCCGAGGCATGGACGGGTATCTGGACGTCTTTTCCGGGATACTCCGGCGGCTGCAATTCACAGGCAAGGCAAAAAGACGGGAACAGGACGAACATCCCCACGACCACCATACCGCTGACGCTGCAGACTGACATGGACTTAACCTCCCTCTTGTTTTTCGGCGCCCACTCTTACAATACCACGCATCCCTCACAAGTTCCGGAACATCTTCAGCGCGCGGGGTGTGATCAGGGAGGGTTTCCCGGCAGGAAAAGGACGCACAAGCCCCGGAAACGGCTTTCCCGCCGCGAACGGGGAGGGGCAGGAAGATCAACGGCGCGGCGGCCCGGGCGGAGGCGGGGCGCATGCGCGCCGCCGGCATCCCCTTTCCCGGGCCGCTGCTGGCCTATGTGGAACAGGTCCCGTGACGCTTTGGATCAGACCAGCGGCCGGATCGTCGTGAGCGTCAGGGTGAAGGCCGCCTCATTCGACGCGGCCACCCTGTGGGAAAACGGTCTCTCTTCCAGCGCCTGGGTCACCACCGCGTTGGGGCTGGGGGTCAGCACGTTCAGGCGGAGGAAGATCTGTTCGGGCATGGATTCGGCCACCACGATTTCAGGGGCCAGGAGCGTGTAACCGCCCGTGGGAAACAGGAAGCTCCCCTCGATCACCCATTCGGCGTCCTCCGGGGAGGCCTTGGTGATCGTTCCCTGGAGGCCCAGGGGCCCCTCGAAGGCGTAGCCGTAGCGCCCCGACAGGGCGGTCAGGGGGATGTCTGTGTGCTCCCGGACGCATCCGGGAAGCAGCGCGCAAAGCACGCAAACCGCAACGATGAGTCTCTTCATGGCGCGTCTCCCTGTGTCTGTCATAGATACAAACACCGGCGGGGGGCGTTACCCTGCCGGGGGAGCGCCCCGCCGGTCCATGTGGAACGGGCGCCCTGACGCCCGCAATCAGACCAGCGGCCGGGCCGCTGTGAGCGTCAGGCTGAAGGCCGCCTCCAGTGAGGCGGTCACCAGGGAGAGAAGAAGCCCCCCCGCCAGGTCCCGGGCCGTGCTGGAGTTGGACCGGGGGGCAATCAGGCACGGGTTGGCCGCCATCTGCCCGGGCAGGGAATAGACCGATCCGATGCCGGAGGCCGACGCCCCCGATCCCCCCTTGCCGCCTCCCAGGAAAGCCTGGGGGGCCGCGTCCGCCGTCCCCCCGGAAAAGGGATCCTGGGAAAAGTCTGCGCCCCCATGGACGCATCCGGGGGGCAGCACCGCGCACAGCACGCACACTGAAACGACCATTCTCCTCATGACGCGTCTCCCTCTGTGTCTGTCATACCTACAAACATCAGCGGGGGACGTTACCCGCCGGGGGAGACGCCGACCCTCCGGCGCAAAAAAGAACCCGGCCGCCGGAAGATTCCGGCGGCCGGGCGGAGGTCAGGAGGAGAGACTTACTTCCTGCGGCGGATGCCCACCGCGCCGGCCAGGGCGCACGCGCCCGCCAGCAGGGCCAGGCCCATGCCGCCCGCGACGGGGAGGCTGCCTTCCGGCAGAACCGTCAGGACGGTCGGGTCCGTGAGGAACACGGTGGCCTTGTCCGGGATGTTGACTTCGCAGGAGTAGGTGCCGGCGTCCGCCAGCTCGACCGGGGCGAAGACCAGCGAGGAACCGACCGCGTCCGCAACCGGGGCGCCGTTCTTGAACCACTGGAAGGTGGCGCCGGCACCGTCCATGCCGACGAAGACCACGCGCAGGTTGACCGTCGCGCCGACTTCATACTTGCCGCCGCCGGTGATGAACGCAAGGGTCGGGGGCGTCTGGTTGGGATCAAGCTGGGCGTCAATGGTCGCCGCCGGACCCTGGGCCTTGTAGTAGTTGTACTCTTTGCGGTTGGAGGCGCCGTCGCCGTCCGCGTCGCCTTCCGGGCCAAGCTGCGGCACGGAGGTGCAGATGGAGGCAATGCCGCCCGGGGGCGGGGTCAGGCCGACGTCTTCCAGCAGGGCGATCAGCTCATTCAGGGCCTCGTTGGTCTGGTCATCACCCAGCACCGCAAAGCCGCCAAGCACGGAGGACAGGGCCGTCACAAGCTGCGGGGCGCCAAGCTGCACGAGACCGAGGTAATTGGCGGTGACCAGCGCCTCGACCACGAGGGCCTTGATGGCGATCGTGTTGCCCTGGAAGGCGGTCAGCGCGGCCTGATGGTAGGGGTTGCTCGGGGTGTTCAGCACACGCGCCAGCAGACCCAGCTCGAACTGGCCGTCCGGAATGCCGTTCGCCGTGACCGGAATCTCGGCTTCCGCGTCAATCGGGCCGTTGATGTCGGCGTTCAGGCACTGCACCAGGTAGCCGAACTCGCCGACTTCCGGAACGGCGCCGGACAGCGGGGCCAGCGAGCAGAAGATGGTGTCCAGAATCCCGCAGAAGTCATACTCGCCGGGGGCCGGCCAGGATGTCGGGGGGGCCATGTAGTTCGGGTCCGCAAGGTTGAAAACGGGGACCGGGGTGAGCGGGACGGCGCCGCACGACGCGGCATCGGGCACGGGGTTGTGCTGCGCGAGGGCGGGCGCGCCCACCAGCGCGACGGCAAGAATAAGGCCAACGAGCATCTTCTTCATGACAATCTGTCCTCCTTGGTTACAAAACCGATTTGGGCTTCAACATCCACACCACAAAGCCTCACGCAACATGCGAGAAATGCTTGTGGTCAACGCCCCGGGAGGCGAACCCGTCGCACTCATCCGAACGCGTCTTCCGTCACTTGGTATCTTACAACACTTTCCCCGGTTTGTCAACCCCTTTTTTCGCCTATTTTTTCGCCCCCCCCCGCCCCAAAGTTGACCCTGCCCGGGATTCCTGCCATGATGGGCGCGGAGGCCCGTTTCCATGGGTTTAAACACAGACAAGGCTTTTCCGGTTCTCCCCGGTGTTTCGGTGGTCGTGCCCACCTACCGGGAGGCGGCCAATCTGCCGGAGCTTCTGGCCCGGTTGAACCAATTGCGGGACGCGCGGGCGCTGGACCTGAATGTCCTCATCATGGATGACGACAGCCGGGACGGCACCGACGAGGCCGTGGCGCGGGCCGGGCTGGACTGGGTGCGCCTGGTGGTGCGCACCGCGAACCGCGGCCTGAGCGCGGCGGTGATGGACGGGTTTAAACTTGCAGACAAGCCGGTGGTGCTGGTGATGGACGCCGACCTCAGCCATCCACCGGAGAAGATTCCCGAAATGCTCGCCGCCGTTGCGGGCGGCGCCGACTTCGTCATCGGCTCGCGCTACGCGCCCGGCGGCACGACGGCCGAGGACTGGGGGGTGCTCCGCTGGGTCAACAGCCGGGCGGCGACCCTGCTGGCGCGGCCCTTCACGCGGACCAGCGACCCCATGAGCGGCTTCTTCGCCTTTCCGCGCGCCCTGCTGGACACGGCGCCGCCGCTGAACGCCGTGGGCTACAAGATCGGGCTGGAGGTGCTGGTGAAATGCCGCTGCCGCCGCGTGGAGGAGGTGCCCATCCATTTCGCGCAGCGCCGCCTGGGCGAAAGCAAGCTGAGCCTGCGCGAGCAGCTCCTCTACCTCGCGCACCTGCGCCGGCTCGCGGTGTTCAAATACGGCCACCTGGCCCACTTCTCGCAGTTTGCCGTGGTCGGCTTCCTCGGCACGCTGGTCAACCTCGCGGCGCTCACGGCGTTCGACGCCGCGGGCGTCCCCCTCGGGGCCGCCGTGGCCCTGGCCATTTTCACCGCCATGCTTTTTAACTTCGTGCTGAACCGCCAGATCACCTTTGCGGAGTCGCGCGGGGGGAACGTGCTCAAACAGCTCGCCGCCTTCATCGCCGCCTGCTCCGTGGGCGGGGCGGTGAACTACGCGGTGACGCTGGGGGCGATCCGCGCGTGGCCCGCCCTGGAGCGGCTGCCGCAGGCCGCGGCCGTGCTCGGCATCCTCGCGGGGCTCACCTTCAACTATCTGGCGAGCCGCTACTGGGTGTTTGGGGGGCGGCGTCCCCGCTGAGCCCCTCCGGCAGCAGGGGCAGCAGCATCTCCGCCAGCGCGCGCGCCTTGCGCTCGATGCCCCGGTTCTTCATGTGGAAGATGTCCCCGAAGACCTCCTTGCCCCCGCGCACCCGGTCCGCCACGGGCAGGCACGGAATCCCCTTCTCCCGGCACAGCGCCTCCAGCTCCCCGTTGTAGAGCGCCAGCGTCCGCAGGTAGGACGCGTAGGAGACATGTTTCCCGCCCCAGTCGCGCCGGGTGATGAACTCGAAGAAGTCGCGCTCCACCGGCGGCAGCTCCGCCGGCGGCAGGGGCGCGGCGAAGGTGCACAGCGCCACCCGGACCCCGCGCGCCGCCGCCTGGTCGCACAGGAAGGCGAGATTGGCCGTCTTCGCGCGGATGTCCCGCCGCTGCGCCGCCTCTCCGGGAAGAGTCAGCGGGTTGAGGCGTTTGTCCAGCACGCGGAGGCCCCGCACAACCCGCCCGGGCACGGAGGTCCCGCCCACCCATTTGGGAAACAGGCCGTGGCAGATGTCGTTCGCGGCGTTGTACACCACGATCATGTCCGGCTCCAGCAGGAAATAGTCCGCCAGTTTCAGGACATGTTTGTCGGAGTTGATGCCGGACACGCCCGCGTTGACCACATCCACCCGCCGCCCGCCAAGGGCGCGGTTGAGGAGGAACTCCAGCAGGTTCGGGTAGGTCAGGTCGTTGGCCGGCCCCTCCTCCGTGGTGGACGCGCCCACGCACACGATGCGGAAGACCCCCGGCGGCTTCGGCAGGATGACGTTGTCATCGCGGAACCCCGCATTGTTAATGGCGAACTGCGCGCCCCGGCCGATGACCTCCACCCGCTGCCGCAGCGCGGCCAGGGGCCGGTAGGTGAAGAAGCCGGACGCCCACAGGTCATTGTCCTCCGGCAGGTTCAGCGGCTGGCGCGTGTTCTCGAAGAAGAGCGCCGCGGCGGGCGCGCCGTCCCCCCGCCAGCCCCCGGTGAAGGGGCGCGCATGGAACAGGCGCTCCGCGCCGTCCAGCGGCGCGCTGAAAGTCTCCGCCGCGCCGCCGCAGGCCGCGCGCGCGCGCGCCGCCGCCTCCGCGCCCAGGCACTCCTCCAGGGGCTGTCCGGGCGCGGGGGGCTCGGGGCCGTAGGCGCCCAGGACGGCGCCGTCCGCCGCCAGCGCCAGCACCTGCACGCGGTAGGCCGCGGCGAAGGCGCGCCGCGCCGCGTCGTCCAGCGAGAAGAAATGCTCCGCCCGGGCGGGCAGGACCATCGCGTCGTCCCAGGCGGGGAGGGGGTCCCGCGTCTGGCCGGGCCCGCGGAACCGGTCGCGCAGCGCCGTGTCGAGCAGCTCCCCGGAAAAGAAATCCTCGTTGTCCCCCGGTTCGGGAATCCCGCCGCCGGACCAGGCCTGGATGTAGGGGTTGGCCGCCTGGGCGCGGCGCCAGCGGGCGCGCTCGAAGGCTTCGGCGCCCAGCAGCAACACCGCGCCCCACAAA
>JAPXRP010000223.1:0-6442 GCA_033813475.1 Candidatus Hydrogenedentota bacterium
AGGCCGCTTCAACTTTCCGGGACATCCCCCAAAATTTTGCCCAGACCACTTCCCTGCAAACAAAAGCCCCCGAAGACAAAACACTTACGACGGCGTACCGTCATTTCTTGGGGGAAGTCCTGGCGGGGATTTATGGTGGACGCTGTGGACGGGGTGGACATTGTGGACGGGGTGGACGGGGTGGACGGGGTGGACGGGGTGGACGGGGTGGACGGGGTGGGCGGGGTGGGCGGGGTGGACCTGCGCTCGCAGAAACCTCGTCTTCGTCCACTTTGTCCACTAGGTCCACTCCGTCCACCGCTTGCGCTCGCGCCGTGTGAAAGGCCCCTCCGGCGACACCGGGGATGCCGGGAAGGAATAGGCGGGAATATCCCCCGGTTGTCCGCCGGACGCCATTTATTTGACTTGGGCGGCGGCAACAGGTACACTACACCGTCCAATAGCCCGACCCGGCGGAGGGTGTTTCTTTTTTGGACGGATGCCCGGCAAGCATGCCCGGGATTTTTCCGTAAGCGCAGTATCAGGAACGGCGTGGGAGTGTGTGCGTTTGCAGCGGCCGCCGGGGTCACTCCCCCCAGGATGACATGAGGAACTCGTTGTGAAAAGGACGTTTCAGCCTTCGAATCTCAAACGCAAGCGGACGCATGGTTTCCGCGCCCGGATGGCCACCCCGGGCGGGCGGCGCGTCCTGTCGGCGCGCCGTCGCAAGGGGCGGTACCGCCTGACGGTCTAGGGGTGCCGACTCCGGACCCTGCGGTTTCCGGGGAGGGATTTCCCCGGTCGGCGCGCATCACGCGCCCCAAAGAATACGATTTCGTGTTCAAAAAGGGCCGAAAAAGCGTGGGCGCGCACTTCATCTGCTATCTGGCGACTGACACCGTCCCCGTGCCCCGGCTGGGGCTGGCGGTGTCGCGCAAGGTGGGCAACGCGGTGGCCCGCAACCGGGTCAAACGCCGTCTCCGGGAGTTCTTCCGGCGGCGGCGCGCGGGGATGGCCGCAGGGACGCATGTCGTGGTGGTGGCGCGTCCGGGAAGCGCCGAACTGGCTTCCGGAGCCTTCTTTGGGGAACTGGAGGGCCTGCTGCGCCGCGGGGGCGCGCTGGATGGCTAGGCTTCTGGTGGCCTGCATCCGGCTCTACCAGCGGACGCTTTCGCCCCTCCTGGGCAACCACTGCCGGTTTTACCCGTCGTGTTCCCAGTATGCGGTGGAGGCCCTCCAGACCCACGGGGTGTTCCGGGGCACCGCCTACGCCGCGTGGCGGCTGCTGCGGTGCCAGCCCTTCTGCAAGGGGGGGCACGACCCGGTGCCCGCGCCGCGGGCCCGGACGAGGACGGGCGGATTTTAGGGAGACAGCGATTGTTCGACGATGAACAAGACAGGAAGATGCAGCGGAACCAGCTGCTGGCCATTGTGCTGATGGTCGCGCTGGTGCTGGTGTGGACGCAGTTTTTCATGTCGGCCCCGCCTCAGAAGCCCGCCCCGCAGACGCCTGTCACCGCCGAGACGCCGGCCGCGCCGGAAGATCCGGCGCAGCCCTCCGAAACCGCCGACTCCCCGGCGGTGGACCCCGCCTCCCCCCTGTCATGGCTGCCCCCCGCCGCCGACATGCCGGAGGACCCCGCGGCAGACGAGGTGACGCTCAAGAATGACCAGCTGGAGCTTGTCTTCACCCGCGTGGGCGCGCGGCTGAAGCGGGCCACGGTCATTCTGGGGAAAGAGGGGGTGGACTCCCGCCAGCTGGTGCCGCAGCCCAAGCCGGACACGCCCGACGCCGCCGCCGAGTACCCTCTCGGGCTGCGGTTTGGCGGGCAGTTCTGGGGGGACGCGGCCAATGACCGCCGGTGGGACGCGGCGGTCTCGCCGGACGGCGCGGAGGCGGTCTTCACCCTGGAGGCCCCCGGCCGGGCACGGGTGACCAAAACCTTCCGCCTCGGTGCGGAGGGGCACACGCTGGACACGCGGGTGGGGTTCGTGAACCTCGGGGCGGAGCCGCAGCTGCTCGGTC
The DNA here is from genome assembly GCA_033813475.1 of Candidatus Hydrogenedentota bacterium. Lineage (GTDB taxonomy): Bacteria > Hydrogenedentota > Hydrogenedentia > Hydrogenedentales > CAITNO01 > JAAYBR01. The sequence goes on from JAPXRP010000223.1 coordinate 2,006, forward strand.
TGGACACGCGCGAGCCCGCCCTGGCCCTTCTCTGGGGGCCGGATGTGGCTTCGGGCGACCTGACCAAGGGCGCGTCCCAGCACTTCGTGTGGCGGGCGGCGGACAGCAACACCTACAAGGCGACCACGAAGCTGGACCCGGCCGACCCGGGCGAGCGGATCATGTCGCCCGAGTGGGTGGCCGTCTGGAGCGCCTACTTCTGCGTGGGGCTCAAGCCGGAATTCGCGGGCGGCCAGGGCTGGATCGAGGGGCGGGCCGGGGATTTTCTCGTGGGCGTCGGCGCGCCGCGCGAGGAGGTGGCCCCCGGCGCGGAGGCCGCCTGGGCCTACAAGGTGTACATCGGGTCCACGGCGGTGCGCGACATGGCGGGGGCATGGCCGACCCTGCCGAGTGTGCAGCGCTTTTTCACCAGCGTGACCCTGATGGACAAGTTCGCCAAGGCGCTGCTCGTGGTTCTCAACTGGTGCCACGACCATGTCTGGGCGAACTACGGCATCGCCATCATCCTGCTGACCCTGCTCGTGCGGATCGCGGTGTTCCCGCTGACCTACAAGAGCATGCTCAGCATGAAGAAGATGCAGAAGCTCGCCCCGGAGCTGGAGCGCCTCAAGGGGGAGTGCGGCGAGGACCAGCAGGAGTTCCAGAAGCGGACCATGGAGCTCTACAAGGAGCGCGGGGTCAACCCCCTGGGCGGCTGCCTGCCCCTGCTGCTCCAGATGCCCGTGTTTTTCGCGCTCTACCGCATGCTGTGGAGCGCCTTTGAACTGCGGAGCGCCCCGTTCCTCTGGATCGCCGATTTGTCTGAGGCCGACCGCCTGTTCATGTTCCCGTTCAAGATCCCCTTCATTGAGGTGGACAGCCTGAACCTGCTGCCCATTCTGAGCGCCGTGGCCATGTACGCCAGCCAGAAGATCATGCCCCCCTCGGGGCCGGTTCAAAACCCCCAGCAGAAGCTGATGATGAACCTCATGCCGTTCATCTTCTCCGTGTTCATGTACAACCTGGCCTCCGGGCTGAACCTGTACATTCTCGTAAGCACGCTGCTGGGCATCGCCCAGAATTTTGTGATTCAGGGCGCCAATGTTTCCGTTGAACCCGTAAAAAAGCGGACCCCCAGAAAGGCGCGCCACTTCTACGACGCCGCGCAGGCCAAGAAACGCGAAATGGCCAGGGAAATAAGGCGTGAAAAGGAAGACAAGCGCTCCCGGAACCGGAAGGACAAGCCCTAGGGCGGCGGTCCGCGTTCCCCGCGCCCCCGAAGGGCGCGCATGGAGATGTGACAACCTATGAAATCGGTGGAAGCGCGCGGGAAAACCCGCGAGGAAGCCATTCAGGGCGCCCTCAGACAGTTGGGCGTCGAACTCTACGAAGTGGACAAGATCGAAATCCTGGACGAGGGGAGCCGGGGGTTCCTCGGTTTCGGCGCCCGGGACGCCCATGTCCGGCTGACCTGCCAGCACCTGCACGACACCCCCGCCCGCGCCGAATCCGGCGCCGACCGCGACCGCGGCGGCGACCGGGACCGCGGCCGCAGGGGCGGCCGGGGCCGCGACCGGGACAACCGCGGCGGCGAACAGCAGCAGCGCGGACAGGGCCAGGAGCGCCGCGACGGACGCCAGGGCGGCGGCCAGCAGCCCCGCGACGGCCAGTCCCGCGGACGCGGCGGCAGCGAGCAGGGCAGGGGAGGCGGCGACGCCAACCGCGGCCGCGGGCGCGACAACCGCGGCGGCGGCGGCCAGCAGGGCGGCGGCAATGCCCGCCCCCAGCAGCAACAGCAGCAGCGCCGGGCGGAGGCCCCCGCGCGGGAAAACGCCCCGGCCGAGGGCGTGGCGACGAAGCACACCAGCGTGCACGACGAGGCGCTTGACGCGCTGCGCCGCGCCGAGATGTTCGAGCAGGCGATGGCCGGCGGCGGCGCGGACGCGCCGGACACGGCGGCCGCAGACCGCGCCCCCCTTCCCCCGGCGCAGGCCGAGGAGCCCGTGGACCCCATCACGGACGAGCAGGGCGCGGAGGCGGCGGAGCTGCTGGGCGCGATGCTGGACAAGATGGGCCTGCCCGGCGAGGTCGCCTTTGTGCGCTCCGACGACGGCACCCCCCGCCTCGACGTCAAGTCGGAGCACACCCCCATGCTGATCGGGCGCAAGGGCCACACCCTGAACGCCCTCCAGTACCTCGTCAACCGGATGCTCACCAAGGGCGACACGGCGGAGAACACCGAGCGCCTCGTGGTGGACATTGAGGGGTATGTGGACCGGCGCCGCCAGTCGCTGGAGGACCTCGCCCGCACCATGGCCTCCCGCGCCAAGGAAAGCGGCCGCATCGTCCGCCTCAAACCCCTCAGCCCCCAGGAGCGCCGCATCATCCACATGACCCTGCGCGGCGATGAGGCCGTCAGCACGGCCAGCCACGGCGACAGCCTCTACCGCGTTGTGAGCATCACCCCCGCCGGCGGGCCGTCCCCCCGGCCCGCCCGTGAACAGCGCGGCGGCGGCAGCCGCTCCGGAAACGGCGGTTCGCGCCGCCGCAGGGGCGGCGGCGGACAGCGTTCCGGCGGACGCCGACCGCAGGAGCAGGATCCGGGAACCCTGGGGGACTGACCCCGTGTCCTCCGGAACCAACGACACCATCGCCGCGATCTCCACGCCCCCCGGCGAGGGCGGCGTGGGGATTGTGCGCCTGAGCGGGCCGGGCGCGGTGCCAGCCGCCTCGGCCCTTTTCGTCTCCCCGCACGGACGCAGCCCCCTCACCCACCCGCGCCAGCGCGTGTTCCACGGCCACATCCACGACGCGGCGGGCCGGGTTCTGGACGAGGTGCTGCTCCACGTCATGCGCGCGCCCCGCAGCTACACCCGCGAGGACATGGTTGAGATCAACGCCCACGCCGGCTCCGCGCCCCTGCGCGCCATTTTGGAGGAGGTCCTGCGGCGCGGCTGCCGGCTCGCCCGGCCCGGCGAGTTCACCCAGCGCGCCTTCCTCAACGGCCGCCTCGACCTCGTGCAGGCCGAGGCCGTCATTGACCGCATCCGCGCCCGCACCGACGCCGCCCTCCGCGCCGCCAACGCGGCCGCCTCGGGAGAACTCTCCGATGAAATCCACCGCCTCCGCGACGTGCTGGCGGACGCCCTTGCCCGCGCCGACGCCGCCGTGGATTTCCCCGACGAGGACCTGCCGGAGCTGGTGGACGCCGCGTTTTTCGACCGGCTCCGCGGGGCCGCGGAGGACATGCGGCGGCTCCTCGACACCGCCCGCGCCGGACGCCTCTACCGCGAGGGCGCCGAGGTCGCCGTCATCGGACGGCCCAACGTCGGCAAGTCCAGCCTCTTCAACGCCCTCCTGCGCGACACCCGCGCCATCGTTTCCCCCACCCCCGGCACCACCCGCGACGCCCTCGGCGAGCAGGCCCAGTTCGGCGGCGTGCCTGTCCGCCTCGTGGACACCGCCGGCATCCGCGACGCCGACAACGACATCGAGCGCCAGGGCGTGGAACTCGCCCGGCGCGCCCTCCGCTCCGCCCAGGTGATTGTGCTCGTCCTAGACGCCGCCGATGGATGGACCCCGGAGGACCGCCTCCTCGCCGACGAGACCGCCGGCACCGTCCCCGTGATCCTCGCGGCGAACAAGACCGACCTGGCCCCCGCCCCGGCCCAGGGCCACGGGGACCTGGCCCCGCCCCTCGCCGTCTCCGCCAAGACCGGCGCGGGCCTCCGCGAACTAGAGGAGGCGCTCGCGGCCGCCCTCCTCGGCGGCGCCGCCCCCCGAGAGGGCGGCCCCCAGCTCACCCGCCTTCACCAGGAAGACAGTCTCCGCCGCGCCCTCGAAGACGTCGAGCGCGCCCTTCACGCCCCCGAAGGCGCCCCCGAATGCCTCGCCTCAGACCTCCGCGCCGCCCTCCACGCCCTCGGCGAAATCACCGGTGAAACCACCCCCGAAGACCTCCTCGACCGCATTTTCTCCGCCTTCTGCATCGGGAAGTAGGAGAAAGGGGCGCGGCCTCACTCCGGTCTCAGCACATGGACGGACTGGGGGCCGATGGGGAGGGTGAGGACGCCGTCTTTGACGGTGGCCGCGACACCCGCGGCGGGGTCGGTGTAGCGTTTGCCCTCGTGCTCCTCGCCGAGGGGGAGGGTGTAGGTGAGCGGGTCGGTCCACTCGTTGACCACGAGGAGCCACATGCCGCTGTCGGTGCTTTTGGGCAGGGCGATGACGCCGCGGTCAATGGAGCCCCAGGTGGGCGCCAGGTCGGCCTCGATCATGGGGCCGGCGTCGGGCGCGGAAAGGACGGGCTGGAGGTCGGCCAGCTCTCGGATGGCCCGCATGAGGTCCTTCCAGAAGTCTGAGTCCTTCTCGACGTAAGCGGTTCCCCAGTAGACGAGGCCGCGCGCGCCGCGCACGATGGCGTTGTAGGCCATGAACCGGGTCTCGGCCAGCGTGGGC
>JAPXRP010000224.1:0-6422 GCA_033813475.1 Candidatus Hydrogenedentota bacterium
CCCCCTTGGTGTGGGGCGGCATTTCCAGCGTCATCAGCGCCGAGATGCGGGTTTCGCCGCTCTCCCGCGCGGCGTCCAGACACCGCCGCCGCTCCTCCTGAAACCGGACATCGCAGCCCAGCAGCCCCGCCTGCACCTCCGCGGGCTCCGCGAGCGTCACCGGCGCGTACTCGTCCCGGTCCCCCTCGGGAAACAGTGCGAACGCGCCCGCCCCCGCCTCGCGCACCCCCGCCACGAAGGCGTCCCGGCCCTCCAGCCGCACCACGGGGCAATAGGCCACCGCCTTGATCCAGGGATACGCCGTCGGCACGCTTCGGTAGGCCCAGTACTCCCTCCAGTCGTCCGCGCCCACCTCCCCGTCCAGCGTGAGCACCAGCCCCGCGAAGGCCTGCGTAAGCTGGGCGCAGTGGTCCATCCGCGCCGTCACATCCCCCACCAGGGCGCTGTTGTACTCCTGAAAACGGGCCTCCTCCACCTCCCCCTGGTTCTGCGTCCAGGCGAGCCAGCCCCAGAAAAACGCCCCCGCCACCGCCAGAATCACCAGGTAGGGGGAGGCTTCCCGGGCATACATCCAGAGCAGGGAAAGCGGCATGACACGCAGACGTCTCATCACACTCCTTCAGCGCGCGCCGCACGCTCTGGTCCGCCCCCGGACATCACATGCCGCGCAACCCGTCAGGTCATATCACCGCGGTTTCTCCGAAACGCCGTCCGACAACCGGCGCCGGAGGAAAGACCCTCGCAGCCACTCCGCACCGCGCTCCCGCCGCAAAGCAACCCCCCGCTGTCCCCGGGGCATCCCGGTTCCGGACAGACCCAAAACACCGTGCAGTTCCCATTTTTGCACATCACCCGCCGGTTGTCAACAAAAAACACCCCCGGCCCCCGCACTCCCCGGACATGCCCGCCGCCCCCTCCCCGTCGGCGCAAATCACGCCCCCCCCGCAGTTGCACGGCCAAAGGCCCGTGTGCGAAAGTGACCCGGACGGGGGCGGGGAACACGGGCTCTGTCACGCGACGAGGTGGCCGCATGCGCGCTGAACTGATGATGATTGGAACCGAGCTGCTGCTGGGGCAGATCGTGGACACAAACGCGGCGTTCATGGCGGGGGCGCTGGCCGAACACGGCGTCAACGTGTATTTCAAGACGACCGTGGGGGACAACCCGGAGCGGATCGCCGCCGCGCTGGACATCGCGCTGTCGCGGGCGGATGTGGTGCTGTGCAGCGGGGGGCTGGGGCCGACGGAGGACGACATCACCAAGGAGTGCGTGGCCGGAGTGCTGGGGCGGCCCCTGGAATACCACCCGGAAATCTACGCGGCCATTGAGGCCCGCTTCGCCCACATGGGACGGCAAATCACGGAGAACAACCGGCGCCAGGCCCTGGTGCCCGCGGGCGCGGAGGTGGTGGAGAACCCCCACGGCACGGCTCCGGGGCTCTTCGTGGACGACGCCAGGGGGGTCATCGTCTGCATGCCGGGCGTGCCCGGCGAGCTGAAACCCATGCTCACGGAGCGGGTCATCCCCCGCCTGTGCGACCGGTTCGGCATCACCGGCACCCTGCGCTACCGGGTGCTGAGGGTCTGCGGCATGGGCGAGTCGCGCGTGGACGCCCTCATGGGCGACCTCATCCTGTCGGGGGCCAACCCCACCGTCGGACTGCTGGCCGCCGTGGACGGGGTCACGATCCGCATCGCCGCCCGCGCGGAGTCGCCGGAGGCGGCGGACGCCCTCATCGCCCCCGTGGCCGCAGAGGCCGCGGCACGCCTGGGCGGCATCGCCTTTGAGGACCGGGGACGCCCCGTCGAGGGGGAGGTGGACGCCCTGCTCGCGGAGCGGGGATGGACCGTGGCCGTGGCCGACGCCGCCACCGGGGGCATGGCCGCAGCGAGAATCACGGCGGCCGGGGCCGCGTGTTTCGCCGGCGGGATGGTCCTGCCGCACGGCCGGGCGGCCGCCTGGGCCGGCCGGCCCGCCCTGCCCGACCCCCCGCCCCCGGAGGCCGGAGACGACCCGCTGGCCCGGACGGCGGTTGACATGGCTGGAAGGCTTCTGATAGATTACCCGACTGCCTGCGCCTTGTCCGTGGTGGCGGACCCGGTGGAAAAGCGAACCGCCGGGGCCTTGCGCACCCCGCAGGGCTGGAGGCTGTTTGGGCTGGGGCATTACGGAAGCGGCGCGTCCGGGCAGACGCGCCAGGCCGTGATCGCCTGGGAACACCTGCGGCGGTTCCTCGTGGGACTGCCCGCCGAGTAGGACTCTTGGGCTGAAACGACGCACCCTGTGAAAGGAGTGTCGGGCGGGAACCTTAGGCAACCCGCACCGTATGAACAGGTCAATCGCCGGACGGTTGTTTCTTGACAGCGCCGCAGAAGGCGCGGTTTTCGCCGCTTGAATGAAACGGCACGGAACAACTCTTGGGGACTCCACGGGAGCCCCAGGGCCGGGGCGGCACCGGGCACGCGCCCGAACCCCCCTGAACAGGCCGGCGCAACACAAGGATGACCGGAATTTATGTTTGAAATCATGGCCTTGGTGCTGCTTTCCCAGCAACCCTTTGTTCCGGTGACGGAAGGGGTGGCGTCGTTTTACACGACAAAAGAGAGCACCTCCCTCACCGCCTCGGGCGAGCGTCTGCGCGATGACATTTATTCATGCGCCATGCTGGAGGGCACCTTTGGCGACTATTACCTCGTCGTGGCGGACAACGGGCGCTCCGTTGTGTGCAAGCTGAACGACCGCGGCCCCTACATTCCCGGACGGGTCATAGACCTTTCCCAGGCGGCGATGCGGGAGTTGCACACCTCCAAGGGCCTGGTCCATGTGAAGGTGTACTGGCTGGGTTCGGACCCGCCCGCGCGGCGGGGTCCCCCGGCAAAAGGGCACTAAAGGCGCGGTGGGCATGCTCCGGGGGGAGGGCAAGGGGGCCCGTGCGGGTTCGCGTTTCCCCCTCCGTTTGACACCCGCACCGCCGCTCTCCTACAATGCTTCCGGAGGGGGCGAAGCCCCCCTCCCACGGAGACAGGAATGAAATCGTCCCTTCTTGAAGTCATAGACATGGTGCTGCAGCGGCTCGAAGGGTCCGCCCAGACCGCCGAAAACGAGTCATCCATCCGGGTTTGGCTGGCGGGGAAGGGGTACAGCCGCCGGGACATTGACGCGGCCATGCGGATTGTGTTTCCCCAGGGCGGGGAGGCCGCCGCCCCCCGCGGCATATCCACCGCCGCCCCCATGCGCCAGCTCGCGCAGTACGAGTTCTCGCGCATCACCCCGGAGGCCCGCAGCGCCCTGGCGCGCCTGGACATGCACGGACTGGTCGAGCCCCGCGAGCGGGAGTTCCTGATCGAGCGCCTGATGCAGATGGAGGGCGACATAGACCTGGACACGCTGGACTTCGTGCTGAGCACGGTCTTCTGCACCACCCGGAACGCCGAGTCGCAGAGCACCCTGCTGAGCACCATGGAGGGCTACGGCCCCACCCTGCACTGATTCCGGCCTCTTCCCGCCGCGCCGGCCCTCAGTTCTTCTTCTCCTCCCGCTTCTGCCGCAGGGTCCGCTGGTACCCGTCCATGTCGTCCAGCCGCAGCAGGCTCACCCCCCCGATCCCGAAGGCGTGATAGGTGGTCGCCAGCGCGCGGAGGGCCTTGCCAAAGGGGCGCCCCTCGAAACGGAGGGTGTGCGCGCCCGCCTTCAGGTCATGGATGTCCAGATTAACCCACCGGTAGTCCGCGTTGGGGATGACCAGGTCGAGGGGATCGCCCACCGCCTTGCCGTCCAGCACCGGCTGGTACACCCCGCCCATGAGGCTGAACATGAAGATGCCGTCAATCCGGTACCGCCCGTCCTCGGTGACATTGAACTGAAACTCGATGGAAGCCTCCTCCTGCCCGGGCGCGTAGAGCACCAGGGGGCCCTGGGGCAGGATGAGCAGGGGGGGCTCCGCGGTGAAGTTCATCTCCGTCGCCTTGATGATCTTGTAGGGGGGAATGCGCGCCTCCACCGGGGGCAGGGGCTCCTCAATGCCCACGGCGGGCTGCTGGTACCAGAAGGCCACGGAGCTGTACCAGTCGCCGCGGTCGAGAAAACCGCCGAGTTCCATGGAGGTGACCGGGGCCTGGTCGTCGAAGACACTCCCCTTGTGCTCCATCTCGAAGCGCAGCGACTCGCTGAAGGTCACGGGATCCTCGATGTGCCAGCGGTACGCCGTGACCCGGTCCCCCGCCAGCACCCCCTCGTAGAGCGGCACCCCGTAGTAGGGGGTGCAGAACTCCCGGAAACCCCAGGCGTCGTTGAAGTAGTCCTCCGTGCCCGTGCCGCGCAGGCGGGGCGTGTCCTCGCCGTCAATGTGGAAGAAGTCGTCGCCCTCGCCGAACCATCCGGTCTCCATCTGGTGCGCCGAGAGCACGGTGCCGACATACTGCCCCCGGCCCCTGGTGTCCAGCACCACATAGGGCTTGTCCGCCGTCACCGGACATTCCTGGCGGTACTGCGCGTGGAAATAGAGGGTCTCCTCCGGCAGGGTGTCCAGTTTCTGCCAGTCCACATAGTAGTAGAACGAGTCCACCTTGATGGTCGGCGAGTCGTTGGTGACCGTGATCTTGATGGATTTGCGGAAGGGCATCCGCCAATAGCAGGAGCGCGACCGGCCCGTGCTGGACACCGACACGGGCGCGGACGTGAAGTCCTTGTAGGCGCCGTGGCCCACGCCGAAGAAGTCGCCCAGCGGCGCCTCCACGCTCGGTTTGTCCATCCCGTCGTAATACACCCGCACCACCACCGACCGCCCGTGGAAAAAGTCCTCCGTGCCGATGGTGTTCCAGATGTGCGTCACCTCGCCCGGACCCTCCGCCTCCAGCAGCACCAGCGTCTCCCCGCAGGCGATGGACTTCGCGTCCCCGTTCTTGAGCAGGTCCTCGTTGCTGCTGCTGGCGCGCTGGGAAGACCCCGCCACCGGCAGCGTCAGCCGGCCCAGCCCCTCCGCGCGGGAAACCCCCGCAAAGGTGAAAAGCACGGCGGACAGACAGACCAACCCCCTTCTGACACTGCGCGCAAACATGACTTGGCATCCTTTCTCTTACTGCGGGCACCCCTGAAGCACCCCGGCCTCTCAGCCCTCTGCAGCCCCTCCGCAGAAGGCCCCGTCGCTTTCACTTTACACCAATGTGTCCAGCTCGTCAACTAATTCCGAGAACCGCCCCATGGCCGCGGCCACGGGCTGCGGGGTGGTGAGGTCCACCCCCGCCTCCTTTAACTGGTCCAGGGGGTATTTGGACCCGCCAAGGGAGAGGAAGTGCAGATAGCGGCGGCGCTCCCTCTCCCCGCCGCCGAGCAGTCCGCGCGCCAGCGCGATGGCCGACGACAGGCCCGTGGCGTATTTGTACACATAGAAGGCCCCGTAGAAATGGGGGATTCGGAGGCCCTCCAGCTCCATCCAGGGGTCTATCACCGTGCCGGGGCCAAAGTAGTCCTCCAGCAGGCCCCGGTACAGTTCCCGGAACCGCGCGAGGGTGAGGGGGTTCCCCGTCTCGGCCTCGGCGTGGATCAGGCGCTCAAACTCGGCGAACATGGTCTGGCGGAAGACGGTGAACCGGATCTCGTCAATCTCCTTGGCGACCAGCAGCAGACGCTCGCGCTTTGTGCGCGCCTTCTCCATCAGGCGGGCGGCCAGCAGCTGCTCGTTGACCGTGGAGGCCACCTCGGCGACCAGGATGCTGTACGCGCTGTAATGATAGGGCTGGGCGCGCCGGCTCAGGAGGGAGTGCATGGAGTGCCCCGCCTCGTGGGCCAGGGTGAACACGCTGTCCGGCACGTCGTCCCGGTAGTTCATCAGGATGTACGGCGGGCTGTCATAGCAGCCCCAGGAGAACGCGCCGCTGTGCTTGTTCCGGTTCTCGTACCGGTCCACCCATCGGTCCGAGGTCAGGCCCGCCCGCAGCAGGCGCACATACTCGTCACCCAGGGGTGTGACGGCGTCGCAGACGGTCTCAACGGCCTCGTCATAGGACTGGCCCTTTCCCGGCGCGGGGGCCAGGGGCACATAGTTGTCGTAGACGTGGTAATCCTTCAGGCGCAGGGCACGGCGGCGCACCTCCAGGCACCGGTGCAGGGTGGGCAGCGCGGCCCGAACCGTGGAGACCAGCGTGTCGAACACGGACACGGGCACCTTGTCATCGAAGAGCCGCGCCTCAATGGTGGACCCGAAGCGCCGCACGCGCGCCTGGTACACGTCCTGGGACACGGACCCGGACATGGCGGCGGCCAGCGTGTTCCCGTGGGCCTCGTACACCTTGTGGTATTTCTCGAAGGCCTCTTTCCGCGACGCCCGCCTGGGGCACTCGCGGAAGAGGCCCATGGACGCGTGGGTCAGCTCGATTTCCTTGCCCGAGGCGTCCTTTGCGGTGCCGAAGCGCAGGTCCGCGTC
>JAPXRP010000225.1:0-6397 GCA_033813475.1 Candidatus Hydrogenedentota bacterium
GTACGGAACTGCCCCGCAGGTCTTCTTCGTACCGCAGGCGTCCCGCCTGCCTTGTCTTTGGGCTCTCGCCGTAATTTCGGCTGCCCCGTTGGGGCATGGTCCTTCTTTCCCGGCAACCCAGGGCAGGCCTGGCCTGGGCTATATTCGGAAACGCTTTCAGCGTTGAAGGGGGCGGGCGGCGGGAAATTACCAGACTCCATCCAGAAAGCACCCACGGATTCTAGTGCGATTGCCCTGAACGCCCCCCCGGCGGCCCGCCGGTCATTTCAGCGTCTTGCGGAACCGCGCCGATGCCAGCAGCAGCACGAACACCCCCAGCCCCGCGAGGATGGCGCCGTTCTGCCACAGGTCGGCGAAGCCCGCACCGCGCAGGATGATCCCCCGGAGGATGCGCAGGAAGTAGGTCGCCGGCACGGCCTGGCCGATGTAGTAGATGATCTCGGGCATGGTTTCCTGCGGGAACATGAACCCCGACAGGAGGAACGAGGGGAGCAGCACGAGGAAGGCGTACTGGAGGGCCTGGATCTGGTTGTCCGCGAAGGTGCTGACCAGCAGGCCGAAGGCGAGGGTGGTGAAGAGGAAGAGCAGGGTGAACCCCGTCAGCAGCAGGAGGCTTCCGGCGATGGGGACGTGGAAGAGGAAGCGCATGAGGATCAGGACGAAGGAGGCCTCCAGGATGCCCACGAAGAAGAAGGGCACGAGCTTCCCGAGGATGAGCCCCAGCCGCGACACGGGCGTCACCATGAGCTGCTCCAGCGTGCCGTGCTCCTTCTCGCGCACGATGGCGAACGCCGTCAGCAGCATGACGACCACCTGCAGGATCACGCCGACCAGGCCGGGGACCATGAAGTTGGCGGTGCGCATGTCGGGGTTGAACAGGACGCGGTTGCGCGTGTCCACCGCCAGCTCCAGATTGCCGCCGAGTTTTTCCGCGGCGACCCGCATGGACGCGATCATGCCGATGGCGTTGCTGGTGGACAGGGCCTGCATGGCCGAGGTGGAGTCGCTGCCGTCAATGAACACCTGCACCTGGGCGCCGCGCCCCTCCAGCAGGCGGTCGGTGTAGTCCTCCGGGATCTTGATGCCCACCTTGGCGCGCCCGGCCACGATCTCCTGGTTCACCGCCTGGTCCGACCCGACATGCCCGACGATGCGGAAGCAGCCCGAGCCCGTGTAGGCCTCCAGCAGCTCCCGGGCGCCCCGGCGCCCGTCCAGGTCGTAGACCACCGTGGGGATGTGCTTGACGTCGAGGTTGACCGCGTAGCCGAAGATGACGAGCTCCAGGCAGGGGATCAGCAGGATCAGGAAGAGGGTGCGCGGGTCGCGCAGGATGTGGTGCGTCTCCTTGTAGACGATGGCGGCGAGCCCCCTAAACATCGTCGCGGCCCTCCGCCCGCTCCAGCGCCCGCCGGCGCGTCAGCGTCACAAACACGTCCTCCAGCGTGGCCGGGATGGGCTTGATCCCCGCCCCGGGGAACCCGGCGCGGTCCAGGTCGTTGATGAGGCGGCCCGAGCAGCCCCGGTCGGCCAGCACGTGCAGCACGTCGGCGAAAATGGTCGCGTCGTGGACATAGCCGAAGGCGGTGAGGGCGCGCATGGCCGCGGCCACGCCGGGCACGCGCACCTCGAGCCGCTCCGCGCCCCCGGGCGTCACGTCGGGCAGCCGTTTCAGCTCGGCGGGCGTGCCGTAGACAATCAGTTTCGAGTAGTAGATGTAGCCGATGTGGCTGCACCGCTCCGCCTCGTCCATGTAGTGCGTCGTCACGAAGAAGGTGACGCCGCGGCCCGCCAGGTCGAAGAGCAGGTTCCACAGGTCCCGCCGCGCCACCGGGTCAATGCCCGCCGTCGGCTCGTCGAGGAACATGAGCCGGGGCCGGTGCACCAGCGCGCAGGCCAGCGCCAGCCGCTGCTTCCACCCGCCCGACAGCGCGCCCGCCTGCTTGCGGCGGTGGTCGCCGATGCCGACGATGCCGATGACCTCCTCCATCCGCGCCGCGCGCTCGCGCCGGGGGATGCCGTAGACGCCCGCGTAGAACCGCAGGTTCTCCATGACCGACAGGTCCCTGTACAGGCTGAACTGCTGGGACATGTACCCGATGCTGCGCTTGACGGCCTCGCTCTCCGTGTGCACGTCGCGGCCCAGCACGGTGGCCCGGCCGCCGGTCGGGCGCAGGAGCCCGCACAGGATGCGGATGAGCGTGGTCTTGCCCGAGCCGTTCGGGCCGAGAAACCCGAAGATGTCCCCCTCCAGCACGTCGAGGCTCACCCGGTCCACCGCCGTGAAGGCCCCGAAGCGGCGCGTCACCCCGTCGGCATGAATGATGAGCGGCCGGTTTTCGGGCATGGGGGCGGCCACGGGCTTATTTCTCCGGAGGGTCGGGCATGTGGGCGGTCACGGTCATGCCGGCGCGCAGCTTGCCGCCGTGGGAGTGCAGCCGCAGCTTGACGGCGAACACCTGCTGCACCCGCTCCTCCTCCGTCTGGAGGTTGCGCGGCGTGTATTCGCCCTCCGAGGCGATGCGGGTCACCTCCCCCTCGAACCGCTCCGCTCCGTGGGCGTCCGCGGTCAGCGGGATTTTCTGGCCCACGCGCAGGCCGCCCAGCAGCGCGGCGCCCGCATACACCGTCACCTCCAGGTCCTCGGGGTCCACGATCCGCGCCACGGCCCCCGGCTTCACCAGGTCGCCCGGGCGCAGGTCCAGCGACTCCACCACGCCCGGCGAGGGCGCGGTCACCGTCATCTCCCCCAGGTTCACCCGCGCGCGCTCCAGCGCCGCCGCCGCCGCGTCGCGCGCGGCCCCCGCCGCCGCCTTGTCCTCGTCGCGCGGGCCGCGCCGCACCTCGTCCAGCGCCGCGGCGGCCCGGTCGCGGTCGGCGCGGGCCATGCCGATTTCCTCGTCCCGCGCCCCGGTGACCAGCGCGTCCAGCTTCTCCCGGGCGATGCGGAGCTGCGCCGCCGCCGCGTCCGCCGCCGTCCGCGCCCGGTCGAAATCGCTCTTGGACACCGCGCCGCGCGCGTGCAGCGTGGTGATCCGCCCGAAATCGGCCGAGGCGGTGGCGTCCGCCGACGCCGCCGCGTCCACGGCCGCCTGGGCCGCGCGCTTCTCCTCGGCCCGCGCGCCGTTCTCCAGCAGGCGCAGCCGCTCCTCCGCGGCCTTCGCCGCCGACTCCGCCTGGCGGAGCTGCTCCTCCGTCGCGCCCCTGTCCAGTTTCGCCGCCATCGCCTCCGTGCGCGCCAGGTCCGCCTCCGCCGCCCGCACCAGCGCCGCCGCGTCCGAATCCTCCAGCCGGAGCAGCACGTCGCCCGCGCGCACCGCGTCCCCCTCGCGCGCCGTCACCTCCGCCACGCGGCCGCCCACGCGCGACCCGACGTCCACCCCCTTGCCCCGGATCTGCCCGGTGACGGCGATGCGGGCGTCCTGCATGGGCTTGCAGGCGCAGGGCGCCAGCGCGCACAGTGCCGCACACACCAGGGGGAAAGCGGTTCTCTTTGGCACGGGTCCTCTCCCGGCGTCCCCGTCAGGGCGGGGCGCCAAGCCGAACACGGCCGCGGGCCGGACTCAACCTTCCGCCCCGCGTCAGGGAAGATTATACCAAACAGTACCCGCGCATTCCATTTTCATCACGGCGGCCGCCGCCGTGCCCCAAAACCCGGTGTGGTATCATGGAAAAAGCGCACCCATGAACGAAGACATCACCATAGAGGAACTCGCCCGCCGGGACACCGTGCTCAGCACGGTGATGGACAGCCTTTTCGACGGCGTGTACATCACGGACAATGCGAGGCGGATTGTCTTCTGGAACCGGGGCGCCGAGGCCATCACCGGCTACTCCGCCGAAGAGGTCGTTGGGCGGTTCTGCCACGATGCCGTTCTGGACCATGTGGACGGGGAAAACTGCCCCCTTTGCCGGGACAGGTGTCCGATTGTGCGCTGTCTTGCCACGGGGGAAAACGTGCGCGAGAAGGTTTATCCGAGGCACAAGTCCGGCCGGCGTTTCCCCGTGGTCACGCACATATCCGCCCTGCGCGCCCCGGGGAGCGGGATCGTGGCCGCCGTCGAGGTCTTCCGCGACGTCTCGGCGGAAGAGGCGCTGGAGACGCTCCAGAAGAAATTCGACGAGCTCATGCAGTCCTTCGTCTCCAAGTCCACCTATGAGCGCGTCCTGGCGCAGGCCCGCAGCGGGGACGCGGCCTCCGCCGAGTTGCGCGACCTGACGGTCTTCTACCTTGACGTGGCCGGGTTTACGGCCTTTTCCGAGACGAACGGCCCCCTGGCCGCGGTGCGCCTGCTCAACGACGTCTTCGGCATGTGCGGCCTCATCACCCGGGAGCACCGGGGCGACATAGACAAGTTCATCGGCGACGCCATCGTGGCGGTTTTCCAGGACCCGGAGGACGCCGTTCGCGCGGCGCTGCGGATCGCCCACGAGGCCCTGCCCGCGCTCAACGCCGCGCGTCTGCGGGAGGGGCTTCCGCCCGTCCGGGTGCGGATGGGCGTGCACAGCGGCCAGGTGGTGCAGGGCGTCATCGGCACCGGGGACCGCAAGGACCTCACGGTGATCGGCGACGTGGTCAACCTCGCCAGCCGCCTGGAAAGCCTGTGCACCCCGGGCGAGGTGGTCGTGTCGGACGCCTGCCACGCCCGGCTGTCCCCGGGGCTCCGGGACCGGTTCGTCGCGCGCGGGTCGGTCTCCGTCAAGGGGCGGGTGACGCCCGCCGAAATCTACGAATCGCGGCGGGAGGGCGGCGGCGCGCCCGCCTGACTGTCGGCGCCGGAACCGGCAGAGACAACCGGAGAGGTTTCCATGACCACACTTGCCTTGTTGGGAATGACATTGCTGTCGGCCACCGTCCTGCCGGTCACCGTGACCGGCCCCTGGACCGTGGAAACCGGGGCCGTCTCCCTAAACCTGGGGGACACGGCCCTCGATGTCGCCGGGCCGGTCTCTTTCGAGATCGCCCCGCCGAAGCGGGAGACCGTGCGCGGCGAGGCGTATGCGGGCATTCCCGTGTTCAACCCGAAGGCCGGGGGGTGGATGAAGGGCGCGCGCCTGAAGCCCCTCATCGCGGAGGAATGCACGGCCACGGGCGCGCTCGTGCCGGACAGCCTGCGGGTGAGGCCCGCGCCCGACGCGGACACGGCGTTCACCCCCGGTGTGGACTATGATCTGGACCCCTTCTGGGGCACCTTCGGACGGCTGGAGGGCGGCGCGATCCGCGAGGGGCAGACGGTCTACGCGGACTACGAATACGCGCTCAGCCGCCTCGACAGCATCGCCGCGGACGCGAACGGGGCGCTGCGGCTGGCGCCGGGAGCGCCCGCCCCCGCGCTGGCCCTGCCGCCCGCGCTGCACCCCGGCGAGACGGCGGTGGTGAACGTGTTTGTCCCGGCGGGCTGCGCCGCCCTCACGGAGGAAAACCTGTTTCCTGTGGACTTCGTCCCGCCGGCCGTGGCCGCCGCGCCGACGGCGGAGACGCTGCTCCCCAAGACCCTGGCGAAACTGCGCACCGGCGAGCCGCTCACGGTGGTGGCCTTCGGCGACAGCGTCACCAACGGCGGCGGCGTGGGCAGCCGCACGGAGCTGTGGTACCAGAACGTCTTCGCGGCGCGGCTGAAAGCGCGGTTCCCGAAGGCGCAGGTCACCCTGCACACCGCGGCGTGGCCGGGCGGCCACAGCAAGGGCTATCTGGAGGCCCCCGCCGGGGGGACGTATGACTTCCAGCGCGACGTGCTCGACCGGAAGCCCGACCTCGTCACCATCGAGTTCGTGAACGACGCCTACCTCGACGAGGCGGCCGTCCAGGCCCACTACGCGGGCCTCCTCGCCCGGCTTCAGGGCATCGGGGCCGAAGTTATCCTCATCACCCCGCACCTCGTGCGGCCCGACTGGCTCAAGACGGACACACTGAAAGTCGCGGAGGATCCCCGGCCCTATGTGCGGGGACTGCGCCGCTTCGCCGCCGAGAACCGGGTCGCCCTCGCCGACGCGTCGCGCCTGTGGTGCCGCCTGCACGCGCAGGGGCTCCCCTACATCACCCTGCTCGCCAACGCCATCAACCATCCCGACGCGCGCGGCCAGGCCCTCTTCGCCGACGCGCTCATGGCCCTCTTTCCCGGCGGGTGAACGATTACACCAGCGCCCTCTTCTCCGCGTCGAACGCGACGCGCCTACCCTCGCGGCAGGCGGCGTCGGCGAGGATGACGGCGACGCCCTGGCGGTAGCCCCAGTCCATGCCGGCGTTGGGCTCACCGCCGGCGCGGATGCAGCCGAGCCAGTTTTCGATGTGGGCCTGTCCGGGGTAGGGCGGGTCGGCGTCGAGGAGCTTGGTGGGCGGGATGCTGTCGTCCACGCCCTCGCTGGAGTAGACGGGGTTTCCGAGGTCGTGGCCGAAGCC
>JAPXRP010000226.1:0-6394 GCA_033813475.1 Candidatus Hydrogenedentota bacterium
CACCATTCGAGCCCCGGCCACTCTGTGGGATCCGCGACATCATCATGCAGGGAGCCAACTTTCTTATGCGAATCCCCGCCTCACGGCGGTCAGGGGCTCGCAATGACGCGCGTTTTGCCGTCATTGCGAGCGAAGCGTGGCAATCTCGTTCCCGCCACGGATTCGGTTCTCGCGATGTCTTATCCGGCGATCAGGGGTGTCCGGCGGCTTGAAACGGCGCGGCCTTCCCCGCTAGAGTGGCCCGTGTCGGGCGTTCCGCCCGTGGAAAGGGACCCTTCATGCGCATCCCCTCCGCCGTCCGCGCCGCGGCGCTCGCCGCCGTGTGCGCGCTTTGCCCCGGCCTTCACGCACAGGACACCGCCATGACCGAAAAACAGCTCACCTTCACGCCGAAGAACCACGACCTGGACTACAACGAGAATTTCCCCGCCGACGCGCGCTTCCTCTGCTACGACACGCGCGAGATGGTCGGCCCGGGCATTGACAACAGCCTCGGCATCGAGGTGCTGGAGCTGGCCACGGGCCGCGAAATCGTCGTGTACCGTCCGGAAAAGTTCATGACCGGCGCCACGCCCGCGCCGGGCGTCGGCGCGGTCTCGTTCAACCCGGCCGCGCCGGAGCTGGCCTTCATCCACGGGCCGCTGGTGGACGAGGTGCCCGCGCGCGGGCCCTACGGCAAGCCGAACCGCACGGGGATGTGCGTCCGCCTGGACGGCGAGATTGTGGAGCGGGACGGGGAGTGGTTCCTGCTGTCCGGCGGCAAGTTCACCACGTCGTGGATTGACCGGCGGGACATTGCCAAAGACCGCCCCACGCTGCCGGGGGCGCACCGGGGCGGCACGCACCGCCATGAGTACTGCATGACGGGCCGCCGGATCGGCTTCACCTACGACGACTTCCTGCTGCCGCAGTACGACCGCAACATCGGGTATCTGGAGCCGCACGCGAAGGCCCCGGAGGGCGCGACCCACTGGTTCGCCGTGCTCGTGGACATCGCGCCGATGAACCGGGCAAAGCCGGGAGAACTGGAGAAGGCCTACGGCGACTCGTGGGTGGACCCCGCCGGGACCATGCGCGCCTTCATCGGCAAGGTCCGCAACGCCGACGGGGAGTCCTACGAGGAGTCGCTGTTCATCGTGGACATTCCGGCGGGCACGGACATCACGACGGCGGACGCCGGGTCCGCGGACCGCTACCCCCGCGCCCCGAAGGGCCTGACGGTGCGGCGGCTCACCCATGACTGGGCGGGCGGCATCGTGCGCGGCGCGCCCGACGGGGCGCGCGTGCTCTACCTCGGCAAGGACGCCGACGGCGTCCAGCAGGCGTTCATCATCCGCGCGGACGGCTCCGACCGGGCGGACGACCCGGCGCTGCGCCCCATGCAGGTGACCCGGCTGCCGGAGGGCGTGACCGGCGGCCTGCGCTGGCACCCCTCGGGGAAGTCTGTGCTTGTCATGAGCGGCGGCGGCATCGCGGCGGCCTGCGCCGTGCCCGGGCCGGACTTCGGCAGGACCGTCTTCCTCACCCCGCGCGGCCAGAAGGACGAGCGCCACGCGCCGGTCTTCTCCCCCGACGGGAAGACCGTGGCCTACAACCGCCTCGTGCCCACGCCGGACGGAAAGGGCGGCACGGCGAAGAACTACGCCGGCCTCGACATGAAGCAGATTTTCACCGTGGCGTTTCCCGACACCGACGGCGACGGCGTCGCCGACGCCGAAGGCTGAGGGGCGGACAAAGTTGCAGGCGGGGGGCGCGGTTGGGCAGAGTCTTTGCCGGTCATCGCGCCCCGGCGGGGCGCGCACAAGGAGGCGGTCATGGCACATCCCGGAGCGGCGGCGCCGCGCGAGGACGGCGGAAGTCTGGCGTATGTGTATCTCCTTTCCGGGGTTGCCGCGCTCGGCGGGCTGCTGTTCGGCTATGACACGGGGGTGATCTCGGGGGCCATCGGCTTTCTGAAGGAGCGCTTCGCGCTGGACGCGGTGATGGAGGGGTGGGCGGTGTCGAGCGCGCTGGTCGGGTGCGTGGGGGGCGCGCTGTGCGCGGGGGTGCTCAGCGACGCCTTCGGCCGCCGCAACATCCTGCTGCTGGCCGCCGCGCTGTTCACCGTGTCCGCCATCGGGTCGGCCGTCCCGCGCAGCCTCGCGGAGTTTGTCGTGGCCCGCATCCTCGGCGGGGTGGGCGTGGGCATGGCCTCCATGCTGTCGCCGCTGTACATCGCCGAAATCTCCCCGGCTCCCGTGCGCGGGCGCATGGTCTCCCTCAACCAGTTCGCCATCATCTCGGGCTTTCTGGTGGTGTACTTCGTGAACGCCCTCATCGCGTGGATGGGCGAGTCGGGCGCGGGCCGCGAATGGAACGTGCAGTGGGGCTGGCGCGCCATGATGGGCTCCGAGGTCGTCCCCTGCGCCCTGTTCCTGGGCATGCTGCTGCTGGTGCCCGAGAGCCCCCGCTGGCTGGTCAAGCGGGGCCGCGCCGCCGAGGCCCTGCGCGTGCTGACGCGCACCGTGGGCGCGGCGGCGGCCCGGGCCGAGGTGGACGCCATCTCGGAGGCCCTCGCGCGGGAGGAGAAGCCCTCCGTCGGCGCGCTCTTCGCGCCGGGGATGCGCATGGCGCTGGCCGTGGGCGTGGTGCTGGCGGTCCTCCAGCAGGTGACGGGCATCAACGTGGTGCTGTACTACGCGCCGAAGATTTTCGAGAGCGCGGGCTTCGGCGCGACGGCGGCCATCGTGCAGACCGTCGGCGTGGGCGCGGTGAACCTCGGCTTCACGCTCGTGGCGATCTATGTGGTGGACCGCGTCGGGCGGAAACCGCTCCTGCTGGCGGCCTCGGCGGGCATGGGGCTGTCGCTCTTCGCCCTGGGCACCGCCTTTGTCACCGGGTCCCTCGGCGGGCCGCTGGTGCTCCTGTGCGTGCTGGCCTATGTGGCCTTTTTCGCCGTCGCCATGGGCCCCGTGGTGTGGGTGGTCCTCTCGGAAATCTACCCCACCCGCCTGCGCGGCACGGCCATGTCCGTGGCCACCCTGTGCCTGTGGTGCGCGAACTTTGTGGTGACCCAGACCTTCCCGAAACTGCTGGAGCTGTTCGCCGGCAAGTCGTTCTTTGTCTACGGGGTCCTGTGCGTCGGCGCGCTGGTGTTCATCGCGCGCTTCGTCCCCGAGACCAAGGGAAGGCCCCTGGAGGAGGTCGAGGAACTATGGACAGCACGGCGGCCCTGACGCCGCGGGAGGACACGACATGACATCACGCGAGCGCGTGGAGCTGGCCCTGAACCACCGCGAGGCGGACCGCGTGCCGCTGGACCTCGGCGCGAGCGCCGTCACGGGGATGCACGTCTCCTCGGTCTACGCCCTGCGCCAGCGCCTCGGCCTCGACCCGCCCGGCACGCCGGTCAAGGTCGTCGAGCCCTACCAGATGCTCGGCGAGATCGCCCCGGACCTCATGGACGCCCTCGGCGTGGACGTGGTCGGCCTCGGCGCGCCCACGAACATGTTCGGCTTCCGCAACGACGGGTGGAAGGCATGGACCTTCTTCGACGGCACGCCCGTTCTCGTGCCGGAGGCGTTCAACACGGACCCCGAGCCCAACGGCGACATCCTCATGTACCCCGAGGGCGACAAATCCGCGCCCCCCAGCGGCCACCTGCCCAAGGGCGGCTTCTACTTCGACACCATCGTGCGCCAGGACCCGCTGGACGACGACACGCTGCGCGCGGAGGACAACCTCCAGGAGTTCCAGCCCGTGTCCGACGAGGTCGTGGAGCACTACCGCGCCGGCGCCGAGCGCCTCGCCGCCACGGGCCGCGCCATCCTGGCGAACTTCGGCGGCACCGCCTTCGGCGACATCGCCCTCGTGCCCGCGCCCTGGCTCAAGCACCCGCGCGGCATCCGCGACATCGCCGAGTGGTACATGAGCACCACCGCGCGGTTTGACCTGGTCCAGGAGATTTTCGACCGCCAGTGCGCCATCGCCCTCGCCAACTGGGAGAAGCTCCACCGGGCCGTCGGCGACAGGGTCACGGCGGTCTTCGTCACGGGCACCGACTTCGGCACCCAGCACGGCCCCTTCATCTCCCCCCGGGCCTACCGCGACCTCTTCAAGCCCTTCCACAGGCGGGTCAACGACTGGGTCCACACCCACACGAACTGGAAGACCTTCATCCACTCCTGCGGCGCCGTGTCCGCCTTCCTCGACGACTTCGTGGACGCGGGCTTCGACATCCTCAACCCCGTGCAGTGCTCCGCCGTCGGCATGGACCCCGAAACCCTCAAGGCCAAATACGGCGACCGCATCACCTTCTGGGGCGGCGGCGTGGACACCCAGGGTGCCCTCCCCTTCGGCACCCCCGACGACGTGCGCCGCCAGGTCCGCGAGCGGATCCGCATCTTCGGCCGCGGCGGCGGCTTCATCTTCAACCCCACCCACAACGTCCAGGCCCAAATCCCCGTCGAAAACCTCGCCGCCATGTACGAGACCCTCGCCGAGTGCCGGGACTACCCCCTGGCGCCGTAGGCGCGTTTGGCGGGATGGGAACACGCGCGCGACGGGGAGGGTGCCGGGCGGTTGGATCCCGATGGGTGCCTGGGAGTGTCCATTACGGTTAAGACAAGGAGTCCGTTCATGACAAGCGAAAAAGCCTTGGCCGTTTTCGAGGGTTTCGAGATACGCCGCGTTTACGATGAGAAGTCTGAGACGTGGTATTTCTCGGTGGTGGACATCGTGGCGGCGCTGCTTCAGCAGCCCGATCATCAGACCGCCAGAAAGTACTGGAACAAGCTGAAGGAGCGGCTGAAGAAGGAAGGCAGCCAGTCGGTGACAAATTGTCACCGACTGAAACTGCCCGCTGCGGACGGAAAATCGTATCTTACCGACGCGGCCGATCCGGAGACGCTTCTGCGCATCATCCAATCCGTTCCCAGCCCCAAGGCGGAGCCGATCAAGCTCTGGCTGGCCAGGGTCGGCCACGAGCGGCTTCAGGACATGGGCGACCCGGCGCGATCGCTCGACCGCGCCCGTGACTACTGGCGCCGGCACGGACGCAGCGAGAAGTGGATCCAGCAGCGGATGATGGGGCAGGAAACGCGCAACAAGCTCACCGACTACTGGAAAGACCACGAAATCAAAGGCGAGGACGAATACGCCATTCTGACCGACATCATCCATCAGGAATGGAGCGGCGTCTCGGTCAAGGAACACAAGGCCGTCAAGGGGTTGAAGACGCAGAACCTGCGCGACCACATGAGCGAGGCGGAACTGATCTTCACGGCGCTGGCGGAGCTGTCCACGCGGCAGATCGCCGAAAGCGTGGAAGCCACGGGCATGGCGGAAAACGCGGCGGCGGGAAAGAAGGGCGGAGGCATCGCGAAGAGGGCGCGGGTGGAACTGGAGCAAAAGACCGGCAAGAGCGTTGTGACGGGCGAAAACTTCCTGCCGCCCGCCAAGTCCCGCAAGAAAATCAAGGGGCCGGGCGATGAGTGACGGTTTCTTCCCCCACGCCCCAAACGCAGGGAGGGCTGTTCGTTTGGAGGATCCCGGATTTTAGGCTCCGCCGCTGCCAGGACAAGAAAGGAATGGTGGGCGAGGAGGGGCTTGAACCCTCATCCCCTTGCGGGGAACGGATTTTAAGTAAATCCCTAGCACAGAATGTCATTGCACCTGAGGCAGAGCATTCTGGCCTCAAGCGACACAAGAACGCGCCAAATGGCGACGCGTTCCCATGGGCGCAGACCTTGCGGAGGATGCTGGCCTCCTGGCAGGCGGAAAGACTGGAAACAGCGCGATCCGAAAGCCGTGTGAATCCCCATAGGAAACCAAGCCGCGCCAATGGAGGGGAGACGGACCGGAGAGGCTGACCTGGATGCGCTCCGGGATTCAAAAAGGCCCGTGGCCCTTCTGCCGAAGAAAAAGTTTGGCACCAATGCCTGCGACATAACCGAGCAGGACGGAAATACCCATCCTCGGCTGCCTTTTGCCCCACACCACCGATGCACACAGAATACCCTGAGACTGCCAGTTTCACCGCAGGCGCTTGGGGACACCAAGTTGCTTAGCCTCCCACCCATCGTAGACACTAACAGGGAAGACAAACGGGTGGGTACATCCACCAGGCGAAACAAAGGAGAATCACGGAGCCCTGCGTCTGGGGGCAGAACCAATGGAGCGTAGTATGGCACCCTATCTGTTCACTCTTGATGACTTCAGTTCTTGCAGGCCCTTAAGCGCCTGCAAGATAGAGCCTCCTGTAGTCGGTCATATCCGGTGGCTACGCTATCGCCTAGCAGCCTGTGGCAAAAGGCGGGCTTGCAGTAGTGTTTGTTATTGACATATAGCTGTCGGTATGGTATGCTTCCCGTGAGGCCAACCGGGAGATGTCAGGCATGGCGATGGGACGCGCGCG
>JAPXRP010000227.1:0-6391 GCA_033813475.1 Candidatus Hydrogenedentota bacterium
GTGGAGCGCTTCTCCGACCATCTCTACGCCCTGGGATATTTTGGCGCCGAGGTTTCCTCGGCGGTAAACGGCGGGGGGGAGGGGCGGCAGATTGTTTTCACCCTCAGCACCGGTCCCCAGTACACCGTTTCACGGGTGCTGTGCCAGGTGGCTGACGAATCCGGTTCCGTTCGGGAGGACAGCCCCGACGCGGCGGTGGTGAAAGGGCTTGCCCCCGGAGCTCCGGCGGCTTCCCGCGCGATTCTGGACGCGGAGCAGCGGTATCAGAAAAGCTGGCTGGAGGCGGGCCATCCGTTCTGCGCGGTGATGCCGCGCGATGTGGTGGTGGACCACACGGACCGCACGGTGGCCGTCACCTTCACGGTGCGCCCGGGCCCGCAGGCGGTCTTCGGCCCCACGGTGATCGAGGGGCTCGCGGACGTCTCCGAGGAGACGGTACGGCGGATGCTCCCGTGGAAAGAGGGGGACCTCTGCCGCCGGTCCGTCCTGGAGAAGGCGCGCCGGAGACTCCAGGAGAGCGGCCTGTTCGCCATGATCCAGATCACCCCCGAGGAGGGGGCGGGCGGCCCGGAGACGGCGCTCATGCGGGTCGCGTTGGCGGAGCGCAGGCACCGGTCGGTGGGGTTCGGCGTGGACTACCGCAGCGACGACGGCCCAGGGGCGCGGGCCTTCTGGGAACACCGAAACCTGTCGGGTCTCGGACGGCGTCTCCGGGTGTCGGGCGAGTTGTCGGAGCTGGAGCCGGGGCTGGCGGTGGCCTACGACAACCCCTTCTTCCTGCGGGACGACCAGAGCCTCTCCCTCGCCTTCAAGGGCTCCCGGCTGGACCCCGACCCCTATGAAAGCCGCAGCCTTTCCCTTTCCGGGACCGTGGAGCGCCGAATCACGGAGTTTCTTCGGGCGAGCGGCGGGCTGAAACTCCGTCTCGCCACCGTGGAGCAGCGCCGGCAGGAGGAGAGTTTTCTTCTCCTTTCCTCCCCGTGGCGGCTGTCGCTGGACCGGCGGGACGACCGGCTCGACCCCGCCGCGGGCTACCTGCTCACCGCGCTGGAGGAGCCCTTTTGGGACGTCGGGGACGCGGACATTTTCTTCGCCCGCCAGGAGCTCGGGGCCTCGTGGTACAGGGCCCTGGACACGGACAAGAGCCTGGTGCTGGCCGTGCGCGCGCGCCTGGGCGCCATCACGGGGGACGTGCTGGAGGACATCCCCGCCGACACGCGCTTCTATGCCGGAGGCGGCGGTTCCGTGCGGGGCTACGGCTTCGAGAAGATAGGCCCCGAGGAGGACGGCGACGTGGTTGGCGGCCGGTCCCTGGCGGAGGGGTCTGTGGAGATGCGCAAACGGCTCACGGAGCGGCTGGGCCTGGCCGTCTTTGTGGACGGCGGCGCGGCGTTCCGCGCGTCCCTCCCCGATTTCAGCGAGGACATCCGCTGGGGCGCGGGCATGGGGCTTCGCTACTACACCCCCATCGGCCCCGTCCGCCTCGATGTCGCCACGCCCCTGAATCCGCGCCCGGACACCGACGACCCCGTGCAGGTCTATGTCAGCGTCGGGCAGGCGTTCTGAGTCCATGGCCGCCGTTGCCCAGACGCCGCCCCCCCGCCGAAAGCGCCGCCGTGTCCTCCGCGTCCTGCTGGTGCTCCCGGCGTTGCCGCTCCTGCTTTTTGGCGGCCTCCAGACGCCCCCGGGCAAGGGGCTGGTTGTTTCCCTCATTGCCCGCCAGGTGGACTCGCGGACCCCGTTCTCCTTTGACGCCTCCCCCGTGCGCGGTTTTTTGCCGTTCACCCTCTCCGTGGACCGCGTCACCGTGCGGGACGTGCAGGGGCCGTGGCTGGAGATCACCGGCATCGCGGCGCGGCTGGACGCGCGCGCCCTTGTGCGCGGGCGGTTGCAGCTCACCGAGTCAAGCGCCGCAGAAGTGCGCGTGCTGCGCCGCCCCGTAAAGCCGCGGCGGCTGCGGGTGCCCGTGCTGCCGGGGGTGCGGTGGTGGCCCGGTGCGGACCGGATTCAGGTGGGCCGCGTGGTGCTGGAGGCGCCCGTCTTCGGGCAGGAGGCCGTCTACGCCGCCGGGGGGCGCCTGGGATGGCGCGGATGGGGACTGATCCCCGACATGGAGCTCTCCGCAAAGCGGACCGACGGCCCCCCGTCAACGGTTTCGCTTTCCCTGTCGCATGAGGACGGTGTGCCCGGCCTGCATTTGGCGGTCTCCGACGAGGGCCTGATGCCTGGATGGCTGGAAACGGACGGACCGTTTGCCCTGGACCTGCGCGGGGGGGGGACGCGCGCCGACTGGAAGGGAGAAGTGTCCGCCGCCGCCGGGGGCGACCCGCTTATTGCCGGGGAGTTGCTGGTCCGTTCGGTGAAGGAAACCGCGGTCACCGGAAACTTGGAGCTTTTTCCCCTCTCCGTACCGCGGGCTGCGTTCCTGTGCCGCCTCTTCGGCGATCAGCAGCACCTGGAGGGAGACCTCTCGGTGACCCAGGCCGGGGTGTGGACGCTCAAGGGGCTGTCCTTCGCCGGCGGGGGGCTGACCGCCTCCATGCAGGGCCGGTATGATCTGGCCTCCCGGTCTCTGGGCTTCTCGGGGGAAGTCCACGCGCCGGACGGATTGCCCGGTGCATTTTCGGACGCGGTGGTTCTGGAAAACACCAGGGGGGTGACTGGGGCATTCACGCTTGACGGCACCCGGGAACATCCCCGGGGCCGGATCGTTCTGTCGCAGGGAGAGCAAACCCTGCTTGCGTATGAGGTGGACGCTTCCCTTGGGGAAGCCAATGGCTTCGTCGGCGTGGCCCTGCTCACGCTGCCGGAGGGATGGCTGAAAGGGCGGGGAGAGGCCCTTCTTCCTGCCGGCCCTTTCCAAGTGCGCCATTGTGCCACCGTCAGGGAAGGGCAATGGGATGTCCCCCTCCTGACCGTGCGCGGGCCGGGGCAGTCGCTCTCCTTATCCGGAAAAGTGCACCCCGCCCGGCGGGGACTCCAGGGAATGGTGTTTCTGTCCGATGCGGACAGCGGAACGGTGTCCCGTCTGGTTCAGGGGCTGGAAGTCGGTCGCGTGGCGGTGGGTGCGCGGCTTGCCATGGACGGGGAGCACAAGACCTGTGCGGGGACGGTGCTCGCGCAGGCGCCGCACGCGGCCGCCGCGAAGGCCGAATCGCTGCGGGCCGACCTGAACCTCTCCCAAGAGGGCGGATGGAACGACTGGCGCGGCGGCGTCACGTGGACCGCAGAAGGGACAGCGTACGCCGTGGAAACGGCCTCCCAAGCCATCGGTGCACTGGAATGGGAATCCAACGGCGCGGCCGATCCGGCCGGACGTCTGGAGGTTGCGGCGTTCCGTCTGTCTGTTCCGGGATACTCCTCCACGGTGGAGGGGACCGCCGCCGTGTCTAAGGACGGCGTCTGCGCGCTGGACGCGCGGGCGCTGCTGGCAGATGTGGGCGCGCTGCCGATCCCGGGGGATACGGCGCTCTCCGGCCCGGTGAACGCCACCCTTTCCGCGACGGGCGATTACCGGAAGCGGGCCTTCTCCGGAGACCTCTCCGTGAATTCTCCGGGCCTGTCCGGTCTCCCCGCGCGCATGCAGTTTCTCGAAACGGAGGAAATCACCGCCTCCGCAAAGTGGAAGGCCGACCGCACGGGCATCACCGTCTCCGACGGCGAAGGGGAGTTTCCCGGGGGCACGCTTGCCGCGAGCGGCAATTACAAATATGAGGAGGGCAACTTTGCGGGAAAGGTCCGGGCGGCGGTGGACGATCTGTCCCGCATAGTCGGCGAAGCGGGCACACCCGTCCGGGGCAAGGCGGAACTCTCCGCCGAACTGGCGGGGACGCGGGACGCTTTCACGGCAAAGGGATCGGTCTCCGGCGCCGGTCTTGAAATGGGAAAAGGGAAACTGTCCCGGGTGCGGGGGGAATTTGATCTGGCGGGGCTCCCGGGGAAGCCCGGCGGACCGGTGCGGCTGGAGGCGGATCTGGGGGACGGGCTGCCCCCGCTCTCCGTGCGCGGAAGGCTGTCGGTGGACGCCGACCGCCTCTCCCTGGAGAAAGCCTCATTGACCAACGGTCCTAACACCGCCACAGGCACCCTTCGCTACGACCGGAAGAACGGCGCCCTGACGGGGAACGTGGACGCGTCGGTGCCGGACATCGCCCCCTTTGGCGCGCTGGCCGGGGCGGAGCTTCGGGGCGGCGGCACAGTCACAGCCAAGGTTTCGCGCCGGGCCGCGCGGCTGCAGACGGAGGCGGAATTCTCCTTTTCGGACCTGTCCACCCCCTGGCTGGAGGCCGAAAGCGTGTCCGGCTCGGCGGCCTATGACGGGGGGGATGCGGGCGCGCCGGTGCGCGGGTCCGTTCGCGCGCGCGGACTGCGCCGAAGCGGCGTGCGCGCGGACACCCTGGAGGCCGACCTGCGCGGGGCGGCCGACGGGGCGCGCATCACCTGCGCGGCAAAGGGGGCGGTGGCGGGGAAGGGGGGGGAGGACATTCTCCTTGACATGAAGACGGAGGGACGGCTCTCCCTCGCGGAGGAAAGCCTCACCCTCGACACCTGGACCCTGGACATGGGGGACGTGCGGCTGCGAGCGTCCGAACCGGTGGCCCTGCACAGGGATGCCGGGGGAGGCAGCCTTCGCGGCGTCTTTGCCCTGGGGGACGGCGCGGCCTCCGTGTCGGTGTCGGCGGTTGCCGCCGGGCCGACCGCCGAGATCGTGTGGAAGGGGATTCCCCTGGAAGCCGCCCGGCTGGCCGGGATCCCGGCCACCGGTGGCACGGCCACCGGCCGTCTGGCCCTGGGCGGCGCCTGGGAGGCAACGCGCGTTGACCTGGAATGCGCCCTGGCAGGGGCGCGGCTGTCGGGCGGGGGCGTGGACACGCCGCCCGCCGAGGCGCGGTTTGTGCTCACCAGCGGCGACGGCCGCACCGCCGTCTCCGTGGAGGCCGTCGCGGGGGAGGCCGCGCGCTTCTCGGGGAAGGGAAGCGTGGACGCCCCTGTGGGGCTGCGGCCGTTGTCCCTCATCCCCCGGGAGACGGCCCCGGTAGTCTTCGAGGCAACGGCGGCCGCGGACATGGGGGAAATGGCAAACGCCCTGGGCCTGCTCGACCACGTTGCCTCGGGACGCATGGAGGGCGCCTTCAAGGCCACGGGAACCTGGGGCGCTCCGGTGCTGGATGTGGACGGCGGCCTGACCGGCGGCCGCTACGAAAACCTGAAGACGGGCACGGTCCTCACGGACCTCTCGGGCCGGGTCTCCTCCAAGGGTGACCGGATCACCCTCAAGGATGTGAAAGCCCGCGCGGGCGCGGGCGAGATCACGGTGGGCGGCCACGCGACCGTGTCCTTCGCCGCGGGGACGGCGCTGGACCTCTCCGTGGCCCTGCGGAACGCGACGCTGGCGCACACTGACCTGGTGGACGCCGTGGGGAGTGGAAACCTGGTTCTGTCCGGGCCGCTGACGCGTCCGGCGCTGGCGGGGAGGCTGGAGTTCTCCGGCGTGCAAATCACGGTCCCGGAGCGCCCCGGCACGGGACGCGTCGAGGTGGTCGCCTTTCGCGAGCGCGGCGCGCCGGCCGCGGCGGATGACACCCCCAAGACCGGGCGCGGTGCGGGGGGGCTTCCCGTGGCGCTGGACGTGGAGATGGACTTCCCCGGCCGGTGCTTTGTGAGGGGGCCCGTGCTGGAATCCGAGTGGCGGGGGAACCTGCGCGCCTCCGGCACCGCCGCGCGTCCCGTGCTGAACGGGTCCATGACGGCGGTGCGCGGCCATGCGGGGCTGCTGGCCACCCGGTTCGCCCTCGAAAACAGCACCATTTCCTGGAACGGGGAGCTGGGCAACCCCTATCTGGGGGTAAGGGGCGCGGCCACCGCCGGAGACACCGCCGTTTCCCTCGCTGTTTCCGGCCCCGTTCAGGACACGCGGCTCGAGCTTTCCTCCAACCCGCCCATGCCGCAGGACGAAATCCTCTCCCAGTTGCTGTTCCGGCGCAACCTGTCCAAAATATCGCCGGTGCAGGCCGTGCAGCTCGGCCGCGTCGCCCGCATGTTCAGCGGGAAGATGAGCGCGGTGGATTTGATGACAGGGTTCATGCGGCTGCCCGGCGTGGACATGTTCGACATCCGCACGGGCGAGCAGGCGGACGAGGCGGTGGTGGGGGCCGGAAAATACATCAACGAGCGCATCTACATCGAGGTGGAGCAGGGAACGGCCGCCGACAGCGGAAAAGTCTCCGCCGAAGTCGGCGTCACGCCGAACATCTCCGTGAAGGGCGACGTGGGCGCCCGCGAGCGCGGCGGCCTGGGCGTCTTCTGGAAGCACGATTACTGAGAGCCGGGGATCCCGCCTGCCGATGGCGGCGGCTTGGGGTGACACGGGCTTCCAGCCCGTGTTTTGGGT
>JAPXRP010000228.1:0-6345 GCA_033813475.1 Candidatus Hydrogenedentota bacterium
GAAAACCTGTGGCCCCGGGCCCGAGAAACGCCCCCAGACAGATGGACCTCTTCGCCTACGACTCGTCATAGGCGAAGCCTTTACCCGAAAATCTTGGGGGAAGTCCTGCTATTTTTACCCGCGCAAGCCATTATTTTAGAATGGGATAGGCGAATTCTGCAAGGTCTTGCGGCGTGATATGCGCAAGGTGCCTCTAGTACGACTTGACGTAACCGTAGCTTAGTGGTGTAGTATGTCGGCTAGGCGGAGTTAGCCGCGCCTGAAAGTTGAGGAGTCTGCGGGCTGTGTCCCGCAGCAGCTAAATGAAGAAGGCCCACCAATCGCCTCGTACGCGACCGATGGGCCTAACAACCCAGTCATGCGGTGGAACTTTTCAAAGGGTACACCACACGACTATGAGGATCACGACATGACTGTAACAGACCGTGCCCGAAAAGTCAAGCCTTTTGAAGGGGAATTTTCGCGGGCAATCCGCGACCCCCACCCCTGCGCCTGCGCTCCGTCGAGGGGGCTTCTCACTGAGAAGCAAGCCGCTGAATTCTTGGGCCTGTCCGCTGGAACCCTTCGCGTATCCCGATGCACGGGGCCGATCCCTGGCCGCATCTTCGTGCCCTTCATTCGCATGGGCCGCGCCATCCGCTACGACGAGGCCCTCCTCCGCGAATGGTTGACCGCGCGCGTCGTGACCGGGGAAGCCGCGCGGTGAGTGCGCGGGCTGACCCCATTGCACGAGCCGGGGGGCTGGCCGCTGACTCGCTGGGCCGTCTTCTCCGTCGCGCAGCCCAGGGCAACGCCGAGGCCGTCCGCGAGGTGTGCGCCCTCCCTGCCGATCTGCGCGGGCTGGGCCGTCCCTTCGAGGTGCTGGTGGACCTCATCAAGACCATGGACTCCGCGCGCGAAACGATCACGGAGGAGACGGTCCATGAGGCCGTTATCCGTCTCAACGAGAGCGGTCTTGTCCGGGTGCTATTTGACCCGCTGGCCCCGCCAACACAGTCCCCCGCGCTCTGTGCGGGCGATGTGCGCAACTTCCTGCGGGCTGTCGAGCGTGACGCGCTGGCCGGGGAGCTGCGCCGCGCTGTGACCGCCGGAGACGATGAAACCGCAATCCTAGAGCGCATGGCCGCATTGAGCGGAGACACGGGCGCGGGGCTGCAATTCGCCGACTTGTCAGACCTTGACGGCCTTGCCTCCGAGCCGTTGCCGTGGCTGGTGGACGGCTGGTTGATGCGCGGCGTCGTGACTGTGCTGGCCGCGCCCGGAGGCGTTGGGAAGTCCCTGCTTGCCCGTGCTCTGGAGGTGTCCGTCGTGCATGGCCGCGCGCTCATCAATGGCATGGCACCTCTTGCCCAGGGCGATGTCGTGACCCTGAGCTACGAAGACCGCCGCAACGTTGCCGCGAAACGGTGGCGCGCCCTCCAGATACACCACCACCTCGACGCTGACCGCATGGCCGCCGACATGGCACGGCACGTCCATTTCCACGACACCCCCAGCCCGCTGGTAGAGCTTGACCGCGCTGGGAATGTCCGCCCGACCGTCTTTTGCCGGGAGCTGCGCGCGGCGGTCCGCGCCATGCGCCCCACGCTAATCCTGGTGGACACCTTGCGCCGTGCTGGGGGTGCCATTGACGGAAATGACGCTGCTGCGATGGGCGAGCTAATGGCCGTCCTGGGCGACATCGCGCGGGACTCCGAGGCTGCTGTGCTGGTATTGGCGCACACGCGCAAAGGCGCGGGGAAGGGCGACGCATCCGCCGAGAATGTCCGGGGTTCGTCCGCCGTCACGGATGAGGCGCGCGGCGGGATGGAGCTACGCCGTAACACGGACGGCACCCTCGAATTGAGTAACACTAAGCCGCAGTTTTCCAGCGGTGAGGCGCGTCTGCATCTGCGCATTGTGTCCGTGGGGGACGGCGGCTGTCTGGAGTCCATCGGCGGACCCGTGGCGCGTGATCACCGCGACGTCGAGGCGGCTGTGCTGCGCTGGTACACAGACAACCCCGAAGCGGATGTCAACCCGCGAGCCGTGGCGCAGGGGAAGGGTGAGGCCGGGAGACTGGTCTCCGCAGTCCTGGCGTCCGTCGCCTGGGCGCGCAACCGTGACGTGGAAGCCGCCGTCAACCGCCTGGTGGAAGCCGGGAAGCTGAGGACCGCCACCGTCCGCGACAATCGGCGGCACGCCGTCGAGGTGCTGCGACCCGTCGAGGGTGTGTTCGATGAACTTTACACCGAGGACGACGACGATGTGCCCTTCTGACCGCCCCCGTCGTGAGTGCGCGGACCGGGTGCGCGAACCGCGCATTCTCCTTAAGAGGTTCGCGCAGTCCGCGCAGTCCGCGCAAGAGGATGTTTTTCCCCCTAGGACCCCCTTTTCGCTAAGGAAGGGGCGCAGCACCGACGCGCCCCCTTCCGCTAGCGCTACAGGGAGCGGATCGGCGCAGACGCCCCAAGACATGCCTGGGCGGCTGCGCCGCCGGGAGGCCGGGCTGTGCGCATCCATCCGCAAGGCCGAGCTGGCAGGGCTGGGCTACCGGGAGTCCGTCCGTCCGCTGCGGGTGGAACTCCGCGACTGCATCGCAAGAAGAAACGCACCAGAGGCCCGCAGAGGCGCGATCACCTCCCCGGCCTTGTCTGTATCCGCTGAAACCCTAAAAACGCCCCAAGGGCCTGAAATAGGCCATAACGGGCAAAACGTGAAAGGAACCCTGAAATGACCCATCCTAACCCCCATTTTGCCGCGCATCCTGCGGGACCGAATGACCCGCCGCGACCGCGCCCCATTGGCAAGCCGACCCCGCCACCCTCCGGCGTGTTCGGCCTAGACCTTGACGGGGAATTGACCCCCGAAGAAGAGACCCGGCGTTTCCTCCAATTGCTGCCGTATTGCGGACTGCATGGGTCGCCGTACCGGCCGCGAATGTCCGCCGCCCAGCTTTTGGAGGCCGAAAACAAGATTTTTTACAACGTCTAACCCTGAAAGGAAACCTTGCACAATGACCACTAAGACCAAACAGACCGCCCGCGCCGAGCACTTCATGCCCGCCGAAGTCCACGCTACCGCCGACCGCCTCCGGGAAGCCCGCGCGCTACTGGCCCAGGCCGAAGCCAACGCCGCCGAAGCATGGGCAACATATCAGGCCCAGCTCCGCCAGAACACCCCCAAGCCGGAGGAATACCGCACGCGCTGGGAAGCCGCCCAGGCGGACATAGAGTCCCGCCGTCTGGCGTGCCGGCTTCTGGAGTCCGACCTTGCCGCCGCCCTGCGGAATCTGGCCGCAGACGCTCACCGTCCGGGGTCCGCGTTCCGTGCCGTTCAAGAGCTTGACAACCGCGCCCGGGTAGCCGCCGAGGGTGCCCGCAGGGAGCTTGTCGCCGAGGCTGTGGACCTTTTGGAGCGTGCCGCCCGCACTGGAACCGAAGAGGCCGCTTGCCCTCGCACGGGTGCCGCCCTTGCCGAGTTTGCCGCGCTGGCCGGACTGGTGCCGGACGTTGCCGAAGAGGTCACCACGCGCGCCCGTGTTCCCCGTTTCGTTGCCGCCGGGTGTGTTCCCGTTGTCGAGGAGGCACTAAGCCGCCTGCGGAATGTGGCCGCGCCCATCAACTAACGCTTTCGCCTTCGTCATGGGAAGGCCCTTTATGCCTCTCCCCCGGTCGGGGTCCAACCCCCCGCCGGATAAATAGAACGCCGTGGAAGCCCTGAGAGACACGACAACATGCCGGACGTATTCAGACAGCCTAACGCTATCAAAAGCCCGTCACGGGGCTGTAATGCACGCTGTGGGGCTGCTGGAAAAAACCGTAGGTACTTCCTAGGGGGGGTGGGGCTGAGGTGCTTCGCCTATCAACTACGCAAACTTTTTCCGTACGCCGCGTTTATGTGCTTACCGTATGTTTAGCATACTGAACACGCGATAAGGCTATAAAACAAGCGTCCTTCTGGTGTAAGGCAAACTTTACAAGGGGTAATCCCATGCTGAAAACTTCCATTGTTACCATTGACGGCATCAAGCTGGCCGCGTCTCCGAAGTGCCCGCATTGCGGAGCATGGCATACCGCCCGATCTGATAGCAAGGTTGGGTTTCGTGTCTGCATGTCATGCTCCCGGACGTTCAACGCCGAGGCCCTGCTACCCGTGCCGCCGCCGGAACCGGAACGGCGTGTAAAGTTGACGCGACACAACCCCGCGCGGACTAGGCGGACGGATACCGTCCTTGGATACTTGGAGGCGCACGGCGTCAGGCCAGAACCGCGAGAAATGGCGACGCCCAGCATCAGGCGCAAGTAGGGCGCGGCGGCCTTCACCTTTTCGGCCAGGTCCGGCGCGGCCTGTTGCACCTTCTTGGCGGTCTGGACAGCACGGGAAGAAACGGAAAGCATGGAGGCCGCGTCATCGGCGGCGCGATGCTTTTCCTCTATCTCATCGCCTGTGCGCAAATTTGCGCACTCCCGCTTTCCGCCCGCGTTGGTAATCGCCGCGCCTTTCTTCGCGCCTTCCAGTTTGCGCTCCCGCGCCTGTTCCTCCAGCATGGGAAGCACGGCGGTCGCCACCATCGCCCGCTGTGACGTGGTGGGGTGGCGGCGGTGAAGGTTCCACGAATAGACCGCCGTAGAGGCCCGTCATGGGCCGAACGGTGCCCGGGTGTGGTGTGAGTGCCTCCAAACAGAAGAAGGGCGCGGAGACAGCTGACGAACTCCGCGCCCTTTCCCGCCTGCTAGTGGGGGCCTGCCTGCGGGTGCTGCCATTATATCACGATGTAGACATTGCGCAGTCGCAGGAAAAAAGAAGACGGGGAAACCGTTTCCAGCTTCCCCGTCACGGTTCGGCTTGCGCCTACACCGTCCATGCCTCGCCCTGCCGTGCCGTACCATGCCGCGCCACGCCACGCCGGGCCATGCCCTGCCGCGCCGCGCCGCGTTCCACGCCACGAACAGAAGCAGCACGTCCGTATTATACCACCGCACATTTCAATGTCAACCCAAAAACCAGCGCGTGCCATTTCTCTACCGTAGGGACACCACAAAGCGCGATCACGTCGAGGATGGATGCGCGGGCGACCCGATGCAGATAATGCGCCTGCGGGGCTGTGCGTCGTGCCTCCGCGCAACCGTGACGCCTCCACCGTCACCCGCTGACCGCCCGACCAGGTGCGCCGCATGGGGGTGTTTTCTGGACACTGTGCGCCAAATGTGCGCCAAAACTTATCCGTGATGCAAAACAACCGCAAGCGTTGCGTTCTGCAAACCCTTGCGGCTGTTGTGTTTACCTGGTGGAGCCGAGGAGGATCGAACTCCTGACCTCTTGAATGCCATTCAAGCGCTCTCCCAACTGAGCTACGACCCCAGGAGGCCCGAACGATTTCTCCCGTTCAGGGCGGAGCGGATTATACCCGCCGCCCCCCGGCGAATGCAACCGCGCGGCGGCGCGCAAACACGCCGGGGGGTCATTCCCCCCGCCCGGCGCGGTGGAGCTGCCGGTACTGGGGGAGGGAGACGGCGCGGTATTCGGGGCCGAGGGCGGCGAGGGTGTCGGCGATCTCGCCGGGGCCGTAGGCCCAGCTCAGGGCCATGACCTGCATGAACGCGGGCCGCGCGGCGGGGGTCTGCTCGCGGATTTCGGCGGCGAGGCGTTCGATGCGGGCGGCGCGGTCGAGCTTCGCGTAGTCTGTTGGCCAGCGGGTGAGGATGTGGACCGTCATGACATCGCGGTCCCCCACAGAGTAGGTGCCGTTCTCCGCGTTCATGCCGTCGTCGCGGCCCATGCCCAGCATCAGCAGGCGGGCCTCCGGCACGCCGCCGGCGAAGCGGCGGGTGACGGGGTCCATGGCGGCGCGGTCGAAGGGCTTCCACGCGTCGGTGTAGAGGCCGAGTTCGGCGAGGCCCGCGCGGCGCATGAGCCGGTCCGTCAGGCCGAGGTACTCCGCCCAGGCGGCCTCCGGGTCCGGCGTGCGCGCCATGAACGCGCGGTAGGGGTGGACATAGCCCGCGCCGGAAATGGCGGCGAACCAGTGGTCGTTCGGCGTGGCCGTTTCCAGCAGGTGCCCGGCCACGGGGGGCATCAGCTCCAGCGCGCCCAGGCCCAGGCCCCAGCCGATGGGCACGCGCCCGCGCGCGGGGTCGGCCCACACCTCCGTCTGGCGGGTCTGGAGGTAGCAGGGCGCGTCGCCGGACTCCACCACGTTGAACCCGATGTGCACCCTGTCCGGCTCCAGGGGCGGCGCGGCCGCCTCCTGCCGCGCGCGCTGCGCGGCGGCGATGCCGCCGAAGTCCACGGCCACCCCGCCGAGGAGGCTGAGGTTCGCGCACCAGTCGGAGACCACCGTGAGCTTGCCGTATTCCCCCGCCA
>JAPXRP010000229.1:0-6344 GCA_033813475.1 Candidatus Hydrogenedentota bacterium
GCGACAACGGGTGTTCTAGATGCGGTGCCTGGCGCGGCCGCGCTCAGTCAAACTGCATGGTGTAATGAAAAACGCCCTCCACGAGCCTGCTCTCGGTCTTGAGTCCGCAGTTGTTGAACACGGACTGCATGGCCTTGTTCTCATCCAGCACCTCGGCGGTGAACCCGGCGATGCCGTTTCTGCGGGCGATGGTGACCAACTGCTTGAAGAGGAAGGTGCCGATGTGCCGGTTCTGGTAGTCGTCGTGAACCGTGAAGGCCACCTCGGCCCGGTTGGTGCGCGGATTCAGGTAGTAGCCGCCAAGGGCCACGATGTCGCCGCCGTCCGCTGAGGGGACGGTGGCCACGATGGAGACCTCGGTGCGGTGGTCAATGTAGACGAAGTCCTTGACCTGCTTGCGGGGGACCCATTTCATGCGGCTCATGAAGCGGGTGTAGATGGACTTCTGGGAGAGGGCGTAGAACAGCTCGCGGAGGGCGGGCTCGTCCGTGGGGTGGATGGGGCGGATGGTGAGCTGCGCGCCGTCGTCGAGCAGCATGGTCGTCCGCGTCTCCTTGGGCCCCACGGTGATCTTGCCGCTGTAGTCCTGCATCTCGGCGCGCACATAGCGCATCTCGATGGCGTCCTTGAGCAGCTGCTCGCGGTAGTCGGGGTGCGCGATGCTGATGAGGGCCAGGGCGCGCTCCTGGATGCTCTTGCCGTGGAGGTAGGCCACGCCGTGCTCCGTGACCACGTAGTGGACGTCGCCGCGGGTGGTGACCACGCCCGCCCCGTGGGTCAGGGTGGAGACGATGCGGGACTTGCCGTCGCCGGTGCTCGAGTGCAGGGCGATGATGGCCTTGCCGTTTTCGGACCGCGCGGCGCCGCGGTTGAAGTCCACCTGGCCGCCGATGCCGGAGTAGAACTGGTGCCCGATGGAGTCGGCGCAGACCTGGCCCGTGAGGTCCACCTCGAGGCCCACGTTGATCGCGACCATCTTGTTCTGGCGGCTGATCACGTGCGGGTCGTTCACATACTCCGTCGGGTTGAAGGAGAAGACCGGGTTGTTGTCCACCAGGTCGTAGAGGCGCTGCGAGCCCATGACGAAACTGGCGACGATCTTGCCGCGGTCGAGGGTCTTTTTCGCGCCCGTGATGACGCCGGACTCCACCAGGTCAATGATGGCGTCCGTGAGCATCTCGGTGTGGATGCCGAGCTCCTTCTTGTCCCGGAGGAACTTGGCCACGGCCTGCGGCACGCGCCCGATGCCCAGCTGGACCGTCGAGCCGTCCTCGATCAGGCCGGCCAGGAACTCGCCGATCTCCTCGGTGCCCTCGCGGTAGGCGGGGGCGGGCTCCTCGATGATCGGCGCGTCCACGGGGACCATGTAGTCCAGGTCGTAGACGTGCACGCTGGCGTTGCCCAGGGTGCGCGGCATCCGCGGGTTCACCTGCGCGATCACGATGCGCGCGTTCTCGGCGGCGCTGCGCGTGATGTCCACCGACACGCCCAGGCTGCACAGGCCGTTCTCGTCGGGCGGCGTGACCTGGATCATCGCCACGTCGAGGGGGAGCCGGCCCGACCGGAACAGGCGCGGGATGTCCGACAGGAAGATGGGGGTGTAGTCGCCCATGCCCTGCTGGATGATGCTCCGCACGTTGGCGGAGATGAAAAAGCTGTTCACGGGGAAGCAGCTCGCCAGCTCGCTGGTGGCGTAGGGGGCGTCGCCCCGGGTCAGCAGCTGCACGATCTCGATGTCCGCCAGCTCGCCCGCCCGGGCGACCAGGGCGCGCACCAGCTCCAGCGGCGTGGCGCAGCCCGTGCCCAGAAAGACGCGCATGCCCGGATGGATGCTGCGGACCGCCTCGGCGGCGGTCACGACCATCTCCGAGTAGTCCTGCTGCCAGTTCACGTTGTAGCTCGGCTTCTTGCTTTCGGTGCTCATGTTACTCGACTCCGGAAATGATCATGCGCGCGTCGGCCACCACGGGGAGGGTGCCGGCTTCACCCACAATGAACGGGTTGATGTCCATCTCTTCTATCTGGGGAAAGTCCGTCACCAGCTGGCTGATGCGCTGCAGCGCGCCCGCGATGACGTCCAGGTCCACGCCCGCCTGGCCCCGCGCGCCGCGCAGCAGCGCGTAGGACCGGGTCTGCTTCAGCATTTCCATGGCCTCCGACTTGGTCAGCGGGGCCAGGTAGAAGCTCACGTCCTTCATGACCTCGACGAAGATGCCGCCGAGGCCGAACATGAGCATGGGGCCGAACTGCGGGTCGCGGTGCATCCCCAGGATGACCTCGCGGCCGGGCTTCCCCATCTTCTCCACATAGACGCCGCGCAGCAGGGCGCCCGGCGCCTTCCGGCTGATGCGCAGCATCATCAGGTCGAAGGCGTCCATCACCTCCGACGGCTTGGAGAGGTTCAGCTTCACGCCGCCCATGTCGGACTTGTGCAGGATGTCCGGCGAGACGATCTTCATCGCCACGGGGTAGCCCGCCCGCTCCGCGATGGCCACCGCCTCCTCCGCCGTGCGCGCCAGCGCGCCGGGGAGCACGTTGAAATCGTAGGCCTTCAGGATTTCCTTCGCCTCCACCTCGCCCATCTCCTTGCGGTTGGACCGGGCCTGCCGCACCAGCACGCGCTCCACCCGGTGCCGGTTCACGGGGAACCGCGTCACGATGCGCGGCGGGCGGTTACGCCACGCGCTGTACCCCACCATGGCCTTCATCGCCGCCACGGCCCGCTCGGGGGACGTGTAGTCCGGCACCCCGCCCGCCACAAACTTCGCGCGCGCGCCCAGCACGTTGGACCCGCCCATGAAGCACGCGAGCACCGGCTTGTCGCACGCCGAAGCCGCCTGGATGATCGCGTCCGCCGTGGCGTCCGGGTCGGACATGGCCTGCGGCGTCAGAATGACCACCACCCCGTCCGTCTTCGGGTCCGCCAGCACCGCCTCCAACGCCATGGCGTACTTCTCCGGCGGCGCGTCGCCCAGCACGTCCACCGGGTTCGCCACGCTCGCCGCCGCCGCCAGGTTCTTCTTCACATGCTCCGCCACCTCGGGGCTGAGGGGCTCCATCTTCATGCCGAGCGTCTCCACCGCGTCGGCCGCCATGATGCCGGGCCCCCCCGCGTTGGTGATCACCACGATCCGGTCGCCCTTGGGAAGGGGCTGCGTCGCGAAGGCCTGCGCGTAGTCGAAAAGCGCCTCGAAGTTCTCCGCCCGCACCACGCCCGCCCGCTTGAACGCCGCGCCGTAGGCGATGTCCGCGCCCGCCAGGCTGCCCGTGTGCGACGAGGCCGCCTTGCCGCCCGCCGCCGTCGTGCCCGCCTTGAGCACCACGACCGGCTTCTTTGCGGAGACCGCCTCGGCCACCTTGATGAACTCCGGCCCGGAGGCGATGCTCTCAAGATAGGCCACGATCACCCGTGTCTGGTCGTCGTCCGCCAGGCACTCCAGCAGGTCCGTCTCGCAGAGGTCCGCCTTGTTCCCGATGCTCAGCAGCTTGGCCAGACCGACGCCGCGGCCCTCGCTCCAGTCAAGAATCGCCGTGCACAGGGCGCCGGACTGTGACAGCACCGAGATGCTGCCCGGCTTCGGAAACTGCGCCGCGAACGACGCGTTCATGCTGTTTTCCGTGTTCAGCAGGCCCAGGCAGTTCGGCCCGAGCATCCGCACGCCGCGCTTGCGGCAGTACTCCGCCACCTCGCGCTCCATCGCCGCGCCCTCGGCGCCCACCTCTTTAAACCCCGCCGTGATCACCGTCACGGCCTTCGCCCCCGCGGCCACCGACGCCTCCACCGCCGCCAGCACCGCCTTGTTCGGCACCACGATGATGCTGTGGTCCACCTTGACGCCCGCATCGCGCACGTCCTTGTGGCAGGGCAGGCCGAGCACCTCGTCCGCCGTGGGGTTCACCGGGATCAACGGGCCCTTGAAGCCGGCCTTGATCAGGTTGTCCAGCACGGCATAGCCGACCTTGCCGGGACTTTTTGACGCACCGATAACGGCGATGCTTTCCGGATAGAGTAACGCTTCCAACATGACGTTCGCCTTGCTGTCAAGAAAACCCGCAAAATCGCGGTTTCTTGGTTTTTCACGCCTGGGAATCCCCGGCGTGGAATGCTGTGGGGGTAAAAAAAACGGGCGCACCTACGTCCGCCGTGCCTTGTTATACCACTTCCCATGCCCGCATTTCCAACCGAAAAAATGGCGCACATCTCGAAAAGCGCGCCTTTCCTGACGTTCAGCGGGGCGGTCCCTGCCGGCCGTCCCTGCGCGCCCCCGTCTCCACGGGACGCGCCACGGCGCGGGGGATCACCCCCTGTTCGGTGACATCCAGCAGCCGGAGATGCCCGTCTATGGCGGCGGGCACAATGTACTGCGCCGTGGTGCCCCAGGGCACCCGCTGTCCGGGATCATTCTCCGTGTGGGTGTGCCCCTGGAGCAGGAAATCGAGCGGCTCGTCCACATACAGCAGCAACTGGGCGCGCATGCCCATGCCGTCCTCGTGGCGGTGCGTGAGCCCCACGGTCCACCGCGACGGCTTGAGCGCCCGGCGGAACCGGTGCAGCAGCCCGTTCTGCGGGCCCTCGTCGTCGGCCACGAGGTATTCCCGCGTATCGTAGACAAGATACCCGTCGCGCCCGAAAGTGAACATATAGGTGGACGTGTCGAAGAAGCGCTCGTAGGCGTCGGCGTCGCGGTCGTGGTTGCCCGCGCAGACGAAGGACGGCAGGGCCGCTGTGTCCAGCACGGCGAGAAAGCGCCGGAACTGGTCCGGGGTCCCGCTCTCGGTGAGGTCGCCGGTCACGGCCACAAACGCCGCGTCACTCCGGTTCACCTCGGCGAAAAGATCGCGGTTAATGTCGTCGGAGGACCGCTCGTAGCGCTCTTTGCCGATATGCGTGTCGCTGACATGCGCCACAACGTAGTATTCCTTCGGGAACTCGGCGAAAACCCACACGGCGCGCGCGTTCTCGTCGGTGGCGCCCCCGGCGGCCGCCCGCAGCACGCAGGGGCCGGGCGGGACATCCGCCGGCACCGCGCAGGTCGCCGCCTGCCGTCCCCCGGGCAGCGCGGTCCAGGACGGGGCGAGGGGCCATTCCCGGTCCCCCTGCACAAGCCGCAGCTCCGCCTCGCCCAGCAGCACCGCCTCAAAGGATCCCCCAGGGGTGACGAGGGCGGGCATGCCGTTGTTTGGGCGGCGGATCAGGCCGAGGGTGCCGTCCGCCTCGCGCGCGGACACGGGGGCGGACCCCAGTGCCAGAAGGCAAAGCCCCCCCGCGCAGAGTACAGAACGGAAAGCGCATCGGACGGCCAGGGTGATTTCATTGGTCATCCTGTTATTCCTTCTCCGGCTCGGGACGCCAAGCCGGGGCGAGGGCCCATTCCTTGCCATCCGTGAGACGCACGGCCCCGCCGCCCTCCGGAGCGACGGCGAAAATCTGGGGGGCACCCTCCTCATCGGAAACAAAGGCGATCCATTCGTCGTCAGGCGACCAGGCGGGGGACCAGCAGTCGGCGGTCTCCCGCACCGCCACGGGCACCACGTTGCCCGTGCCCACCAGCACGCGGTAAACCCCCTGGCGGCCGTCACGGAACGACTCAAAGGCGAGCCACTGGTAGTCGTCCGACCAGACGGGGTTCCAGTCGGCGGCGCGGTGGTTGCTCACGTTCGTGATGCCGCGCCGGCCCAGCACATAGAGTTCCCGGTCGCCGCCGTCGTTGGACTCGTAGGCGAGCTGCCGCCCCTTGCGGTCGGACTCGACGGACCATTCGGCAAAACGCGCGGAGTCCTTCACCAGCAGGGGCAGCAGGGGCACGGTCTGCGTGCGCGTGACCAGCACCAGCTCGGTGCTGATCCGCCCCTCGCCGAAAATGCCCACCGCCAGCAGCGCGCCGTCGCGCAGGGCCTCCTCCTTGAGGGGCGCCAGCTTCTCCGCCGTCTCCGACTGGCTTTCGGGGTCCAGCGCCTGCATCAGGTCCGTGGAGGGCAGCCACACGGGCCGCGCCGCGCGCACGCCCTCGCCCCCCCAGAACGCGGATTCCCCGGACGCGACATCGAACACCACCACGCGCCCGCCCGTGCCCGGGCCCTCGGCGATGCAGGCGATCTTGGCGCCGTCGGCGGACCACCGGGGCGCGGAGAGGCTCTCCTTTTCCAAACGCAGCACGCGCCGGTCGCCGCCGTCAGGACCGGTCACCCAGATTTCCAGCCCCTCCTCCCCCTTCGTCGAAAACGCCAGCCGGGCCCCGCCGGGGGCCCACACCGGCGCGCCGTCGCTGGCGCCCGGCCCCACGGGCGTGACCGCCCCGGTCGCCGTGTCCAGCACCGCCGCGCGCCGGGTCGCGGGGTCCGAT
>JAPXRP010000230.1:0-6289 GCA_033813475.1 Candidatus Hydrogenedentota bacterium
CACCCGTACTGCTCCAACGAGCGGGCCAGAAACGAAAACACCAACGGCCTGCTGCGCCAGTACTTCCCGAAAACCATGCGCTTTGACGCGATCACCCCCGAACAGCTTCAACGGGCGGTCGATGAACTGAACAGCCGGCCACGGAAGACCCTAAACCACCGAACCCCTGCCGAAGTCTTCCTCCAGGCCCGTGTTGCGTTTCGGGTTTGAACCCGCCGCCGGGGGAAGTCAATCAGGGAAAATGAAATCCGCGGCCCCGGCCTGTTACCCTAGCGGCTTCCCGGAGCTGTCCACTATGAAACATCACGTCATGTTGTGCCTTGCGGCTTCCCTGGTGACGGCGCTGGGCGTTGCGGCGACGGCGCCCGCAGACGGGCTGGCGGCGATGTTGGCGGCCCTGTCGCCGGGAACGCCCTTTGCGGATGTGCTGAAGGCGCATCCGGACGCGGTCTACAGCGACGCGTCGAAACCGGAGGAAAAGCCCGTTCCCGACCAGCCGGGCGGGCTGCTGCTGCACTGGGACAAGGACCCGCTGCTGGGGACGGCCTGCACCGCCGACCTGGGGTTCAAGGACGGGAAACTCTACGAGTATGTCCTGATGTGGACGGGCATCCCCGCCCCGGCGGACGAGGCCCGGAAACGGTTCCATGCCGCCGTGGTGGCGCGCCACGGCGCGGGGTTCACCCGCGAGGCGCTCCGCCTGAACCCGGACTCTCCCGTTGAGATCAGGGTGCCCGTGCTGTGCTGGGAGGCGGAGGGGGTGCGCACGCTGGCGTATTACGCGCCGCCCGCCGCGGACACGGGGAAGAAGACGGGCGCGCTGACCTATGCCCGGTTTCCCGCGGACGACGAGACCATCCGGTCCATGCTGGCGGGGGCCGCCCTCACGGAGGACGAGCGCGCGAAGGTGTGGGCGGAAATGGACGCCCTGCTGCCCGCGCAGAAGGCCGGGTAGGCGGCGGGGGCGACAGGGGGCGGGCGAAAGATGTTTCGCCCCTACACTCCCGCGCGGGCAAACGTGTAGAATGAGGGGGTTCCGGCAAGGGTCGCCGGACGAGGAGCCTTTTTGGCATGGATTGTCCCGCATGCAGGAACCCGCTGATCTCGGTGGAGTACCTCCAGGTGGAGGCGGACCACTGCACCG
The DNA here is from genome assembly GCA_033813475.1 of Candidatus Hydrogenedentota bacterium. Taxonomy (GTDB): domain Bacteria; phylum Hydrogenedentota; class Hydrogenedentia; order Hydrogenedentales; family CAITNO01; genus JAAYBR01. The sequence continues at coordinate 1,145 of JAPXRP010000230.1, forward strand.
ACTGCGGCGGGGTGTGGCTGGACGCCGGGGAGCTGGAACTGCTGTCGCAGCTCACGGGCGGGCTGGACGCGCCCCCGGAGTCGCGGGCGGCGGGGGAGAGCGCCGAGGCCAGGCGGCGGTGCCCGATCTGCCGGACGTGGATGGAAAAGCGCGCCACGCTCACCGCGCCGCCGGTGGTGTGGGACGCGTGCCCGCGCGGGCACGGCGTATGGTTTGACCGGAACGAGCTGGCGGCGGTGCTGGCGCGGGGGCGGGCGGACGGCGCGAAGGTTGTGGAATGGCTCGGCGGCGTGTTCGCCGCCGGGATGGACGCGGAGACGGACGGGGCGGCCCCGGAAACGGGCGGTCCCGGAAACACCCAACAAGGGGAGAGCACACCATGAGCATGCTGATCGGACTGGCGGTTGTCGGGGGTCTTGCGCTGGTGCTGGCGCTGTGGGTCGTCGGCGTGTACAACGGCCTCATCCGCCTGCGCAACGCCGTGAAGAACGCGTGGTCGCAGATTGACGTGCAGCTCAAGCGGCGGCACGACCTGATCCCGAACCTGATCGAGACGGCGAAGGGCTACATGAACCACGAGCGGGAGACGCTGGAGAGCGTGACCCGCGCGCGCAACCTGGCGGCCGGGGCGTCCGGCGTGGGCGCGCAGTCCAAGGCCGAGGGCGGCCTGAGCCAGGCCCTGAGCAACTTCTTCGTCGTGGTCGAGCAGTACCCCGACCTCAAGGCGAACCAGAACTTCCTCGCCCTGCAGGAGGAGCTGACCTCCACGGAGAACCGCATCGGCTTCGCGCGCCAGGCCTACAACGACGCCGTCATGACCTTCAACAACCAGGTTGAGATGTTCCCCGGCAACATCGTCGCGGGCATGTTCGGCTTCGGAAAGTCGGAGTTCTTCGAGATCGAGGTCCCCGCGGAGCGCGAGGTCCCCAAGGTGAGCTTCTCCTGAACCCCAGCGGCGCGCCGGGAGTGACCGCCCATGTTTGAACTGATCCGGGCGAACAAGCGCAGGTCGGTGGTCCTGATGCTCGTGATGCTGGCGCTCATGCTGGCCGTGGGCTACGCCATCGGCTTCGCCGTCTACCCCGCCGTGGACAGCCAGGTCGTCGCCCTCGACCAGGCGCGCGCGCTCCGACTCACCTTCACCCCCGGCGGCCTCATCGGCATGGCCGTCGCCCTGGGCGTGTGGGCGGTGCAGGCCCTCACCGCCTACACCGCGGGCGCCCGGATGCTCATGGCCGCCAGCGGCGCGAAAAAGCTCTCCAAGGCCGACAGCCCGCAGCTCTTCAACGTGGTCGAGGAGATGTCCATCGCGGCCATGCTGCCCAAGCCGCCGGAAATCTACCTCATCGAGGACATGGGGCTGAACGCCTTCGCCGCCGGGCGCGACCCGGAGCACGCCTCCGTCGCCGTGACGGCGGGGCTCCTGGCGCGGCTCAACCGCGACCAGCTCCAGGGCGTCATCGCCCACGAAATCAGCCACATCGTCCACCGCGACGTGCTCTACATGACCATGATGGGCGTCATGGCGGGCACGATCATCATGCTGACGGACCTCTTCTACCGCATGACGGCCCACAGCCTGCGCATGTCCGGAACCCGCCGCTATCGCTCCTCCAAGTCCCAGGGCGGCGGTGCCTACCTGCTCGTCCTGTTCCTCGTGGCCCTTGTGCTGATGATTGTCGCGCCGCTGCTCGCCCAGCTCATCTACTTCGCCTGCTCCCGGCGCAGGGAATACCTCGCCGACGCCGGGGCCGCCGTGCTCACCCGCTACCCCGAGGGGCTCGCCTCGGCGCTCGAGGAAATCTCCGGAAACGCCGCCCTCGAGTCGAAGAACCGCGTGACCGCGCCCATGTACATCATCAACCCCCTCACGCCCGAAGGCGCCTCGCTCTCCTCCCTCACCAGCACCCACCCGCCCGTCGAGAAGCGCATCGCCGTGCTCCGGGGCATGGCGGGGGGCGTTTCCTACAAGACCTACGCGGATGCCTGGGGGAAGCTGGACGGCGGCGGGGCCAAAATGCCCGCCGCCATGCTCGCCGACTCCGGGGCCGCCCCGGCGGCGCGCCCCGCCGCGCGTCCCGCAGCCGGGGCCGACCGCATCCCCCTGCCCGCAGCCGCCGCGGCCGTCTTCCAGCAGGCGCGCCCGGCGGCGGAGCCCGACACCCCGCAGGTCCGGGTTGCCCGCGCCCGCGACGCCGGCGACCTTGTCCGCCGGATGAACAATTTCCTCTTCATCACCTGTCCCTGCGGCGCAAAGCTCAAAATCCCCCCGGAATACGTCCACCCCCGCGTCCGCTGCCCCCGCTGCCACGCTGTCCATTCCGTCGCCTCCGCCCGCGCGGGTCAGGTTCCTGCGGAATGACCCCGGCGTCCGGCAGAGTCCGGGCCGAAAGGCGGTGAAATTTGGTATACTTCCCCTGTGTTTCGCTGCTAGAAAGAGTGGTCCGCATGTCTGAAAAGCATTATTCCTTCCGGGAAGAGGTGGCCAACGCCGTCACGCACGGGACTGGGGCGCTCTTGAGCGCCGCCGGGCTCACGGCGCTGACGCTGCTGGCGGCGTGGACGGGGGACGCGTGGAAGATTTGGAGTGCCGTGGTGTTCGGCGTCTCCATGATCCTGCTGTATCTCTGCTCCACGCTTTACCACGCCATCCCCGCCGGAAGTGTCAAGAAATTCTTCCGCAAGCTGGACCACTCGGCCATCTACCTGCTCATAGCGGGCACCTACACGCCCTTCCTGCTCGTGTCCCTGCGGGGGGCGTGGGGCTGGAGCCTTTTCGGGGTGATATGGGGCATGGCCGTGGTCGGCTGCGCCTTCAAGGCGTTCTTCGTCGGCAAATGGGACAAGGTCTCAACGGCCATGTACCTGCTCATGGGGTGGACCGCCCTGGTGGCCATCAAGCCGGTCATCGCCGCCGTGCCGACGGGCGGACTCATCCTCATGGCCCTCGGCGGGCTCGCGTACACGGTCGGCGTGTTCTTCTACGTCTGCGACCGCATCCCCTACAACCACGCCATCTGGCACGGCTTCGTGCTGGCGGGAACCACCTTCCACTTCTTCGGCGTGCTGTTCTACGTGGTGCTGCTTCCGTCCGTCTGACGGGCCGGCTTTCTTTTCCCCATGCCCTTTCTTCTTTGTGCCCTTTGTGTCTTTGTGGTGAAGGCTCCGGAAAGAGTCACCACAAAGGCACAAAGAACACAAAGAGGACCGGAGAAGACGGCCCGAGCACCCTACTCCATCCCCGCCAGGATCGCGGGCAGGTCGGCGTAGTTCGCGCAGACGGCGTCGGGGACGTGCCCCTCGAGCGGGCGGTCCTTCACCACGGTCAGCAGCACCCCGCGCGCGCCGACGGCGTGCGGGCCGCCGAGGTCGTTGTGCGGCCGGTCGCCGATGTGGACCAGCGACTCCAGCGTCACGCCGAAATGCCCCGACACCGCCTCGAAGACCGAGGGGTGCGGCTTGGAATGGCCGATCTCGTCGGAGAAGACGAAGTAGTCGAAGCAGGAGAGCATGCCGGCACTGTCAAGCAGTTTGCGGAGGTTCTTCCCCGGCGTGAAGATGGCGTCGGAGACGATGGCAAGCCTGTACTTCCCGTGGAGCGCGCGCAGGGCCTCCGCCGCGCCGGGGGCGGGATTGGGGCTGTATTCCAGTTCCATCCGCTCCAGCGTGTCCACCAGCTCCGCGAAATCCGCGTCCGGCAGCGTGCGCCCGAATCCGTCCAGCAGCACCCGCATCCGCTCGGCGACGGACCACGTCACATGCTGGTCGTGCCACACCTTGCGGAAGGCGGCGTCGGAGACGTCAAAGGCCAGGTCCGACAGCGCCCGGTCCGTGGGGGCGTGCTTGGACAGCAGCCGGTGGAGCAGGTCGCGCCGGGCAACCGGCTTGGGCGGCAGGCCCGCCGCCGCGCGCTTCGGCTCGTCCGAGTCGTCGTGAAACAGGCAGTCCCAAAGGTCAAACGTGACGGCGCCAATCGGGCGGTTGGACATGATGGAATCCTTCCTTCGCGCGCCGGGCGCGCGGTGGTGTCTGCCGGGGCTTCCCCCCCGGGCGGGAGGGCGGCGAAAATGATACCACAGGCGCGCGGTTCCGGCGCGCTATTCCTGCTTGTCGAAACGCAGCCACTCCCTGATTTCGTAGCGGTGGGCGGGGGCGGCTCCTGTCCGGATCATGCGGGGCTTCCCCTTCCTGGGCCAGTCCAGACGGGCCGTGCCGAGGCTTCCATCGGCGGGGAGGGTGGAGACCCCGTCATCCTCGGGCAGTTCAAAGGAAGCGGGCGGGGCGCCGTAGGCCCTCACCTCCAGTTGAAACACCGTCTCCTTGGTGATGTGGGAGACGGGGTCCGCCAGCGGGATCAGCGCTCCGGCCTTGACGAACACCGGGATGGTGTCCGTGTCCGCCGTAATGTCATGCTCCTTTCCCCCCTCGAACCGCGCGCCGGTCCAGAAATCAAACCAGTCGCCCTTCGGAAGCCACAGTTTCCGCGTGGTGGCGTCGCCGAAAAGCGGGGCAACCAGCAGGGAGGGGCCCATCAGGTAGGCGGTGTCGAGCTGGTGGGTGTTTTTGTCGTCGGGATAATCCATGACCACAGCGCGGAAGGGCGGCGTGCCGGTGCGGTGATAGTCGAGGAAGGCGCCGTAGAGGTACGGTACGAGGCGCATGCGCACCTCCAGGAGCGCGCGCACGCGGGCGGTGACCGCCTCGTGGTCCGGCATCAGCTCCCCGGCGTTGTTCTTGTCCGTGTCTATCTGGAGCCAGGGCGGGAGTTTGAGGAACCACGAGTCAATCACCGTCTGCGGGGAGAACACGGCGGTCTGCGTGCGGCGGAGGAGGTCGGCCACGCTGGCGCAGTTGCGCACTTCAGGCTGCCATAGGTGGCCGCAGAACCCGCTGTTGGCCAGCGCGCGCACGAAGCCCGCATGGTCGTAGTAGTCGCTGTACAGCACGAAGGGCAGCGGCGCGGCCAGGGCGTGGGACGACCGCACCTTGCCATAGGTGCGGATTCGGTTCCGGTCGAAGACCTCCCCCAGGGTCTTCTGATACCAGGACTTCCCCCAAGAAATGACGGTACGCCGTCGTAAGTGTTTTGTCTTCGGGGGCTTTTGTTTGCAGGGAAGTGGTCTGGGCAAAATTTTGGGGGATGTC
>JAPXRP010000231.1:0-6269 GCA_033813475.1 Candidatus Hydrogenedentota bacterium
CCAGGCGGCGCGGGACGCCGGGGTGCGGCCCCTGCTGGGCGCGCACCTGGGGGCCTGCGTGGTGCTGGCGCGGGACCGGCAGGGCTATGCGGACCTGTGCGCCCTGGTGACGGCGGCGCATCTGGAGGGCGCGGGCGGGGCGGCATGGCCGGAGCCCTGGCCGGAGGCGGTGGACCCGTCGCGCCTGTTCCTTCTGTGCGCGGACCCGGCGCTGCTGCGGCGGCTGGTCCGGCGGGGGCTGTCCCCCCTGGCGGCGGTGGAGCATTACGGGGACGCGGCGTCGCACGGCCGCGCGGGGGCGATGGTGGCGCTGGCGAAGCGGCTGGGCGTGCCCGCCGTCGCCGTGGCGCCGGTGCATTTCGCGGACCCGTCGCACCACGCGGCGCACCGGGTGCTGGCGGCGATCCGGCACAACACCCTGCTGGACACGCTGCGTCCGGAGGACGCCGCGCCGCCCGGGGCCTGGTTCCGGTCGCCGCGCCAGCTGGAGCGGCTCTTTGCGCTCTGGCCGGAGACGCTGGACAACGCCCTCTGGGTGGCCGGGGAGTGCGATGTGGAGTTGGAGCTGGGCCGGCCCCTGTTCCCGGCCTTTCCCCTGCCGCCGGGGGAGACGCCCGAAAGCCGCCTGGAGCGGCTCACCTTCGAGGGGCTGCGGCGGCGGTACCCCCGGGTGCGGCGCGCGGCCGTGCGGCGCGCGCGGCACGAGCTGGACATCATCGCCCGGACGGGCTTCGCCTCTTACTTCCTCATTGTGGAGGAACTGGCGGCCTTCGCGCGGTCGCGGGACATCCCGGTGGTGGGGCGCGGGTCGGCGGGGAACAGCCTGGTGGCCTATGCGCTGGGCATGACCCGCTGCGACCCCCTGCGCTACGGCCTTTATTTCGAGCGGTTTCTGAACCCCGGCCGGTCCGACTGCCCGGACATAGACCTGGATTTCTGCTGGCGGCGGCGCGACGAGGTCATAGCGCACGTCTATGAGGTCTACGGCGCGGACCGCACCGCCATGATCGGCACCTTCAACACCTTTCGCGGCCGGGCGGCGGCGCGGGACATCGGCCGGGTCTTCGGCTATCCGGAGGCGGAACTGGGCCGCATGACGCGCCTGCTGCCGCATGTCGGCGCGGGGGATCTGCGGACGGCCCTGCGCACGCCGGAATGCCGCGCCCTCGGCCTGGCGGAAGGCCCCCTGCGGGAGCTGCTGGACCTGTGCGCCGCCCTGGACGGGTGTCCCCGGCACATGTCGGTCCACGCGGGCGGCGTGGTGGTCGCGCCCGACGCCCTTACCCGGCATCTGGCCCTGCGGCGGGCCGCCAAGGGGATCGTTGTCACGCAGGGCGACATGCACGCCGTGGAGGCTCTGGGGCTGGTGAAGATGGACCTCCTCGGCAACCGGGCCCTCAGCGTGATCCACGACACCGTGGCGGCGGTCCGCGCGCGCCGCGCGCCGGCCTTCGACATCGAGACCGTCCCCTGCGACGACCCCGCCACCGCCGAAACCCTCCGGACGGGGCGCACCCTCGGCTGTTTCCAGATCGAGTCGCCCGCCATGCGCGGGCTCCTGCGCCGGGTGGCGGCGGGCGACACCAGCGCGGTCATCCAGAGCATCGCCCTCGTGCGGCCCGGCGCCTCGGGCAGCGGCATGAAGCAGCACTTCATAGACCGCCGCCTCGGCCGGGAATCCGTTTCCTACGAGCATCCCGCACTGGAGGCCGTGCTCGGCGAGACCCACGGCGTCATGATCTACCAGGAGGACGTGCTCAAGGTCGCCCACGCCGTCGCCGGGATGGACCTGGCGGAGGCCGACGCGCTCCGCCGCGCCATGGGCAAGAAGCGCGGCCCCCACGAAATGGCCCGGCACATGCGCCGTTTCCTGGAGATGGCGGAGGCAAACGGCGTGGACGGGGCGCAGGCCCGGCGCATCTGGGAGCTCATCGCGCAGTTCGCGTCCTACGCCTACTGCAAGGCCCACGCCGCCGCCTACGGCGAGCTGGCCTGGCAGGCCGCCCACCTCAAGACGCACTTCCCCGCCGAGTTCTTCGCCGCCGTCCTCGCGAACCGGGGGGGATTCTACGCCCCGGCGGTCTATGCGGAGGAGGCCAGGCGGTGCGGGGTTGCCCTGCTCCCGCCGGACATCAACCGGAGCGGGGCGGTGTGCGCCGCCGAGGGTGCGGCCCTGCGGGCGGGCCTGCTGGAGATCAAGGGGCTTGGCCGCGAGACCATCGCCCGGCTGCTGGCGGCGCGGGACGCGGACGGCCCCTTCGTCTCGGAGGGGGACTTTGGGGCCCGGGTGCCTGTGGCCCGCGACGAGCGGGAGGCCCTGTCCCGGGCGGGCGCGTTTGACGCGCTGAATCCGCCCCTTGAAGCCCCTCCCCTCCCCGCCCCGGTCCGGGAACACGGGGGGCAGGGAACCCTCTGGGGGACGGGTCCAACGGCCCCGGCACGGCCCCGTCGCTCCGAGCGCGGCCGCGCCGACGATGAGCGGGAGGTGCTGGAGATTTTTCTGCGGGCGCATCCCCTCCGGGAGGCCGCACCCTGGCTGCAGGACCGGTGCCTCACCCCGAGCGCCCTCCTGGACCGCTATGCGGGCCGGACCGTGGTGCTGGCGGGGTGGCCCGTGGCCGAGCGGCGGCTCGCCGTGCGCACGGGCACTGACGGCTGCATGAAGTTCATCAGCCTCGACGACGGCTGGGGCGTCTGCGAGACCGTGCTGTTCCCGGAAACCTACCGGCGGCTCGGGGCGGTCCTCGCGGCGGGTGGTCCCTGGGTGGTCACGGGCAGGGTGGAGGCCGACGACGGCAACCCCGTCCTGGTGGTCGAGGGCATGGAGTCTGCGCGGTGCCGATAGGCCTTGTTTCCGGCCCCGGACCGGTTTGTGGTATCCTACGGCCCATGCGACCTGGAGGACAGGCAATGAAAAAACTCGGGCCCGGCGGGGTCAAATGGCTCAAGACGCTGCATCTGCTGGCAGTGTGCTGCTGGATCGGGGGCGCCGTGTCCCTGCTGGTCCTGCACGGGGGCCGGGAGACGCTGGACGGCGGCGCGCTGTACGGCGTCAATCACAGCATGCACCGGGTGGACATGGCCGTGGTCGTGGTTCCCGGGGCGTTTGGCTGCCTGGTCACCGGACTCCTGTACAGCCTCTTCACGAACTGGGGCTTCTTCCGGCACGGGTGGCTGGTGTTCAAGTGGGTCGCCACCGTGGGGGCGATCCTCTTCGGGACCTTCTTTCTCGGTCCCTGGGAGACCCGGATGCTCGAACTCTCCCGCGACCTCGGTCTCGCCGCACAGGAAAACGCCGAATACCTGCGCAGCGCGCGGCTGAACCTGGGATTCGGCATCGCGCAGGTGGCCCTGCTGGCGGTCATGGTCTGGCTGTCGGTGTTCAAGCCCTGGGGCCGCAAAAAGGGAAGCGGCCGCGCCTGAACGGTGTTACGGTGGACAGGGGTGCGGCGGAGGGGGGTATAATGGCGGCAGCGATTCCTGGCAGGACGTGACGGCGGGTGACCATGTGGCGACATTCCAGCACAGCATGGGGGTGATTCGGGACCGGCGCTTCCGGTGCCGGGCCCTGCTGTCGCTGGGGGTGTGCTTCGTGGCGGTGTTTGGCCACAGCCACCACCTCACCCATGACTACTGCAAGCTGGCGGCCTGCCACCATGCGGAGCATTTGGAGGCCGCCCCGATTCCCCACGCGGGGGACGCCTGCCCGCACTGCACCCCCGCCCATCCGCCCTGCCCCCAGACGTTGCCCGAGCCGGCGTCGGAACGGGCGCTCCCCGTCCTCGCCTGCCCGGCGACGCCGCCTGTGGGGACAACCCGTCCCCATGAGGGCGAGTCCATCCCGCCCGACCGGCCCCGGGGCCCGCCTTTCGGCTGCTGAGACGCTTTTTCCGCCCCCCGTTCATTCACGGGAGGGCCGTGTCTTCATGCAACCGAAAGGAACTCATCCCCATGTGGAAAAAAGGCTTTACCTTAATTGAACTGCTGGTGGTCATCGCCATCATCGGCATTCTGGCGGCGATCCTGCTGCCCGCGCTGGCGCGGGCGCGCGAGGCGGCCCGGCGCGCCTCGTGCCAGAACAACCTGAAACAGCTCGGGCTCATGCTCAAGATGTACGCGGGCGAGAGCGAGGGCGCGCGGTTCCCGCCGGTCAAGACGCTGAACTGCGACGGGTCGGTGGTGACCCGCCTGACCACCATGGCCGACATGGCGACGGTGTATCCCGAGTACCTGTCAGATTTCGCGGTGCTGGTGTGCCCCAGCGCGGCGCAAAACGGCTCCCCGGTCCAGACATGGGACCAGGGAAACACCATCTCCACCAACTACCGGGAGGCGCTGGCGGACGGGCGCATGACCATCAACGGGGTTTCCGTGCACAACAACGGCATCGTGGAGCCCTGCGAGGTCTTCGACCACCCCTACACCTACCTTGGCTGGACGGTTGTCCCCGCGTGGTTCCAGGAGGACGTGGATTTCGAGGTGTTCCATGACGCGGTGAACTCCAAGGCGGCGGAGATCACCGGCGCGCCCACCCCCGCGCTGGCCGTGGAGGCCGCCGACGAGGACTGGGAGTTCATGGACCACATCCACGGGGCGAAGGCCGCCAAGCAGGCCCCGGAGGACAGCGTCATGGCGCGCCAGGGCGTGGCCTGGCGCCTGCGCGAGGGCATCGAGCGGTTCATGATCACGGACATCAACAACCCCGCCGCCAGCGCGCGGGCCCAGTCGGCGATTCCCGTCTTCTGGGATGCCATCTCGGACAACGCCGACGAGGCGTTCAACCACATCCCCGGCGGGTCCAACGTGCTGTACATGGACGGCCACGCCGCCTTCCAGCGCTACATCCCCGACAGCCACGGCGAGTACAACCGGGGGAACGCCTTCCCGGTGAACGGCGGCGGCCTCATCCTCCACGAAGCCAGCCACGGGCTCGAAATCCACTAGAACGCAAACCGCCGGGGAGCGGCGCGACCGGCCGCTCCCCGGCGGATGGAACCTTTCAGTGTTCAGGCGGCGCGGTCTGCGCGTCCGTCGCGCCGCAGGCGGGCGAAGCACACGGCGGAGACGCACAGCTCGCCGAAGACGAGGACCGCGGCGCAGGGCCCGAGGGTGGCGTAGTCGTAGAGCGCCTCCTCCGGAATGCCGAACCAGCCGCCCACCGTGGCGAAAACGAGCAGGTCGTAGCCCGCCTTGAAGGGCTGGGTGTACCCGCGGGTGATGATGCCGCACCACGCGATGTCGTGGATGTTCGACGCGGCGCAGCCCAGCCCGAAGCCCGCCAGCATGACCAGCGCGAGGTCGGAAACGCGGGTGCGCTCGCCGCGCACGCCCCGGGCCAGCGCCCACACCGCCCCCGTGAGCAGGGGAATCGTCAGCGGGATGCCCAGGAACGAGGACACCATGAAGAGCCAGTCAATGGCCTCCTTGGACAGGTCCAGCCGGGGGCTGTCCACAAAGGTGAGGCACACGCCCATGGTGACCACCCACAGGACGGTGAAAGCGTGGAACACGGGCATGGACGCGACGGTGCTCCCCTTGCGCGCGGGGAGGGCCCACGCGGCCGCGGACACGGCGGCGAAGAACGCCAGAAAGGCCAGGCACAGCGGCCAGGCCAGGACCAGCCCCTTGAGAAACAGCATGGCCTATTCCTCCCGCTTGGCGCCCTCCCGGTGGGCGCGCCGGTAGCTCCACGACACGGCCAGCATCATGACCGCCAGCAGCACGCTCATGGAAAGGGCCAGGATGTTGGTGTTGCGGATGCCCTCGTTAACGTCGCCCCGCATGAGCCAGCCGATGACCTGCTCCTGCACCACGGGGCCGATGCTGCCGATGCCGTTCACGAGCCCGGCCACGGCCACGGCGTTGGCGCCGCCGGCCACGGAGATGGCGGCCGCGCCCGTCAACAGGCTGTCGGGCCCGTAGACCATGAACCCGACAAACCCAAAGCACAGGGCGATGGTGAGCGGGTTGGTGCCCGCGTACATGACGGCGATGTATCCCAGAATCGCGCCGACGGACATGGTGAAGCAGAGCATGGGCCAGTTGCCCCGGAACCACTTGTCCAGGGCATACCCGGCGACGATGGTGCCCCCGATGCCCGCCCAGTCGAAGATGGTGGAGTAGTAGCTGGCCTGGTCCACGGCCAGCCCCTGGAGGTTGAGGAAGGCGGGCAGCCAGGAGTCGAGGGCGTAGCGGAGGAACTTCACGCAGAAGTAGCTGCACCCCATGATGAGGATGAGGGGGCTGAAGGCCACCTTGAGGTACTCCGA
>JAPXRP010000232.1:0-6187 GCA_033813475.1 Candidatus Hydrogenedentota bacterium
CGCCGCCCCGGTTCGCGTCACTGCGGACCGGGGCGGCTTCTCTTGTGTCAGGCCGGCCTACGCCTCGAGGGCGTTGCCGGTGCCGAGGTTGAGCCAGCCGATCCCCAGCTTGCTCAGGGCGTAGCCGGTCTCCTTCAGGTGGTCGCCGTAGGACAGCATCCAGTGGAAGCCGCGCATCTCGCGGGCGAGGAGGGCGCAGTCGCCCTCGATGCTCACGTCCACCTGCGCGCGGCAGATGTCCATGGCGGGGTTCTCCACGACCTGCCCGCGGAAGCCGATCCAGCGCTGGTTGTTGAAGTCGGGGTCTATCACCGTGACCGTCTGGCCGAGGCGCATCTCCACCTTGGGCGCCGCGCCGTAGTCGGACTCGAAGTGCGTCTGGATCACCGCCTTCTCCAGCGTCTTGCCGTCCATCCGGCGCGGCGCCGTGCAGTGGGCCAGCGTGATCACCCCGTGGTGCGGATAGGTCGGGTCCTGAAGGAAGACCGGCGTGGACGCGATGTGGTGCAGCAGCACGCCGGACGGGATCACCACGAAGTCGGACTCGCAGAAGGCGAGCCTGCCGGAGTCGTTGAGCAGGGTCAGGGACAGGCAGGCCGTCGTCTCGGACATGGGCATGATCACGCTCATGCAGTTATTAATGGTGAACACGTCGGTGCCATGGTCGGCCATCACGTCCTCGAAGACCTCCGTCAGGAGAAACGCGCGGGACACAAACCCCATGTCCGTCTCCAGTTTGACCTTGGGGTCGTCCACGTAGGCCTTGGCGTCGTCCTCCGATTTGCGCACCCGCGCCGGGTCGTTCCGCGCCGAGGCGATGCGCTTCGCCAGATCCTCGTAGGGGTAGTTCACCAGGTTCATCTTCCACGTCGTGGCGCTGATGTCGGGCGCCTTCTGCCCGCCCTCGCCCCAGCCCGACGCGCCGCCCAGGCACACCACCGTGGAGCCGACGGTGTTCTTGAGGGCATAGCACGCGCGCATGCGCCAAAGAACGTCGTCATAGTCGTCCACCACCACGTCGGCGGGCAGCAGCCCCGGCTGGCCCAGCTCGTCCACCGTCTTGCGCAGCAGCCGCGGGCTGACGATTTCGTACCACAGGTAGACGGGGCCGGAACGGTGGCGCACGAACACCAGGTTGTTGCGCTTGTCGGAGAGGAGCGGCTCCAGCTCGCCCGACGCGCCGTAGATCAGCATCAGGTCGGCGTCGCCGTCGCGCAGCGCCGCCGCCTTGTCCCCGCCGCGCACCCATTCCAGCGGGCGAATCTCCAGCGGAAACTCCGCCTTCGCCTTCAGCCCCGACAGCTCCTGGTTAATGCGCGCCATCTCCGTCCGCACATCGTCCTCGGTCTTGATGCCGCCCCAGGGCCGCCAGCTCGTCGCCTCGCGCCGCTGGTAGATTTCGGCGGCGAGCACCGGCTGCACCACCAGCGTCTTCTTCGCCACCGTGGGGCGGACGCGCGGCGTGCCAGCCCCCCGCTCCCTCGCCGAAGTGGCGCAGCCCGTCACGGCGGCCATCCCCGTCGCGCCGCCCATGGCGGCGAGAAACGACCGCCGCTTCATGCCCCCCAGCGAACAGCCGCAGCAACCCGAATGCTTGTGCTCCATCGTCTCTCTCCCATGCCGTTGGTTCCGTCCGGACAAGATCATTCTACTGGAGCCCCCGGAATCCGTCAACGGCAATTATCCTGCTCTCCGGCGGGCCGGCGTGTCCGCCACGCAATGGGGGGCAGTTCTTCCGGGTTTCGCCCGGGAGCCGTTGCGCCAGCCCATCGCGCATTCCCCCGCTTACCGACCGTTCGGTCCGGCCATGTCGGTTTTGTATACCGAACATTAGGTATAACGGCGTGCAGCGCAGTATGTACCGCTGAACCGTTGTTTTGCATGCATTCGTTTTCTGGATTTTTTCAGTATTGCTTTTCTTTTGACAAGACTTGTGCTATCCTGTCTTGGTCTTCCGGAGTATTCTCCCTTCGCCGGGAAAGGCGCCGGGGGATGAAGTTGCACGATTCGGTTGACTGCAACACACAACCGCCCGCACAGGGGCAGGGAGGTCTTGTATGACAGAGGTACGAAAAGATGCATGTGTCTGCACCGAGGCGGCCACGGAGGAGGAACTCCTGGCCCGTCTGGACGCTGTGCTGGCGGACTACAAGGACACGCCGGGCGCGCTGATCCCCGTCCTCCAGATCACCCAGAGCATATTCGGCTACCTGCCGGAGCCGGCGCTTAAAAAGATTGCCGGCGCCCTGGGCAAGTCCTTCAGCGAGGTGGCGGGCGTTGTGGGCTTTTATTCCTTCTTCACGACCCAGCCCCGCGGAAAGCACCTGGTGCGCGTGTGCCTGGGCACGGCGTGCTATGTGCGCGGGGGCAAGGACGTCCTCGACGCGCTCAAGGGCGCGCTGAAGGTGGACGTCGGCGGCACGACGGAAGACCGGGACTTCTCGCTGGACGTGGGGCGCTGCTTCGGCGCCTGCGGGCTCGCGCCCGTGGTCGTGGTGGACGACGACGTCCACCAGGGCGTCCGGCCCACGCAGGTTGCAAAGATCCTCGACCAGTACCGCGAGAGCGGGGCGGACGGGAAAGGAGGCGTGTCATGAGCAAAAAGATCACCTCTGTCGCCGACCTGAACGCGGCGCGCGACGCGCGCCGGAAGGCGCTGGCGGACTTCAGCGGCAAGACCCTCCTGCTGTGCGCCGGCGGCGGCTGCATCGCCTCGGGCGCCTTCAAGGTGGAGACGGCGCTCAAGGACGCCCTGGCGAAGGCGGGCATGACGGACGTGCATGTGCGCCTGGTGCACACGGGCTGCATGGGCCCGTGCGTCTCGGGGCCCCTCATCCAGATTGACGACATCTTCTACGAGCATGTGGCGCCCGAGGACGCGGCGGACATCGTTTCGATGCACCTGCAGAAGGGCCAGCTCGTGGAGCGGCTCCTGCGCAAGGACGCCGAGGGGAAGCCGATCCCGCGCAAGGACGACATCCCCTTCTTCGCGAGGCAGACGAAGCTGGCGCTGCACAACTGCGGCAGGATTGACCCCCAGCTCATCGAGGACTACATCGCGGCGGACGGCTACCAGGGGCTGGCGAAGGCGCTGGGCACGCTTGGCGCGGACGGCGTCATCGAGGAGATGAAGGCGTCCGGCCTGCGCGGACGCGGCGGCGCGGGGTTCCCGACGTGGATGAAATGGAGCTTTGCCCGCAAGTCGGAAAGCGACATGAAGTACGCGCTGTGCAACGCGGACGAGGGCGACCCGGGCGCGTTCATGGACCGCAGCGTGCTCGAGGGCGACCCCCACAGCGTGATCGAGGGCATGGCCATCGCGGCGTGCGCCATCGGCGCGCCCGAGGGCTTCGTCTATGTGCGCGCGGAATACCCGCTGGCGGTGGAGCGCCTCCGCATGGCCATCGGGCAGGCCCGCGAGGCCGGGCTGCTGGGCGAGAACATCCTCGGCTCCGGGTTCTCCTTTGACCTGGAGATCCGCATGGGGTCCGGCGCCTTCGTGTGCGGCGAGGAGACGGCCCTTATCACCTCCATCGAGGGCAAGCGCGGCGAGCCGCGGCCCCGTCCGCCCTTCCCGGCGGTCAAGGGCCTGTGGGGCAAGCCCACCATCCTCAACAACGTGGAGACCTACGCCAACGTGCCGTCCATCATCCTGAACGGCGGCGCCTGGTACGCGCAGTGCGGCACGGAGAAGAGCAAGGGCACCAAGGTCTTCGCCCTGGCCGGCAACATAGTCAACGCCGGCCTGGTCGAGGTGCCGATCGGCATGCCCCTGGGCGACCTGGTCCACGACGTCGGCGGCGGCATCCCCGGCGGCAAGCAGTACAAGGCCGCGCAGCTCGGCGGCCCCTCGGGCGGCTGCATCCCCCGCGAATACCTGAACACCCCCCTCGACTACGAGTCCCTGCAGGAGCTCGGCGCCATCATGGGCTCCGGCGGCATCGTCGTCATGGACGAGGACCACTGCATGGTGGACGTGGCCCGCTTCTTCCTGGAGTTCGTCCAGGAGGAGTCCTGCGGCAAGTGCGTCCCCTGCCGCGTGGGCACCAAGCGCATGCTCGAGATCGTCACCCGCATCTGCAACGGCGAGGGCGAGGAGGGCGACATCGAGAAGCTGGAGGAGCTCGGGAAGCAGATCCGCGACACGTCGCTGTGCGGCCTGGGCCAGACCGCGCCCAACCCGGTGCTCTCCACCATCCGCCACTTCCGCGGCGAGTACGAGGAGCACATCCGCCAGAAAAAGTGCACCCCGGGCATCTGCCCCTCCCTGGTGGACTCCCCCTGCCGCAGCGCCTGCCCGGCGAACGTGGACATTCCGGGCTACCTGGCGCTGGTGAGCGAGGGCCGCATCGCCGAGGCGCTGCGCCTGCACCGCGAGCGGAACCCGCTGGCCGCCGTGTGCGCCCGCGTGTGCTTCCACTCCTGCGAGACCAAGTGCCGCCACACGCTGGTGGACGGCGAGTCCGTGGCCATCCGCGGGGTCAAGCGCTTCATGGCGGACCAGGAGGTCACCGTGCAGCTGCCCGGCGTGCGCGAGAACCCCGAGAACGCGAAGAGGAAGATCGCTATCGTCGGCGCCGGGCCGGCGGGGCTCTCCTGCGGCTATTTCCTGGCCCGGCTGGGCTACAAGCCGCAGATTTTCGAGGCCGAGGAGCGCCCGGGCGGCATGCTCGTGCAGGCCATCCCGGCCTACCGCCTGCCGCGCGAGATTCTCGCCCGCGAGGTCCGCATGATCGAGAACATGGGCGTGGAAATCCTCACCGGGAAAAGGCTCGGCCGCGACTTCACGCTGGAGGGCCTCAAGGAGCAGGGCTACGAGGCCGTGTTCCTCGGCGTGGGCGCGCCGCAGGGCTCCAAGATGGGCATCCCCGGAGAGGACGCCGAGGGCGTCGTGGACGCCATGGAGTTCAACAAGGTCTACAACATGCGCGGGTCCGTGCCCGTGGGCAAGAAGGTGATCATCATCGGCGGCGGCAACTCCGCCGTGGACGCCGCACGCACGGCCCTGCGCCTGGGCGCCGAAAGCGTCACCATCGTCTACCGCCGCAGCCGCGAGGACATGCCGGCCTATGACGAGGAGATCGAGGAGGCGACGCACGAGGGCGTCGAGCTCATGATGCTCACGCTGCCCGAGGCCGTCCTCACGGAGAACGGCAAGGTCTGCGGCGTGCGCTGCCGCCACATGGCCCTGGCGGGCTTCGACCGCAGCGGCCGCCGGCGCCCCGAGGCCGCGGGCGACTCCTTCGTCCTCCCGGCGGACCAGGTCATCTCGGCCATCGGCCAGGCGCTGGACCTGGACGCCCTGGTGGGCGGGGTCGGGGTCAAGAAGCAGAACAAGCAGTTCATTGAGGTCAACCCGGTCACCGGCCAGACGAGCGTGGACTGGATCTTCGGCGGCGGCGACGCCGTCACGGGTCCGGACTCCGTGGTCGGCGCGGTCGCGGCGGGCGAGCGCGCGGCGGTGGGCATTGACCACATGCTGACGGGCGCGAACCACGCCTTCTGGCGCACCGACGCCCCGGTGCCGGTCGCCTTCGACCCCGAGGAGGCCCCGGCCCCCTTCGCCCGCGAGAAGATGCCCACCATCCCCGTGGAGCGTCGCAAGAACAGTTTCGAGGAAGTCGAGCACTGCTGGGAAGCGCCCGTGGCCACACGCCAGGCGAAGCGCTGCCTCCGGTGTGAATTCGGCAAACGCGTTTGAACACCAAGGAGACAACCATGAGCGAGACAACTGTGGCCACGGTGAATCTCACCATTAACGGCGCCGCCGTCCAGGCGGAGGAGGGGATGTCCGTCCTCCAGGCGGCCCGCGCCGCCGGGATCCGCATCCCCGCGCTCTGCTACCTCGAGGGCATCCAGTGCATCGGCGCGTGCCGCGTCTGCCTGGTCGAGGTCGAGGGGGCGCGCGCCCTCGCGGCCGCCTGCTCCACCCCCGCCACTCCCAACATGGTCGTGCGCACCAACAGCCGCCGCGTCCGCGAGGCGCGCCGCACCGTCGTCGAGCTTCTCCTGTCGGAGCACGCGGGCGACTGCACGATCTGTGAGCGCAACGAGGACTGCGAGCTCCAGCAGCTCGCCCACGAGCTGGGCATCCGCGAGAACCGGTACGGGGGAGAGACCGCAAAGGCGGGCAAGGATGTGTCCACCCCCGCGCTGGTGCGCGACAACGGCAAGTGCATCAAGTGCC
>JAPXRP010000233.1:0-4860 GCA_033813475.1 Candidatus Hydrogenedentota bacterium
GCCGGGGATCGCGCGGGCGTCCTTCATGAGGTCCGGCCACACGCTCTGGTTGCCCCAGAAGGTCACCACCTGCGTGCCGTCGGGGTGCAGGGTCCAGAGACCCTGGGCGCGCCAGAGCGGCTTGTCCGTGTACTCCCAGCGGGTGTAGACGACCCGCCCGTCGTTCATCACCGACGGCAGATAGTCCGGCTCGTTGCTCTGCGAGATGATGTAGAGGTTCCGCCCGTCGGCGTCGGCGCGGGCCAGCTCGAAGGAGTTGGTCGGCGGCATGCACCGGACGTAGTTGTTCCCCCGCGTGGTCGGGAAGAGGAGGTGGCCGTCCGGCAGGTAGACGGGGTCCACGTCGTCGTAGGGGCCGTCGGTGAGCTGCCGCAGGCCGGAACCGTCCACGTTGATCTCGTAGAGGTGGAACGACTTCTCGTTGTGCGGCTTGAAGCAGAAGAGGACTTTTTGCGCGTCGAAGGAAAGGTCGGGCCGCCAGAAGGAGCCGTGCAGGGGCGGCTGGGGCATGAGCTGGCGCACGTTTCCGCCGGGGTGCAGCCCCTCCAGCACGAGGAGGCGGCCGCCGGGCACGGCCATGTAGCCGAGGCGGTGGCGGGTCTCATGCCGCCATTCGGAGCCCTGCGGGTACGGCATGTCCACCAGCAGGATTTCATCGAAGTCCAGCGCGGGGTTGCTGAACAGAATGGTGCGTTTGGCCTCGCGGACCGCCAGGTACAGGCCCTGCTCCTCTCCTTCCCCCCTCGCGGCCTGGCGTTCCACGGCTGCCAGTTCGGCCAGTTCCCGGGAATGGTCGCCCGGGATGCGCGCGGCAAGGTCGCGGGCCCACTGGATTTCCTCGCGGATACGGTCCTTCAGGGGGACCCCCTCCGCCTGGTGCATCCAGTCCCTCACCAGGGCGTCGTGGGCCTGTTCCGGTGTCAGGGCGCGGGTTTCGGGCGTTTCCGGTCGCATATACGGCGCGACGGGCTCGCTGACGTGGGGGCGGAAGGCGACCCTGGGTCCCATGGCGAGCACCAGCTCCAGCCACTCCGAGGAGGCGCGGGCGGCGTCCCCCCGCGCGGTCAGGGCGTCATACCTCGCCTTGAGGGCGTCGGCCTCGCGCCACTGCTCGCGGGCCTCCGGGGTCTGGCGGGACCACTGGTCCTCCGTGAGGGGCTTGTATTCCAGGAGCAGTTCCGCCAGCGCGGCGGCGCGCTCCACGAGCACCCGGTTGTCGGGATCCCGCAGGCAGGCCACCGGGGGAACGCCCGCATAGTCCGCGAAGGCGGCGCACTCCTCGGGGAAGTCTGTCCGGAGGCGGCGGGCCAGCGCGTTCTGGAGGTCCGCATCCATCGGCGGCGCGGCGGAGGTGATGCTCGCCCGCACCTCCGCGAAGGTTTCGGCGAAGGAGTCCCGCCGGGTGTAGACGGCCGCCGCCGAGGCGTCCAGGCGCGCCGTGCGGTCCGCCAGCAGGGCGTTTCCGTGGGTGAACAGGGCGCGGATGTCGGAACGGGACAGGGCCCCGCCGTAGACGCGCAGGTCGTCCAGTTCGCCCTGGAAATGCTCGTTCTGTCCCCCGCTGGAACCGATGAACGCGGGCTGCCCGTGGGCGGAGGCGATCCGGCCCCGGCGTTCCAGGGACCCCCGTTCCCTGCCGTCGAGGAAGACCCGCAGGAAGCGCCCGTCGAAGGTGGCCGCGCAGTGGTGCCAATTACCGTCCAGCACGGCGGCCGGGTCTATGGCCGCGTCGCACTCCATGTAGCCGCCCACGTTGAGGCCGAAGGAGAGGACTTCCCCGCCCTGCTGGAACGAGAACAGGATGCGGTCGTCGCCGTTCTCCTGGCGGAAGAGTTCGCGGTATCCGCCGAGGTCCGACGGGCGCACCCACACGGAGAGGGACAGGGCGCGCATGCGGGGCTGTCCAAAGGCGGGCACGCGAAGGGCGTGGGTGCCCTGGAGAGCGACGGCGCCGCCGTAGACGCCCCGGTCCTCCGCCACGCCGCCGGTTGCCCGCGCGGCGAGCTCCGCGCTTCCCGACACATCGGAAAGAACGCCCTCCGCAGGGCCGCCGTCAAAGGTCCAGTGCGCCAGAAGGGGCATGTCGAGGGACGGCGGGGCGTCCGGGGCGGGCTCGCCAAGGGCGGCGCAGGAAAGGAAGACGGCCAGGGCCGCGCAGGGAAGGAATACGGTGTGTCGGAAGAGAATCATTGCGTACCGCCCACATGTTGCGCCCATTGTTCCACGGACCCCCGGTGAAAGTCCACTGCGAATGAAATGGATGGCGCCGGGAGTCAGGGTAAGACGGGAGGCTCCCGGAGACTTTCCGGGAACGAGATGGCGTCGCTTCGCTCGCCATGACGCGTTGACACCCGGGTCATCACAAGGCCGCCGTCCAACCTGTCATGGCGAGCGAAGCGACGCCATCTCGTTCCCCCGCCGCCGCGTCGGCCTCGACACGTCTTTCTCGTTGGCCGGGCACAGTCCACTGTGTGGCAATTCCCCGCGCCGGTCGGTAGGATAGGGCGCACACCCAAAGGATGGCGCACGAATGATCAGGTTTAGTAACAGCGTTTGTCTTGCACTGGTTCTGGCGCTTGGGGCCGCGCCGCATGCGGTCTCCCCGGCTCAGGAAGTGTCCGCCCCGGTCACGGTCACCTTCGCGGCACAGGCGAACCGGCACCCGGTGTCGGGGTTTGGCGGGGAATGGGACCCGCATTTCTGGACGGAGCGCAACGGCCGCCGCGGCTGTAATGAGGCGGCGTGGCAGGCGCTGACGGACCGCATCCGCGGCATGGGGGTGTCCCGGGTGCGCACATCGGTGCTGCCGGACTGGTACGAGCCGGAGAACGACAACGCGGACCCGGGGGTTGCGGACGGCGCGGCGTTCACCTGGGACAGCGAGCAGATGCGGTCGCTGCGCCGCCAGCTCGACTTCTGCCAGGAGGCGGACATCCGGGTCACGCTGACCTGGTGGTGCGCCCCTGCGCGGATTGCGGGCGGGAAGCCCTACTGGCTGGGCTTTGCCGGATCGAAGCAGTGGTGCTCCGCGCCGAACGACGCGGCGGAGTGCGCGGAGAACGTTGCCGCCGTCCTCCGGCACCTTTTGGTGGACCGGGGCTACTCCTGCATAGACGCGTTCACCTTCATGAACGAGCCGGACTGGACCTATCTGAACGACGAGAACCGGGTGGATTTCGGGCATTACGCGGAGGTGTGCCGGGCGATCAGTGAGCGGCTGGTTCGGGAGGGGCTGCGGGAACGGCTGGAACTGGACCTTGCCGACGACAGCTCGCACCGGGGTTGGCTCCAGCAGACCGCCGGGGCCCTCGGCGGGGTGTCGGACCGGCTGAACGCCCACAGTTATGTGTTCTCCTGCGAGGACCCCGGCTACGCGCCGGCCATGCGGGCCTGGGTGCGCGACCGGGTGGCATGGTGCGGCGACCTCCCCTTCTGCGTCAACGAGCTGGGCACCCGGCATGTCCAGGGGGCCTACACGGCCACGGACATTGAGACCTTCGAGCGCGGGTTCTGCGTCGCCCAGTTCGCCCTGCTGGGTTTGAACGAGGGCATGACGGGCGCGCTGTTCTGGGGGCTGCACGACCAGTATTACTACGACGGGAACCCCGAGGACGGGAGCAACGGCGGGCTGATGAAGACCAATCTGATGGCCTACGTCACCGAGGGGTGGCGCATGCGCTCCGCCGGGGAGGCCTGGTCGCTGGTGTGCCGGGGCGCGCCGCGCGGCGCGCGGGCGCATTCGGGCGTGTCGGACTGTCCCGAGGTGGACGGCGTGGCGCTGGTGCCGCCGGACGGCGGGGGCGTGAACTTGCTGTTGGTGAACCGGGCCGATGCGGCGCGAAAGGTCACGCTGCGCGGGATTCCGGCGGGGGCGGTTTCCCTGGAGAAGGCGGAGGTTAGTACCTTTGGCCGCAACGGCGGCTCCGGCCCCGAGACGCGGGAGTGGACGGAGACGACAGGGCTTGAGCTGCCGCCGGAGACGTTCCTGCTGGTGCGCCTTTCCGGGCCAAAGAAATGAGCCTCCCCCAAGGGGACTATTTGGCGGCATCCTCCTCGGGCACGCGGTATTGTTCGCGGAGCCGGGCGAGTTCCGCCCGCAGCGCGGCGACCTGGTCCGCATAGTCCGGGTTGGCGTACTGGTTCTGCATTTCCTGGGGGTCTTTTTCGAGGTCGTAAAACTCCCACTCGCCGAGCGTGTGGAAATGGGCGAGTTTATAGCGGTCGGTGCGCACGCCGTAGTGCTTGTACACGTTGTGCACCTTGCCCTCCCCCTCGAAGTACTGGTAGTAGAGGGAGGTGCGCCAGTCCGCGGGCTGTTCGCCCTTCATCAGGGGAACAAGGCTGAGGCCCTGCATGGTTTCCGGCACCGGGACGCCCGCGATGGCGAGGAAGGTCCCGGCCATGTCAAGGTTTTGGACCAGGCCGCCGGCGCTGGAGCCGGGCTGGATGACGCCGGGCCACTGGGCGACCAGCGGCGTCCGGAAGGACTCCTCGTAGATGAAGCGCTTGTCAAACCAGCCGTGCTCTCCGAGATAGAAGCTCTGGTCGGACGAGTAGAAGACGACGGTGTTCTTGTCGAGGCCGGTTTCTTCGAGGTAGTCGAGGACTCTGCCGACGTTGTCGTCCACCGAGCGGACGCACCGCAGATAGTCTTTCATGTACTGCTGGTACTTCCAGCGGACCAGCGCCTCGCCCTGGAGGTTGCCCGTTTCATACTCCTCTATCCGGCGGGCATAGGCGGCGTCCCAGGCGGCGCGCTGCTCCCCCGTCATGCGCCCGCAGGTGCGCTTCCACGAGCCCATGTCCTCCTTGGGGATTTCATCCCCCCACACCTTGAGGTCGGAGGTGACGCGCATGGTC
>JAPXRP010000233.1:4870-6146 GCA_033813475.1 Candidatus Hydrogenedentota bacterium
GGCGGTGCCGCGGCCCGCGTAGTCGTCGAACAGGGTGGGCGGCTCGGGGAACTCGACGTCGTTGAAGTCGTTGAGATGGTCGGGGCCGGGCTCCCATTCGCGGTGGGGGGCCTTGTGCTGGATCATCACCATGAACGGCTTCTGCGGGTCCCGCCGGTTCTGCATCCAGTCGAGGGCCTTGTCCGTGATGATGTCCGTGACGTAGCCCGCCTCCCGTTTCGTGCCCTGGGCGGACTGGAAGTCCGGGTTGTAGTAGCAGCCCTGTCCGGGAAGGATTTCCCAGGCGTCGAAGCCCGTGGGGTCCGTTTCCAGGTGCCATTTGCCGTAGACGGCGGTCTGGTAGCCGGCCTGCTGGAGCAGTTTTGGGAAGGTCTGCTGGCTGCCGTCGAAGCGGTCGCCGTTCTGGCGGAACCCGTTAAGGTGGCTGTGGAGGCCGGTGAGAATCACCGCGCGGCAGGGGCCGCACAGGGAGTTGGTGACGAAGCTGTTCCGGAAGATCATGCCGTTCTGGGCGATGCGGTCAATGTTCGGTGTCGGCGCGACCGTGCTCAGGGGGCCGCCGTAGGCGCTGACGGCTTTCTGGGCGTGGTCGTCGCTGTATATCCAGACGATGTTGGGGCGCCGGGCGTTGGCGCGGGCGGAGTTGCGGGAGACGGCGGCGGCCAGCGCGGCGGTCGTTCCGACTGCGGCCTGTTTCATGAACGCGCGTCGTGAAAGCATGGTCGGACTCTCCGTAGGCATGATTAGTGAAGGACTTCGCCCTTGAGCGGGTTTCCGGGGACGTCGAGGACCTGGACGCTGGAAACGGTCTTCATGGTGGCGTGGTCCTGGAAAGTCCAGACGACCTTTTTGTCCGGCGTGACCTCGATGAGGTGGGGGGCCTTGCCGAACTCGCCGTGGCCGACCCAGTTGGACAGAACCGTGTTGCCGTTGGGCAGGCGGTGGAACCCCGTCAGAAACTTCAGGGAGACGCCGGGCAGCTCGTCGTGGGTGATTTTCCAGACGACCTTCCCCTCCCGGTCCGCCTCGAAGAACCACGCCTCCTTTTTCATGTCGCCGCAGGCGACCAGCGTGTGGCCGTTGTCCATCCGGACGGCGCTGTGGGGGCCTCCGGCGGCGCGGATTTCGGCGACCACGGCCCCCTTGGGGTCGTACTCGCGCACGACCTCGTCGGCATAGAGGCAGACAAGGTAGTTGCCGTTGGCGAGCTTGCGGGCGTTGCGCATGTAGGCGTGGCCGCCGTCCGTGCCCTCGGGCAGGATGCGCAGCTCGAACA
>JAPXRP010000234.1:0-6079 GCA_033813475.1 Candidatus Hydrogenedentota bacterium
CCACCAGTTCGAGGAGTATGTCCGCCTCACCCAGCGGATCGCCCCGGAAATTTTCATGGCCATCCAGGGGATGCAGGACCCCGACATGTTCGCGGACACGATCTGCGCCTTCCTGTTTGTGTCCACGGCGGAGCGGCAGGAGCTGCTGGAGTGCCTCGACGTGGGCGCGCGCCTCGACATGGCGGCGGTCTTCCTGGAGCGCGAGATAGACCTCGCCCGCATCGAGCAGAAGGTGCGCGGCCGCGTGCGCGAGCAGATGGAGCGGGGCCAGCGGTCCCACTATCTCCAGGAGCAGCTCAAGGCGATCCAGCAGGAGCTGGGCGTGCGCGATGAGAGCGGCGGCGAGGCCGCCGAGCTGCGGGAGATGGTCACCAAGGCCAAGATGCCCGCCGAAATCGCCGAGCGCGCGGAGCGCGAGGTGGTCCGCTACGAGAAGCTCCCCTTCATGAGCCCCGAGAGCGCGGTGATCCGCGGGTACCTGGAGACCCTGTGCGAGCTGCCCTGGGCCAAGCGCACCAAGGACGCGCTGAACCTGAAGCGCGCCCGCAAAGTCCTCGACGAGGACCACTACGGGCTGGAGAAGGTGAAGGAGCGCATCCTGGAGTTCCTCGCGGTCCTCAAGCTCAGCAAAAACGCCAAAGGGCCGATCCTCTGCCTGGTGGGCCCCCCCGGCGTGGGCAAGACCTCCCTCGGCCAGTCCATCGCCCGCGCCATGGGCCGCAAATTCATCCGCGTCTCCCTGGGCGGCGTCCGCGACGAGGCGGAAATCCGCGGGCACCGGCGCACCTACATCGGCTCCATGCCCGGGCGCGTGATCCAGGGCATGAAGACCGTCGGCGTGCGGAACCCCGTCTTCATGCTGGACGAGATAGACAAGATGAGCATGGATTTCCGCGGCGACCCGTCGGCGGCGCTGCTGGAGGTGCTCGACCCCGCGCAGAACAAGAATTTCAGCGACCACTTCCTGGAGGTCGGCTTCGACCTTTCGGAGGTGTTCTTCATCACCACGGCCAACAGCGAGTATGACATCCCCCACGCGCTGCACGACCGCATGGAGATCGTCCGCATCCCCGGCTACACCCACGAGGAGAAGGCGCGCATCGCGCGGGGCTTCCTGATCCCCCGGCAGTTCGCGGAGAACGGGATTCCCGATGGAATGGTCACCTTCGAGGACGCCGGGCTCGACGAGATCATCCAGCGGTACACCAAGGAGGCGGGGGTCCGCGAGCTCGAGCGCTCCATCGCGGGCATCTGCCGCAAGACCGCCCGCCGCCTGGTGGAGGAGAAGGCGCGCGGCGCCGTGTCGGTGGACGCCAAGGTCGTCGGGGAGCTTCTGGGACCGCCGATGTACTCCGCGGTGCACCCCGAAGCCGTGGCCGAACTTGGCGTCGCGGTGGGCATGGCGTGGACCCAGGCGGGCGGCGACATTCTCCGCATTGAGACCAGCGTCATGTCCGGCAAGGGCGGACTCGCCCTCACGGGCCAGCTTGGCGAGGTGATGAAGGAGTCGGCCGCCGCCGCCTACACCTACCTGCGCGCCAACACGAAGGCGCTGGGAGTTCCGGCGGACTTCCACAAGAAATTCGACCTCCATGTCCACGTCCCCGAGGGGGCCATCCCAAAGGACGGGCCCTCCGCAGGCGTCGCCATTCTGGTGTCCATGATGTCCGCCCTGGTGAACCGCGCCCCCGCGGACGCCCTCTCCATGACCGGCGAAATCACCCTGCGCGGCCGGGTGCTGCCCGTCGGCGGCGTCAAGGAGAAGGTGCTCGCCGCGCGCCGCGCGGGCATTCGCACCATCATCCTGCCCCGGGACAACGAGAAGGACTTCCCCGACCTGCCCGCCGAGGTCCTCAAGGAAATCCGCTTCGTGCTCGTGGACAACGTAAACGACGCGCTGAAGGCCGCGTTTTCCGAAGCGCCGGCCAAACGGCGCGCCGCAAAACCCCGGAAGACTTCGTGAAGATCACCAGCGCCACATTTCTGAAAAGCGCCTCCCTGCCGGAGCACTTCCCGGGCGACGGCCGCCCCGAGGTGGCTTTTGTGGGAAGGTCCAACGTGGGCAAATCCTCCCTGCTCAACACCCTGCTCCGGCGCAAGGGGCTGGCCAAGACGAGCAGCGCCCCCGGGAAGACGCGGCTGGTCAACTTCTTCGATGTGAACGGCCGCTTCTACTATGTGGACCTGCCGGGCTACGGCTTTGCCAAGGCCCCCAAATCCATGCGTGACGAATGGGTTGGCCTCATGCGCGCCTATCTGGGCGGGCGCGAGCCCCTGAGACTGGCGGCCCTGCTGCTGGACATCCGGCACAAGCCCTCCGCCCAGGACGCCGAAATGGTGGAGATGCTCGAATCCTACGAGCGCCCGACCGTCCTCGTGGCCACCAAGGCGGACAAGCTGTCCCGCAACCAGCAGGGCGCCGGCGTGGCCGCCATCCGCCGCGAGCTGGGCCTCGACCGCGACGCCCTGATCATCCCCTTTTCCTCGGAGACGGGGCAGGGCCGCCGGGAACTGCTCGCCGTCATCGGCGAGGTGCTCGGCGCCCCCCCCATGCAGGGGGACGAGGACTAGAAGGGGGCCACCTCCAGGGTGCATCCCTCGCTCTCCGGGGTGAACTCCGCGCGCGCCGCGCCCGGGCCGCGCCGCCGGATGTTTCCTGTGACATTCACCGCGCCCTTTTCGCCCTGGTCCTCCTCCGTCTTGAGCGCCGCGCGGTCCAGGCAGTCATACACGGCGCAGTCCACAAACTCCACGCCGCCGTGCCGCCGGGTGACGCTGTCCCGGTTGAGCGAGAGGACCAGGGGCCACCACGGGCGCTTTTCCGTGGCGCGCGTCGCCGTGTTGCGGAAGCTGCAGCGGGCGAAGCGCACCCCGGCGGCCTCCGCCGACTTGTCGTAGACGTAGGCGCCGCCGTTCCGGGTGTTCTCCACCGTGCAGTTGCGGAACTCAATCAGGCCGGAGGGGCCGTCGTCGCCCACCGCCCCCACGCCGATGCCCTGGTCGTTCCCGCTGCGCACATGGCAGTTTTCAAAGAGGATGGACAGGGGTTCGGAGGTCCGCCGCAGCGGCTTCAGGTACACGAGAATGCCCGCGCCCCAGTTGTTGGCCATGACGCAGTTGCGCACCGTCACGTTCACGAGGCACTCGTCCGCGCTGTTGGGCTCCAAGTCTATCCCTGCCTGCGGCGCCGTGCCCTTGGTCCCGACAAAGCGGCAGTTCTCGATCAGCAGGCTCTTCGCGCTGATCACGCTGATGCCCTGGCGGTGGTGGTTCCAGCAGAGCACGTCCCGGATGACCACGTCCTCGCAGCGGGGAAGCGCCTCCGTCGCGCCGAGGTAGATGCCGTCGCCGCCGCTGTTCTCCAGCGACAGGCCCTCCACGCGGATGTTCCGGCATCCCGAAAAGGTCAGCGTGGTCCGCCATTCGGCCTTCTCATAGGCCTCGGACTGGTAGTCCGCCTTGCGCATCCGCAGCCGCGCGCCGTATCCGCGCACCGTGATGTTCTGCGCGTCCCGCGCGGAGAAGAGACTGTCGCCTCCGCCCTTGAACTCGCCGGCCCTGGCCAGCACCACCACCCCCGGATCAAAGACCAGCTCCAGGTTTCCCCGCAGGCGGACGGGGCGGATCACCCAGGGCGCGCCGGTGTACGGCACCACGATCCGGGCCGCCCCCGAATCCACCGCGGCCTGGAGGGACTCCGTGGCGTCGGCGGGATCAAATCCCCACCACGACGCTGCCGCCTCCGTCCGTTGACCGGCGGCCACTTCGGCGATCCTGGCCTCATCCCGAGGCAGGGCGCCTTCTCCGGCGGCGGCGGCTCCCGCCGCGGCGGCCAGAATCAGGCACAGCGTGACAGCGGCACATTCCCGTGTTCTCTTCATGACATGCTCCCTTCCGGTGCTCAGGGTTTCCAGAGGTTTCCCGCGCCGGGGATGCCCGGCGATTCCTTTTCACGCGCCAGTTCCGCCAGTCGGCCTGCGGCGCACAGATGCAGGCGCAGGTTCGGCAGCTCCGCGACAGGGACGAACACCGCCTCCGCCACCCGCGCGTCGTCCCCCGTGGCGCGGGGCGCCCCGGAGAGGATCTCCGCGCGGAACACCAACTGCACCACGTGCCGCGCGCCGTCCGGGGACACCGCCTCCTCGAAGGACACCAGCGGGCCGGGCGCGACCTGCAGCCCGGTCTCCTCCCGCAGTTCGCGGTGCAGGGCGTCGGCCAGGGTTTCCCCCCGGTCCACCCCGCCGCCGGGCAGGAGCCAGCGTGTCTCGCCGTCTTTCACATGGCGCACCAGCAGAACGCGGTCGTCCCGGATGACCAGCGCCGCGACGCGCAGCCTGGGTCCGTCCGCGCTCATGCCCCGCTTCCTTCGCCGATCTCCGCCCACTCGGCGAAGCGTCCGGCAGCGCCCGACTCCACCTCGGCGTCCACGAGCACATCGTTTCCCTCGTACCGGATTTCCAGAATGCGGGCGCGCGCGCGCAACTGGGACAGGACGGCGGCCCGGTTCTGCGGCACCCGCAGCCGGAGCAGGGTGCGCCCCCGCCGCAACTGGTCCTGGGTCATCTCAAGCAGTGCGCGGAGGCCGTCGCCCCGCAGGGCGGAAACGACCGCGTGCGGCGCCCGGTCCGTTGTCAGGCCCGCCAGCAGGCCCTCATCGAGGAGGTCGGCCTTGTTGTACACCTTGACAAAGGGGATGGCCGCCGCGCCGATTTCCTCCAGCACATTGCGCACCGTCCGCAGGTGCTCCTCCATGGCCGGATGCGACGCATCGAGGACCAGGAGGAGCAGGTCCGCCTCGTTGACAGCCTCCAGCGTGGCTCGGAACGCGGCGACCAGGGTGTGGGGAAGCCGCCGCACGAAGCCCACGGTGTCGGCGAACAGGGCCTCGCCGCCGCCGGGCAGGGAGCAGCGCCGCACCAGGGGGTCGAGGGTGGCGAAAAGTTTGTCCTCCGCCAGGGCGTCCGCGCCCGTGAGGGCGTTGAGCAGCGACGATTTCCCGGCGTTGGTGTACCCGACGAGGGCCACCGTGGGGATGCCCTGGGCCGTCCGCCGGTCCCGCTGGATGCGCCGGTGCTTCCGCACCTCCTCCAGTTCGGCCTTCAGCCGGGTGATCCGTTCCCGGATGACCCGGCGGTCCACCTCCAGTTTCTGCTCGCCCGGCCCGCGCACGCCGATGCCGCCCTGCTGCCGCATGATGGAGCCCCGTCCCGTGAGGCGCGGCAGGAGGTACTGAAGCTGGGCAAGCTCGACCTGCATGCGGCCCTCGCGCGTCTGCGCGCGCCCGGCGAAGATGTCCAGAATCAGCTGCGTGCGGTCCACGATCTTGACACCAAGCGCTTTTTCCAGCTTGACGCCCTGCGCCGCGCCCAGGTCCGCATCGAAAAGGACCGTCTCCGCGCCGAGTTCCCCGATCGCCGCCTTGATGGACTCCAGTTTCCCGCCGCCGATGTAGGTGGCCGGGTCGGGGCTGGAGCGGTGCTGTTCGAACGTGCAGACGATGTCGGCCCCGGCGGTCCGCGCGAGCTCCCGCAACTCGTGCAGGGCCTCCTCGGCCTCCGCGGGGCTTTCCTGCGACAGGACAACGCGCACGGCGACGGCCTTTTCAATGACCGGGGGGTGCGGAATGTCCACCATCCTGCTGTCCTGTGAGGTTACCCCCATCTTTCGACAGGGACCGGTTCAAATTAAGCTATAGCTGAGGCGGCAATGTGGCCGCTTCCCGGCTCTCTCTGACCGTGATTCTACCAGATGCGCCGGGGGCTGTCAAGCCGTCTTTTTCGCGGGTTAACCGACGGCCAAGCCGGACCGGGCCGCCGAGAATGGGCCCGTTAGGGAGAGCTCGTCGGAGGCGGCCCGGTCCGGCGGCCTGCGCGGCAGGGCCCCGCCTCCAGGTGACGGCTTGCGGGGGTCTGGTTCTCCAACGCGCTGTGCGGGCGCTCATGGTTGTAGAAGCGGAAGTAGCGGGCAAGCCCCCGGTGCAGCGCGTGCCCGTCCCCGTAGTCGCGCAGGTAGACGTCCTCGTATTTCACGCTGCGCCAAAGCCGCTCGATGAACACGTTGTCCAGCGCCCGTCCCCGCC
>JAPXRP010000235.1:0-6065 GCA_033813475.1 Candidatus Hydrogenedentota bacterium
GTCCCCTCCCCTGCGCGCGCACGACATCCTGCGGCGAATGCCGCCTTACTCCCGAGATTGCCAAAATGGCACCGCCCCCAATGAGGCGCATTGCCAGAGGGCGGCGCCGACCCGCGCCGTTCCCCTTGGGGAGAAACCCCGTGAACTTGGGATGGATGGGGGCTTGACACGGGGCGGGGACGCATGCTATTATCACTCACGACCGCCGAGTGCTAACGATGGCGCGGGGCGGTCCGGGCGGATTGCCAAAATGGCAGCCGTCTGAATGTGTCAACACCGTATGTGCGAACCAACCAACCACAAGGAGCAAGCACAATGAAAGTTCGTCCCCTGGCAGACCGTATTCTGGTGAAGCGCGAAGAGCCCAGCGAGACCGTGCGCGGCGGCATCATCATCCCCGACACGGCCAAAGAGAAGCCCCAGGAGGGCAAGGTGATCGCGGTGGGCCCCGGCCGTCTTGACGACGACGGGAAGCGGGTGGCCCTTGAGGTGAAGCCGGGCGACCGGATCCTCATGGGCAAGTATTCCGGGACCGAGGTGAAGATTGACGGCGAGGAGCACGTCATCATGCGCGAGGACGACGTTCTCGCGGTGCTCGAGTAACCGGCGCCCCGAAACCGCAGACAAGAACAAGGAGACTGAGACATGCCTAAGCAACTGGAATTCGGAGAGGGCGCGCGGCGCAAGGTGCTCGAGGGCGTCGCGAAGCTGAGCGCCGCCGTGAAGGCGACGCTGGGCCCGAAGGGCCGCAACGTGGTGCTCGACAAGAAGTGGGGCGCCCCGACCGTCACGAAGGACGGCGTGAGCGTGGCCAAGGAGATCGAGCTGGAGGACAAGTACGAGAACATGGGCGCCCAGATGGTGAAGGAGGTCGCCTCGAAGACCTCCGACGTCGCGGGCGACGGCACGACGACGGCGACGGTGCTCGCGGAGTCCATCTTCCGCGAGGGGCTGCGCAACGTGACGGCGGGCGCGAACCCGATGGCGCTCAAGCGCGGCATTGACAAGGCCGTGCTGGCGGTGGTCGAGAAGCTGGCCTCCATGAGCAAGCAGGTCCGCAACGACAAGGACGTGATCCGCAACGTGGCGAGCATCTCGGCCAACAGCGACGCGGAGATCGGCGAGATCATCGCCGATGCGATGGAAAAGGTCGGCAACGACGGCACGATCACGGTCGAGGAGGCCAAGGGCATCGAGACGACGCTCGAGGTGGTCGAGGGCATGCAGTTCGACAAGGGCTACCTGTCCCCGTACTTCGTGACGGACCCCGAGACCATGGAGTGCGTGCTGGAGAACTGCTACATTCTCATCAACGAGAAGAAGATCTCCAACCTGAAGGACCTGCTTCCGCTGCTGGAGCAGATCGCCAAGTCGGGCAAGCCGCTGCTTCTGATCGCCGAAGACATCGAGGGCGAGGCCCTGGCGACCCTGGTGGTCAACAAGATCCGCGGCACCTTCCAGGCGTCCGCGGTGAAGGCGCCGGGCTTCGGCGACCGCCGCAAGGCCATGCTGGAGGACATCGCGATCCTGACCGGCGGCCTGTGCATCACCGAGGACCTGGGCCGCTCGCTTGAGAGCGTGACCATCTCCGACCTCGGCTGCGCCAAGCGCGTCGTCATTGACAAGGACACGACGACCATCGTCGAGGGCGCGGGCTCCAGCGCCGACATCATGGGCCGCATCAACCTGATCCGCCGGCAGATCGAGGACACCACGTCCGACTACGACCGCGAGAAGCTCCAGGAGCGCCTCGCGAAGCTGGCCGGCGGTGTCGCGGTCATCAACGTCGGCGCGGCCACCGAGATCGAGATGAAGGAGAAGAAGGCCCGCGTCGAGGACGCGCTCCACGCCACCCGCGCGGCGGTCGAGGAGGGCATCGTGGCCGGCGGCGGCACCGCGCTGCTGCGCTGCCAGGACGTGATTGACGGGCTCGAGGTCGAGGGCGACGAGAAGATCGGCGCCCAGATCGTCCGGCGCGCCGTCGAGTCCCCCCTGCGCCAGCTCGCGCTGAACGCCGGCGACGAGGGCGCCACGGTCGTCCAGAACGTCCGCGCCAAGAAGGGCAACACGGGCTACAACGCCGAAACCGGCGAGTACGAGGACCTGATGAAGGCGGGCATCATTGACCCGACCAAGGTCACGCGCACGGCCCTGCAGAACGCCGCGAGCATCGCCGGCCTCCTGCTGACGACCGAAGTGCTGATCGCCGACATCCCCGAGCCGGAGAAGGCCCCCGCGGGCGGCCCCGGCGGCGGCATGGGCGGCATGGACGGCATGTACTGAGCCCCGGCATTCCCTGAAGACAACGCGCCCCGGCGCTCCCCCAGCGGAGCGCCGGGGCCTTTCTTCTCCGGCGGGCGCGCGGGTTGAACGCGGCCCCGACTTTCCCTACACTGGGCCTGCCGCCGCGCCAGGGCGGCCTGGAAAGGATCGTCCGGCACATGCCTTCAACGGAACAGTCACGGCCCGGGGGGCGGAGCCGCCCCGGCCGTTCCGGCCGGCTCCGAAGCGCGGCGGGCTGGGCTGTCGGCGGCGTCCTGCTGCCCCTCGCCCTGCTCGCGCTGGCGGAGGCCGGACTCCGGGCCGCCGGTGTGGGGGAGGACACCCGCCCCTTTCTCCGCGTCGTCACCCGCGAGGGGGCCCTCCACGCGCCCAACAAGGCCTTCTACGACCAGTTTCTGACGGACCCCCAGCCCGGCGGCGGATGGCTGCGGCAGGCCGCGGCGGTGCCCGGGGACAAGGCCCCCGGGGTGTTCCGGGTGTTCGTGTTCGGCGGCTCCGCCGCCCAGGGCTGGCCCGCCGAGGAGTACGCCTTCCCCGGCATGCTCCACGCAATGCTGGATTCCTCCTTTCCCGAAGCGCGGGTCGAGGTCTTTAACTTCGCCCGGAGCAGCATGAACTCCCATGTCATGCGCGAGGTCGCCGAAGCCTGCGCCCGCCTGCGCCCCGATGCCTTTCTGGTCTACATGGGCAACAACGAGTTTCACGGCCCCTTCGGCGCCCTTTCGGAGTTTCGGACGGCGGACCGCGTCCCCTCCGCCGCGGCCGCGCGGGCCGCCATCCGCCTCAACCGGCTCCGGATCTTTCAACTGCTGAAAGGGCTGCGCGCGCCCGCGGACACGGGACAGACCGGGCTCTTCCGCCTCCCCCCCCGGCCCGCCGCCCCGGGCGGCCCCCCGGCGGAGCAGGTCCGCGAGAACTTCCGGGCCAACCTGTCGGCCATTTGCCGCGCGGCCCGGGCGGCCGGGGCGCCCGTCTTTCTGTCCACCGTCGCGGTGAACCTCCGCGACTGGCCCCCGCAGGACACCGGCCCGCCGGCCGGCCTCTCCGGAGAGGCGCTGGACACCTGGAAAATGCTGCTTGCCAAGGGACGGGCGCGGCTGAGGGCGTCGGACGCCGCAGGGGCGGAAGCCCTCCTCCAGGAGGCGGCGGGCATAACCGGCCGCCATGGGGAACTCCAGTTTCTGCTGGGCCGGTGCGCCTGGGCCGGGGGGGATTTCGCGCGGGCGCGCGAACACTTCCTCGCCGCCCTCGACCTGGACGCCTACCTGTGGGCCCGCTGCCGGCCGGAGCTGGAGCGGGTCATCCGGGAAACCGCCGCCGGGGAGGGTGCGGCGCTCGTGGATGCCGGGGCGGCGGTGGCGGCGGCCTCTCCCGGGGGCATTCCGGGGGCGGAGCTGATCCCCGACGCCTGCCACCCGGACTTTTCCGGGAGTTTCCTGATCGCACGGGCCTTTTACGATGCCCTGGCACCCTTGGTTGCCCGGCGTGCCGGCGCGGGACCGGATACGGTGCCCGCCCCCCCCTCCGAGGAGACCTGCGCCGGCTGGATGGGGCACACCCCGGCCGAGCGCGCGCGCGTGCTGCGGGAAATCATTAACAGGGTGCAAAGCCTCAACAAAGGCGAGGCCACCGCGGCGGCAAGCGCCCGCCTGGAGGCGCTGGAGCGGGAGATCGGCGGCGGCGCCGGGGCGCCGGCGGAGCTGGCGGCCTGCCGCGCGGCGGCGGACCAGTGCGCGAACCATCCCCACATCCTCCTTCGGCTGGCGGCCGCCCTCAGGGAGGAGGGGCTGCCCGAGGAGGCGCTGGACCGGGTCCAGGCGTTTGTCGCGGCCCATCCCGGACACCGGGACGCGCGGCAATTGCTGGGCAGGCTTCTGGAGGGGCAGGGGCGTCCGCAGGAGGCGCTGGCCGTGTTTTCGGACCTGTGCCGGCTGTTTCCCGACTCTCCCGACGCCGTCCTCGGCCTCGCCGGCCTGCACCTGCGGCTGGGCCGTCCGGCAGAGACGCTGCGGACCGTGTCGGCCGCGGCGCGCCGCATGAAACGGCTGGCCTGGCAGGACCCCGCCAAGGCGCTCCTCCGGACGGTGGAGGGGGAGGCGCTGCTGGCGCTGCACCGGCCCGGCGAGGCCCTTGAGGCGTTCCGCGCGGCCCGGGAGCTGCACCCCGGCGCCCGGGGCGCCTGGGTGGGCGAGGGCCGGGTGCTGGAGGCGGCGGGGGACACGCAGGGGGCGGCGGCGGCCTATCTGAAAGAGCTGGAGGCCAACCCCGCCGCCACGGAACCCCACCGCGAACTGGACCGGATGCTCGCCGGGACGGGGGACGCCGCGTCCTGGGTCACCCTCTGGGAGGAATTTACCGGACGGCATCCCGGCCGCGGCGACGCCTGGCTGCGTCTGGCGCTGGCGCGGGAACGGGCCGAAGACCCCAAAGGGGCGCTGGAGGCCTGCCAGAAGGCCCTGGACCTCGTCCCCCCCGCGGAGGGTGGGGCGGTGCAACCCGTTCTGGGGCGGCTGCTTGGCGCGCAGGCGGAGGCGCTGCTGGCGGCCGGCACCCCAGAGGAGGCCCTCGCGCTTTACAGGACCGGCGCTGCCCGTCTGCCGGGGTTCGGGTTTTCCCTGGGGGAGGGGCGCGCGCTGGAGCGTTTGGGACGGCGGGAGGAGGCCGTCGCCGCCTATCGCCGCGCCGTCGAGGAGGCCCCGGAGGCGCACGCGGCCCACGCGGAACTGGAGCGCGCGCTGCTGGCCCTGGGCCGGCCCGCCGGTCTGGAAGCGGTCCTGGAGGAGATCGCCGAAGCGTTCCCGGAGGCGCGGCGGGTGTGGCTTCACCTGGGGCTTGCCCGGGAGCGCCTTGGCGATTCCGACGGCGCGGTCGCCGCGCTGGAGCGGGCCGCGACCGCGGACGGGGACGGGAACACGCCGCAAGAGGCGCCCGCCGCCCTCGCGCGCGTCCTGGCGGCGCGGGGGGGCGCCCGGCTGGACGCGGGGCGCGCCGCGGAGGCGCTGGAGGATTTCCGGCGGGCGGGCGGGCTTGACCCGCGCGCGCCGGGGGCGAAGACGGGGGAGGCGCTGGCCCTGGAGGCGCTGGGGGAGATGGAGGGCGCGCTGGCGGCGGCGCGGGAGGCGGTGGACCTCACGCCGGAGGAGTACGCCCCCTATGCGTTTCTGGACCGGGTCCATGCGGCGCGGGGGGAGCTGGCGCTGCTGGAAACGCTGTGGACGGCGATGACGGAGGCCGATCCGGCGCGCCGCCACGCCTGGTTCTGCCTCGCCCTGGCGCGGGAACGCGCCGGAAACCCCCAAGGGGCGCTGGAGGCCTGCCAGCAGGCAATGGACCTCGCGTCCCCGGAGGAGAGCGCGGCGATGCTCCCCGTTCTGGGGCGGCTGCTCGCCGCCCAGGCGGAGGCGCTGCTGGCGGCCGGGGACGCCGGGGAGGCCCTCGCGCTTTACAGGACCGGCGTTGCCCGCCTGCCGGGGTTCGGGTTTTCCCTGGGGGAGGGGCGCGCGCTGGAGCGTCTGGGACGGCGGGAGGAGGCCGTCGCGGCGTACCGCCGCGCCGTCGAGGAGGCCCCGGAGGCGCACGCGGCCCACGCGGAACTGGCGCGCGCGCTGCTGGACGCGGGCCGGCCCGCCGATCTGGAGGCCATTCTGGAGGAGATCGCGGCCGCGCTCCCGGAGGCGCGGCGGGTATGGCTTCACCTGGGGGGGGCACGCGAGCGCCTTGGCGATTCCGACGGCGCGGTCGCCGCGCTGGAGCGGGCCGCGGCCGCGGACGGCGACGGAAAC
>JAPXRP010000236.1:0-6009 GCA_033813475.1 Candidatus Hydrogenedentota bacterium
CACGAAAGGAGAGCGACATGACAAGAAACTACAAGGTGATCGTTCCGCTGGTGCTGTGCGCCCTTGGCGGGGGAGCCGCTGTTCTCGGCGTCCTGCACGGCAGGGTGGCGCTGGCCGCCGTGGAGATCGGGCAGGAGATGCCCGCCTTTGAGCTGCCGGATGTGAACGGCAAGACCAGAAAACTGTCCGATTTCGCCGGAAAGATCGTGGTGCTGGAGTTCTGCTCGCAGGAGTGCCCATTCTCCCGGGGGGCCGACCCGCACATCTCCTCCCTGGCCCAGCGCTACGCCCCCCAGGGGGTGGTGGTGATCAGCATTGACTCGCACAAGGACACCACGCCGGAGCAGATCAGGAAGTACGCCCAGGAGAAAGGGAAGACCCATCCCATTCTGAAGGACGCGGAAAACAAGTATGCCGATGCGGTCGGCGCCAAGGTGACGCCGGAGGTGTTTGTCCTCGACAAGGAGGGGAAACTGGCGTATCACGGCGCGTTTGACGACCGAAAGGCGCCGGAGGAAAAAGGGGCGACGCCGTATGTGGAGAACGCGGTCAAGGCGCTGCTGGAAGGGGGAACCGCGGACCCTGCCACCGTGAAGGCGTGGGGATGCGGCATCAAGCGGGTGGAAAAACAATGACGCCGGCTCGAAGCGGGCGTCGGGATCCGGGGCGCGGAACGGCCTGGCGGCTTCCGCGCCTTTTCTTCTCTCTTGCGGCCTGCTCCCTGCTGGGCGCCTGCGGCGCGCAGGATTCCCCGGCCCCCGCCGCGGCGCGGGCACCGCAGGCGGGGGAGGGGGTGTCCCTGATTTCCGCCGACGGCGTGGCCCGCTGGCTGAAGGACGCCAGGGGAAAGGCGGCTGTGGTGAATGTGTGGGCCACCTGGTGCCCCCCCTGTGTGGCCGAAATCCCCGAACTCAACGCCTTTTACGGGAAGGCGGACCCTGCCGGGGTGGTGATGCTCGCGGTTTCCGTGGACGACCCGTCGCGTTTGGCCTCCACCGTGGTTCCCTTCGTCCAGCGCCACGCCGTTGCCTTTCCCGTGCGGGTGCTGGAGAACAGCACGCCCGACGCGCTGGGGAAGGCGCTGGGCATGGATTTCTCGGGGGCCGTGCCGGTCACGCTGCTCTTCTCGCCCTCGGGCGATCTGGTGAGGACATGGGAGGGTGAGGTGACGGCAGAGGCGTTGCGCCAGGCTCTCGGGAGCGCCTGACGGCGGTTTTTGTCCGTATGTGGCGGCCAATCCCTGCCTTCGCAAAGGGGACGAAGGAAATTAACCCTTGACATGGCGCGCCGTTTGAAGTAATCTATTTACAAATCCGCCGTTTGTGCGGTTTTCAAGAGGAATGCCGAATAGAACTTTGGAGGGTCTTTCCGTGAGACATGTTGCGGCTGTTACCCGGCGAATGCAGGTGCCCAAGGCGACGGCGCTTGAGGACACGATCTGTGCGGTGAGCGCGGTTCTGAGCTCGCTGCTCGGATTTTTCGGCGGCAGTTCGCCCCTGCTTCTGTTCGTGGAGGACAAGTGCGCCATTCCAACGCCGGGCACCGGCACGGGCGGCACGGCGAGCTAGGGTTGCCAACAAAGGCGAGGATGCCCGTTTCCACGGCCCAAGGGCGGGGGCGTCCCGTTTTTCGCTGGCGAAACAGGGAAAAAGAGTGTACTATTTAGTCTGCGAGGCCGGAGGCGGTCCCTGGGATGGGCCGCCGTGCCGGGCGGACAGGCAACTCAAGGTGAGCGTATGGATATCTCAACGGCGAGTCGTAAGGTTCTGACCGCGTGCGTGACGCTTCTCGTGCTTGCAGGCGTCTGCGGGTGTGACGTGATCAGCCCCGTTTACATGCCCGACAAGGCGCTTACCAAGGTGGTGCGGGCCGCGGTGGGCAAGCCGCTGGGGGTGGTCACGCGGGCGGACATGGCGAAGGTCAAGGAACTCCAGGCCCCCGGGATGGGCATCGTTGACCTGCAGGGGCTGGAGCACTGCACGTCCCTGGCGGTGCTGAACCTGCGCGACAACGCGGTGCTGAGCATTGCCCCGCTTTCGGGCCTGCGGAACCTTTCGCGGGTGGACCTGAGCGGGAACAGGCTTGGGAGCATCGAGGCGATCTCCGGCTGGTTCTACCTGGAGGAGCTGCAGCTTTTCGGCGAGAAAAACATGATCTGGGACTGGCGTCCGCTGCTGTCGAACGTGCAGGCCGGGGGGCTGGGCGCGGGCAACATCCTCGTGCTGCCCACGGCGACCACGCTCGATGGCAACGGCAACCCCCAGCCCGGATTTGCCGAGGCGCAGAAGGTTCTGATTGAGCAGGATGTGAAGGTCACCTACGGCGCCCCGGGCGAGACGACGGGCGGCGACACGGCGGGCGGCGAGCAAACGGAGTCCTGAAGGCGCGCCGGGCCTTATCCCCCGGGGCGAGAATCAGGGCGGGTCGCCGCAAACGGCGGATGCCGGCGGGCGGCATCAACTTTGTAAGGTGTAGCACAATGAGCATGGCCATGCCTCGGTGGTGCGCGGTTGTCTGTGTGGGCGCCGCGTTGTTGGCGCTCGGGGGGTGCAAGGACAATGTGAACCTCAAGGTGGAGCCGGGGGCGCTGGCCTTCGGAACCGACCAGAACGAGGTTTTCTTCACCCTTGCGAACGAGGGCGTGGCTGCCGCGGAGTGGCGGGTGGAGGAGGTGGTGCGCGAGAGCCAGGAGGCCGCCTGGCAGGCGGCCGACGTCCCCTGGTTTGCGGCGGACGCCGCGGAGGGCAGACTCAAGCGGGCCCAGACGGCGCGGGTCACCCTGACCGCGAACCGGGCGCTTGTCGGCGCCGGCACCTACAACAACACGGGCGTGCGGGTCACGGCCGGCAAGTTTGTCCAGGTGCTGCCCGTGTCCATCATTGTCGAGGCCTCGCTCCGGGTGCTGCCCGCCCGGATTGCGCTGACGCCCGGAAGCACCGGGGCGCGCTTCACCATTTTCAACACCGGCGACGAGC
Organism: Candidatus Hydrogenedentota bacterium; assembly: GCA_033813475.1. Lineage (GTDB taxonomy): Bacteria > Hydrogenedentota > Hydrogenedentia > Hydrogenedentales > CAITNO01 > JAAYBR01. The sequence goes on from JAPXRP010000236.1 coordinate 2,976, forward strand.
AGCTTTCGTGGTCGCTGAAGTATTTGGGCGCGAGCGAGAACCCCGCGGAGGCGGCGGACCTGCCCGCGGACATCACGGCGGACCCCGCCGCCGGGGACATCAGCGCCGGCGATCTGGCGCAGGTCGAGGTGGCGTGGACCGAGGCCCGCACCGACTTCAACCTGCTGGTGGACTCCACGGGCGGCCAGGCCGTGGTGCGGATTGTGTTTGGCGAACCGCTGCCCGGCCTGGAAGTCACGCCGGCGATGCTGACCCTGTTTTACGATCCGGCAGGGGAGGGGGAGCAGCCCGCCTCCAAGCTCACCATCAGAAATGTCGGCACCGTTGCGCGGAGCTGGACGCTTTCCGTGGTGGACCTGATGAACCCGGCGGCCGCCCCCGCCATCGCCGCCGCGCCGAACCAGGGGGCCACGCTTCCCGGCGAGGCCACGGAGGTGGCGGTCCGGGTGACGGACCCCGCGGAAATCCAGTCGGGGTCGGGCAGTTACGAGGTGCAGATACGTTCGGGGGAGGAGGGCTTCCTCTCCGTGCCGCTGGCGGTCGAGATCGTGTCCCTTCCGGAGATCGCCCTTTCCGACCCGCCCAACCCGCTGGCCGGGCGGCCCGAGATCACCTTCATCAACATTCTGGACTTTGGCCGGGACAAGGTGGTGGGCGAGTTCTGGGTGGCCAACGTCGGCCCCCTCGGCTCCGACCTCTTCTTCAAGGTCGTTTGCGACGATGACAGTTCCGCCACGCCCCTGGTCACGAGCATCACCCCGCGGCAGGGGGACACCAACGAGCGCCCCGGCGCCGATTTCTTCCGGGACAACAGCTCGAACATCCTCATTGACGGCACCCCGGTCTTCGTGACCGTGGACCGCTCGGTGATGACGGAGGACGTGGAGTACCGCAAGATCACCGTGGAGGCCTGGAACCAGGACTACACCCAGCGGCTGGACGCGGTGGAGCCCTACGAGCTTTCCGTGCGGGTGGAGCGGCCCCCGCTGACGGTGGAGGGCGCCATCAACCGGAGCCGTCCGCCGTATTTGAACCGCTTTGTCTTCCTGCTGCGCGACACCACGAGCAGGGTCATCCCGACCCGCACGGCGGAGGACCTGGCCCGGCTCACTTTTGACGTGGCCGAGGACGGGGTTTACATTGACTGGAACGAGGCCACCAAGAGCATCACGGGCCCGGAGAGCCTGCGCACCAACATGGTCCTGATGCTGGACTACAGCGGCAGCATGTACTATGCGGGCACGACCGACCCGGTCACTCCGCTGGCCCCCGGCGAGGCGATTGAACAGGTTAAGACGGCGGCCCTGCGGTTTATTGACGACCTGCCCCCGGGCACCCGCCTGGCCATCATGTACCACAGCGACCGCCAGCAGCAGGACCGGTTCATCTTCCCCTTCAGCACGGACAAGACCGCGCTGAAGAACGCCCTGCGCGCTTTCCGGCTTTCCCCCGCGCTGCACGGAGCGTCCCCGATCTGGGACGCCGTCGAGGAGGCGGTGCTGCGGGTGGCTTTGGAGGATCCGGCGGACGCGCTGGCGTTTGACGACGCCGACGTGCGCGCGGTTGTGTTCCTCACCGACGGGCGCGACAACTCGTCCCTGTCGGACGCGGCCCAGGTGTCGTCGCTGGCGCAGGACCAGCGGGTGCGCCTGTACCCGGTCTCCTACGCCCCCAGCTCCCCCACGGAGACTGCGGACATGATCACTGCGGCCGTGGAGACAGGCGGCCACCACTACGGCGGCGGCAACGTGCGCGCGCTGAACACCCTGCTGGGCAACCAGCGCTCCCTGACGCTGGATCCCGTGGAAAGAACCGCTGCGGACTCCGCGGACCAGGTCAAGTTCCAGGTGTCCAACACGGGAACCGCCGACCTTGCCTGGAGCGTCGCCAAGGAGGCTGTTCCACCGAAACCCTGGATTGTGTCTCTTACCCCGCAGGCGGGCGTGGTCGCCCCCGGCGACAGCACCCAGGTCACGGTGACGGTGAGCCCGGCATTGGCCGGGGCGCCGCCGCTGAACAGTGTGCAGGGCATGCTGAAGGTGGACTCCAGTGCCGGGACCGGCACGGTCGAGGTGCGCATGACCCTCACCGAGGACAACTCGGCGCTGCGCAGCCTCACGGCCACCCTGGTGGACGAGCCCGGCACCATCCTGGGCGAGCTTCGCAACCAGGTGGTCCTATCCTATGTCAGCCCGCGGCAGGCGCCCGGGACGTACACCATCCGCGCGAAATACGAGCAGCCCAACGGCGAGTTCATCACGGGCTTCTTCGAGAAGGACGGCGTGTTCACCTCCGGCGACGTGCGGGCCGGCCAGCTCTCGCTGACCACGGCGGGCATTCTGGAGGACGTGGACGCCGCCGATCTGGCCAGCGCCGTCCGGGCGGAGGCCTACCTGCGGGCCGACTATGTGCCGCGCGGGGTCAGCCAGTTCCGGGTCCGGTTCATCACGGAGTTTCCTCCGGACGCCCCGGCCGCCGCGCGGGCCGCGTTTGACGCGACGGCGGTGCTGGACGCCGAGCTGGCGCCCGGCGGGCTGCTGCTGTCGGGCGACCAGAGTTCTTCCTGGCGCCTGGTCCGGGAGCGCGACCAGATTTACACCCTGCTCACCGAGCAGTCCAACTTCCTGCCCTACGCCTCCTTCGGCAACCTGCTCCGCATAACGGTCAAAGGCATCAAGGGCTATGTGGACGCCTGCGAGGCCGAGGGGGTGGAGCCGCGCATCCTGCTGGGCATGCGCGCGGAGAACCAGCTTTATGTGCGGCCTGCGGGGCCCGGACGGCCCAGCGAGAGCGTCTATTTCCTGTATCCGACGGGTCCGTTGTCGCCCAGCCGTCCGCTGGAGGTGGGGCGCTATTCCGACACCGCCTCCCCCGCGCGCACGATGTTTGACCTTTTCAGCGCGTATCTGGACCCCGAGGCGCCGAACGCCTGGGACATGGACGAGGACGGCCTGCCCGATTTCCAGGATCCGGCGATTGACGACAGCGGGCTGCCGGGCCCGCTCGCCTTCCCCGCGCAGCTTGACCTGACGCT
>JAPXRP010000237.1:0-5997 GCA_033813475.1 Candidatus Hydrogenedentota bacterium
GTCTCGCCGTCGGCGTCGGCGGCGGGGGCCCAGTCGGCCGCGGCCTCCGCGCCGTGCAGCACGCGCACCCGGGCGATGTCGCCGGCGCAGCCCGCGCCGGCCGGGGGATACGCGCCGATCCACAGCATGCCCGTGTCCGCGCCGCGACCGTCCTGCAGGTTGCCGCCCGGCTGCGCGGCCAGCGCCGCCGCCAGTACCTCCTGCCCGTCCACATGGAGGGTGATGGCGGTGTCCGTCACCGTCATGGACACGTCGTGCCACACGCCGTCGCAAATGGGGGTTTGGCTGTGGTGGACCGCCGGGGTCCTGCCCGGCACATAGGCGCAGAAGAAGCCGGTGCCCGGCTCCGTGTAGAGTTCCCAGTGGTTGGGGGACGCCTTGTCCCGATGGGCCACGAGGATGTTGTATCCCGCGGTGGCCGTGACGCGCGCGCGGCATTCCACCGTCAGCGGGGTGCCCGCATAGGCGGGCAGCGGCTGCGCCGTCCAGTGGAACGCGGCCGAGGCGTCGCACCGCGCCGCGGGGCCGCCGTCCCCGGTCACGAGCCGGGGCTGGGGTTCAGGCCGGTAAACGCCGCCGCGGGCCAGCCGCTCCTCGATCTTGGCGCGCAGCCCCTTGTAGCCCAGTTTCAGCCCCTTGTCGAAGCCGATGGTCGTGTGGCTGACGCTTGCGCAGCCGAGCACCGGGGTCTGGTGGGCCGGTGCCTCCAGCAGCGTGGCCGACCCGACGATCTTCTCGCCCGGCAGGATGCGCAGGGGGGCGTTCTTGGCGCAGAGCTGGGCCGCCTGGGCGTAGCGCATGTCCTGGGTCGCGTTCAGGCTGGCGGCGGGGTCAAGCTGGAAATCCGCGCGGACCATGGAGCGGCCGTGCTCCCCCGCGATCGCCTGCTGGGCGAGGGCGTGGGTGGCGTCCGGCAGCCGGTGGGGCGTCTCGGGCCGCCAGGTGGCCCCCCACAGTTGTCTGGCCGCGCGGTCCGCCTCTTTCGGCGACGCCGCGCCGAGGAGGTACACCCCCCCGCCCAGCGCCGTCATGCTGGTGGCCGTCTTCCGTAAGAAATCCCTGCGGTTCATGCCGTGGATCCTCGCTTATTGCCGCGCGCGGGGCGCGCAAACAGGCCGTTTTCTCTTCGCCCAGTATAGCACAGGCCCCCGGCGTTTCCCCGGCAAAAGGAAGCCGCCGCACCCCTTCGGGCGCGGCGGCGGAGGTGTTGGAACGCGCGCCGGGGGCTACTTGAACCACTCCGTCAGGTCTATCTTGGTGAAGGGGCGGTCGGTGGCCGTGACGGGCGGGTTGTAGCCCGCGTTGGCGAGATAGGCCGCATGGTTCGTCGGGTCGAAGACCCAGGAGTGGAGGGTGGCGTCGCAGTAGACGGGGCCCGTGGCCAGAATCTTGACCGCCTGCTCCACGTCTATCTTGCCGGGAACCTCCTCAATGCGGCGGCTCATCCACTCGTAGCGCTGGAAGCTGTTCTGTCCCTGGAGCATGGGCACCAGCACGGTGAGCTGCTCCTTGGTCTCCACAGAGAGGCCAAACTTGTCGCCGTAGGCCTGCGCCAGCCGGAAGAGCTGGTCGAGGTCCGTCGGGTGGTTCGTGCGGCGCACGCACTGCTCCATGCCCCAGTGCCCCGTGGCCGCGCCCTCCTTCTCGTCCATGGGCGTGAACACGTTGCAGTATTTCGCGTCCGTCTCCAGGGCGCGCCCGTCCGGCGTCTTCCCGTCGCCGAGGATGAAGTTCCACCCCGTGGTGCGCGGGTACTCCTGGAACATCTTCACCGCCTCGTCCAGCGAGGCGGCCTTTTCCAGCACGAGGCGCATCTGGAGGAACAGGGGCAGCCCGTCAAAGGTGGCGTCCTTGGAGGGGAGCGTCATCTCGCCGATCGTGATGCCGCGGGCGCTCATGCCGCTCACGCTGCCGACGCCGCCCGCCCAGCCGGGCATCATGAAGGGCGCGCCGCCCTTGGGCCGCCACACCATCACCACCGCGTCCTCCTGCGCCCCGCCCTTGATGTCCCAGTCCAGGTTGCGGCCGTGGAGCAGGCGCCCGTCGGTCGTCCATTTGCCCCAGACCGCGAAGTTGGAACAGGACTGCGGCGGCTCATCCGCCGGGAAATGCATAATCTCCGCCTGCGTCACGCCGATCCGGACGTCCGCGTATTCCAGGTCGTCCACCCCGGCGGCCTTGAGGCCCTTCACGATCCCGTGGATTTCCGCCTTGATGGACTCGGGAAAATGCTTCTCCATCCGGTCGCTCTGGGCGGCGACATATTCAGGCGTGTACCCCCGGCCCCAGAGGGCCTTGGCCATGTAGCCCTCCTTGATGACATGGTGGATCTTCTTCGCCAGCAGGCGGCCGTGCTGGAAGCCCATCTCCTCCGGCGTCCCCTCCATCACCACCACCAGATGCTCGCCCACCTGGTAGAGCTTTCCGGCACCCTCCTGATCCAGCAGTTTCACCTCCGGAGAGGCGATGATTTCGACCTGCCGGGAGTCCAAGGCGGCGGACTGGGCGACGGCGAGACCGGAACAGAACATTCCAATGGACAGCAGAACGGCGGCGAGTCCCAAGCGGCGGGTGACGGTTTTCATACGGGAGACCCTTTCTCTTTCCGGTTACGGACACATGTTCCCGGGGGACATACTCCCCCTGCACCAGATAGACTATTCCGCGCCCTCGGCGGTTTCGGGACTTACACCCCTTTCCGGAGCCTTTCGGCGGGGCCCATGGTGTCGCGGTCGTAGGCGGCGGTGAGGGTGCTGGCGAGGCCGCCGCGGGGGGTGCAGACGATCTCCACGGTCATCCGCTTCGGGGCGCACACCGCCGCCAGGTCCTCCAGCATGCGGTTCACCAGGTGCTCGTACCAGATGCCGACGTTCCGGTAGGAGAGCAGGTAGTACTTGAACGAGCGCAGCTCGATGCACAGGGCGTCGGGGATGTAGCGCACCCGGACCGTGGCGAAGTCGGGCAGGCCGGAGAAGGGGCAGACGGAGGTGAACTCCGCCGTCTCGATGACAATCTCCATGCCGCCGCCGTGCGGGGTGCCCGCGTATTGGTAGGGGAAACACTCCAGACAGGCGGCGTCCACGGCCTCCGGCCCGTCGAAGGGCAGGGTCTTGTCCAGCGCCCTGAACTGGTCGCGCGGGGAGGGGGTGTCGCTCATGTGCCGTTGTCTCCGGCCGCGCCGCCGAGGCAGACGCAGCGGTTGTTCGGGGTCTCCTGCACGACCACGGCGCGCGGCCCGAGGCCCCGTTCCTCCAGAAAGCGCCAGATGTGCGCGCAGATGCGCTCGCAGGTGGCCTGCTCCAGCCCCGGCACGGTGTTGATGTGCCGGTCGTTCAGCGTGCCGTGCAGCTCCCGCAGGGCGTCCCCCAGCGCCGCCGCGCCGTCCGCGGCCGCCTCGACCCGGTAGGTGTGGCCGTGGAGCCGGTGGCAGGGGTGCGTTTCGGGGAGCTGGGGCAGCGACTGGGCGGCGGCGAAGGAGAAGCCCGCGCGCTCCGGCAGCCCCTCCAGCGGGTCGGCGGGCAGCGTTTCCAGGGCAAAGCGGCCGTCGCCCACGATGGAGACGCGGATGTCCTTGAACCAGGCGGGGTGCGGGCGCATCCGCTCGCGCGCCCACGCGGCGACCCGCTCCGGCGAAGCGTCGCCTTCCAGCCCGGGGATGTCGTCGAGGCAGCAGTGGTCCAGCCGGCGGCAGACGGGGTCGAAGAGGGCCTTCATGTCGGCGTAGTCAACCACCCAGCCGACGGCGGGGTCAATTTCCCCCTCGGCGACCAGGTCGGCGCGGTAGCTCGCGCCGGTGAGGCGCGGTTCGGCGCTGTCGCCGCGGCGGACACGCCGCGCGGCCTCGAAGAAAACGGTTTTGACAATGCGCATTTTCATGGGAATCAGACTCCGCGCCGGTCGGGCGGCCAGATGATCTTGTGCAGTTGAAGCTGGAGCCGCGCGGGGAGGGCGTCCTCCAGCATCCACACGGCGAGGTCCTCCAGCCGCAGCGCGCCGGTCACCGCCGACAGCAGCACCGCCGCGCACCGCTTTTCCAGAGTATAGTCGCGGATCACGGCGCGGCTCCACTCGTAGTCCGCCCGGTCCGCAAGCACGAACTTCACCTCGTCCCGCGCCGGATCCAGCAGGTCCAGGTTGGACCACAGATTCCGGTCGCACATGCCGCTGCCGGGGCACTTCAGGTCCATGACGCGGACCGCCTCCGGGGGCAGCGTGTCAATGGGCAGGGAGCCGCTGGTCTCCACCAGCACAGTCTTGCCAACGGCCACCAGCCGCCGGGCCAGCTCCGGGCATTCCTTCTGCACCAGGGGCTCCCCCCCGGTGATCTCCACCAGGGAGCAGGGAAACCGGTCCACGGCGGACAGCACGGCATCCACTGTCATGGGGTCACCGCCCCGGAAGCTGTACGCGGTGTCGCACCAGACGCAGCGCAGGTTGCACCGCGCGAGGCGCACAAAGACGCACGGGAGCCCGGCGCGCGTGGACTCGCCCTGGATGCTGAAGAAGATTTCGGTTACACGCAGCATGGCATTCCGTGTGCCCGGGGGCCGGGCGTCAAAAAAGGCGCGGCGCACGCGCGCCGCGCCCTGTCGTTAACCGTTGAAACGCGGGGGTTAGTTCCGCGAGGAAAGCCACTCAATCAGCCCCTGCGGGTCGGCGGAGTAGGCGTCGGCGCCGATCTTGTCGCAGAACTCCTGCGTGAGCGGCGCGCCGCCCACGGCGACGACGGTCGCGGGCGCGACCTCCTTCACGGCCTTCGTGATGGTCTCCATGTTGATCATGGTGGTCGTCAGCAGGGCGCTCAGGCCGACGATGCAGCCGGGGTTCTCCTGGACCGCCGCCACGAACTTCTCCGGCGCGACGTCCACGCCGAGGTCAATCACCTTGTAGCCCGCGCCCTCCATCATCATGCGCACGAGGTTCTTCCCGATGTCGTGCAGGTCGCCCTTGACCGTGCCCACCACGAAGGTGCCGCGGTGCTGCGCCGCGCCCGACTCGAAGGCCGGCTTGAGCTGGTCCATGCCCGCCGTCATCGCCTTGGCCGCCATCAGCAGGTCCGGCACAAAGGCCTCGTTCCGGCTGAATTTCTGCCCGATCTCGTTCATGCCGACCATCAGGCCCTTCGTGAGGATGTCGCTCGGCGCCACCCCGTTCGCCAGCGCGTCCCGCACCAGCTCGAACACCCCGTCCTGGCCGCGAAGGTCGGGCGGGTAGGCGGACGCCTGGTTGACTTTCCCACGGGTGACGCAGACGGCGATGTTTTCAAACAGCTCCATGACCGAAACCTCCAGAACAGGGGTTGAAGTTGCGAAAACCTTAGCACAAAACACAACGGGCCGCAACTTTCCCTTCGGAAAGCCGCGGCCCGGAAAGGGGCGGAGGAATCAGGACTGCTTCTTGGCCAGGTGCTCGTACACCATCTGGCGGGACGTCTCGGAGAGGCTGTCAATCTTGTTGATGAGCGCCTTCACGGTCTCCCACTCCCGCGCCTTGTTCAGGAAGGGGTTGTCCGGCGAGAAGCCGATGCTGCCGGTCACGGTCTTCGGGGCGGCCGCACCGGCGCCCTTGCGGAACATGTTGTACAGGGTCGGGATTTTAATGCCCGTCGCTTCCGAAATCTCACGCGTGGTCTTGCCCTCGTCGCTCATTTTGAAGGCGAGGTCTTTGGTCTCTTTGGGAATTCGCGGCATCGTCAATCTCCTTTTCAGGTTGGGGGTTGAATGTACAATACCACAAACGGAAGAGTTTGTGCAAGAAAAAAACGCGCAGGTCCACGAATGTGTGGTTATGCCCGGAATGTGGTGCCCAGTATTCTTTTCGCTTCTCCCCCCGCAGGACTTCCAGTTAATGCCATGGGTTGACCTCATCATCCAAGGGTGAAGGCCGCTGAAGACAGAAAAGTGAGGGGCCCTCCACCCCTCCCTGGGAACGCCACTCTCCCGATTGGCCTCCTAAAGCGCGCCAATCGGGAGAGTGGCGTTTCCAGGGGGGGGCACC
>JAPXRP010000238.1:0-5947 GCA_033813475.1 Candidatus Hydrogenedentota bacterium
GCCGTGCAGGGCGCCGAGAACAGCGGCTCCCCCGCCAAGGGCGCACAGCACCAGCGGAACGATCACCTTGTAGTTTCTTGTCATGTCGCTCTCCTTTCCTGTCGGCGCGCCTCCGCGCACAAAGAAACCAACACCCGCCGCGGAACGTTCCATTCCGCGCCCGGCAGCTCCCCGGAACGGCGCGGCCCGGGGGCTTTTGATAACACCCCGGCGAAATGGCTACACTTGCGGGCAGACAAGCCGCAGCGGCCCGCCGGGGGGATGCCCCAGGCGGCGGCCCGGACGGCGCGGCGCACAGGCATTGAGGGCCCAATCCATGTCCAGCGAAGAGCAGACCCCACAGACACCGGGAAACGGCAACGGCGAACCCGATGGAAATCCGGGCATTTTCGGCAGGATTTCGGGCTGGTTTGACCGCGCGGTCCAGGAGGGCCGGGGCGGGGCGCGCAACGCCGCGCCGCTGCGCCAGGCCCCCCAGGAGGCGCATCCGCGCCCGTCGGACGCGGGCGCGCGCCGCGGCCGGAATGCCGCGCACGCGAAGATGGTTATCCCGGCAGGCGCGGTGATGGGCGGCTCGCTGGAAACGGCGGGCGACGCCGACATCGCGGGAAGAGTTGAAGGAGACATCACCCTCAAGGGCCACCTGACCCTGTTCAAGGCCGCCACGGCGGCCGGGGCCGTTTCCGCGGGCTCCTGCCATGTGGACGGCACGGTGGACGGCCCGGTGAAGTGCGCGGCGGGCCTGGCCGTGGGCGGGGCGGGCCGGATCAACGCGGACATCCACGCGGGCGGCGACGTGGACATAGCGGGCTGCGTCACCGGCTGCGTCTCCGTGGCAGGCAAGCTGCGGCTCGCCAACGGGTGCATTGTCAACGGCAACGTGCGGGCGGGCGTTCTGGTGATGGAAGAAGGCGCGACGCTCAACGGCCTGTGCAGCATGCTGGGCGCGCCAAAGGAGGCGGCGGACCCGGCGCCGCCACAACAGGGAGACTGAGATGTTCTACATGTTCCACTGGGCGGACCTGCTGATGATCCCCGCGATGGTCTTCGCCCTGTGGGCGCAGGCGCGGGTCAAGTTCGCCTACACGAAGTACTCGAAGATTCCGACGCGGTCCGGCCTGACGGGGGCCGACGTGGCCGCCGTCATCCTGGAGGGCGCCGGCGTGCGCAACGTCTCCCTGGGCCTGGTGCCCGGGGAGATGACCGACCACTACGACCCCGCGACCAAGCGGGTCAACCTGTCGCAGGACGTGGGCGGCGGACGCTCCATCGCCGCGCTGGGCATCGCCGCGCACGAGGTGGGCCACGCCATCCAGGACGCGCAGGGCTATGCGCCCATGAAGCTGCGCCATTTCATGTACCCCGTCTCCAGCATCGGGTCCACCCTCGCGTTCCCCCTGATCTTCGCCGGGCTCATCTTCGGCGGCAGCGGCTTCGGGTTCCTCCTGAAGCTGGGCATCTACCTTTTCGCCGCCGCCGTGGCCTTCACCATCGTCACGCTCCCCGTGGAGTTTGACGCGAGCCGGCGCGCGGTGAAGGCGCTGGCCGCCGGGGGGCACCTGACAGACGACGAGATGCGCGGCGTGCGAAAGGTTCTCGGCGCCGCCGCCATGACCTATGTCGCCGCCGCCGCCGCCGCCGTGCTCAACCTCCTGCGCATCCTGATCATCGCCCGCGGGCGGGACTGACGCCCGCGATGGCCCCGAGTGAATGGCTTTGGCCCGGACCCGCGCGCCGCGCGGTCCGGGCCGCGCTTTTCCTGGCGGTGGCGGCCGCCCTCCCCTGCCCCGCGGCGGAGGAGGACTCCTTCACCGTGCGCATGACCGGATCGGCCCGGGGCACCGGCACCGCCGCCCGCCGGCTCGCCGTGGAGGACGCGCAGCAGCAGGCCCTCACGGAGGCGGTGAAAACCATGGCCAACACGGAGGACCTGGCGCCCTTCCGCCTGATGCTCCGGCAGGCGGCCGCCTATGTGCCCCGGCACGACCTCCTGCGCTGCGACACCACGCCGGACGGGCAGACCCATGTGGAGATTGACGCGCACCTCGCGGAAAAGCCCCTGCGCCAGGACATCGCGGCGGTCATGCTGCCCCGGCTGCCCCGCCGCCCCACCGTGCTGGTGCTGCTCGCGGAGACACCCGAGCCCGGCGTTCCCCCGGTCACCGGGCAGGGCCCCGCTGCGGCGGCCCTGCGCGAGGGGCTGGAGAAGTTCAACTTCACCGTGAAGGGCGTGGAGGCGCTGCAGCCCCCCCGCACCCCGGATGAACTGGCGGCGGTGGCCGCCGGCGGGCTCGAGACCGGCGCGCGCTTCGCCCGCGAAAACCTGCACGACGTCCTGCTGCTGGGCGAGGCCTCCGTGGCGCGCGAGCCCACCACCGGGGGGTCCAACGTCTACCGGCACCGCGGCACGGTGCTGCTGCGCGTCTTCTCCGGCACCGACGGAAAAATGTGCGACGTGTTCACCGCCGAGGGCGTCGTCCAGGGGCTGGACCCCGCCGCGGCGGGGAGCCAGGTGCTCAGCGACGCCGCCGCCCGGCTCGTGGGGGACACGGCGGTTTCGGTGACCCTCGCCATGCTGGCGCGGCAAAACCGCGACCGGGTGATCGTCACTGTGGAGCCGGACAATGCCGCCGGGCTCACCGCCGCCGTGGCGGAACTCCTGGGAACCGCGCCGGGGGTCGCCGGGACGGAAACGCTGCTGGACGCCCCGTCGCTGGGCAGAATCGCCCTGGAATACAGCGGCGCCATGGCGGCCCTGGCGGACTTCGTGCACCATCCCCCCGCCGGAGGCGCGGCCCTGGAGGTGCGCCGCGCCGTGGGGCGCGAAATCACCGTCGGCCCCGCCACCCGCGAATAGGCGCCCTCACTTGAGGCCGAGCACGTCCTGCATGTCGTAGAGGCCGGGGGCGGCCTGCGCGGCGAACCGCGCCGCCACCAGCGCCCCGCGCGCGAAATTGTCCCGGCTGTGCGCCTTGTGCGTCAGCTCCACCCGCTCCCCCCGGCTGATGAAGGAGACCGTGTGCTCGCCGACCACATCGCCGCCGCGCACGGCGTGCATGCCGATCTGGCCCGACGGCCGCGCGCCCACCAGCCCCTCGCGCCCGTGGACCGTGTCCTTCGCGTAGTCCAGCCCGAGGGCCTCGGCCACCCGCTCGGCCAGGCGGACCGCCGTCCCGCTGGGGCTGTCCTTCTTCTGGTTGTGGTGGACCTCGACGATCTCCACGTCGTAGGACGGGCCCAGAATGCGGGCGACCTCGCCGACAACCTTGAACAGCAGGTTCACGCCGACGCTCATGTTCGGCGCGTAGACCACGGGAATGTCGGCGGACAGCGCGCGCAGTTCGGCCTGCTGCGCGGCGTCGAGGCCCGTGGTGCCCACGACCGCGGCCACGCCCGCCGCCGCGGCCAGGCGGACGTTGCCGACGCACGCGGACGCCAGGGTGAAGTCAATCACCGCCTGCGCCCGGGCGATCTCGGCGGCGGCGTCGGCGCGGACCACCACCTTTTGCGGACGGCCGCACTCAAGGCCCACCGTGAACTCGGTCCCGTCGTTCTGCGGAAGGTCAAAGGCCCCCGCGATCTCCATGTCGCCCGCCTCCGCGGCGAATTCCAGAATCCGGCGGCCCATGCGGCCGCAGGCGCCCGCCATGCAAATGCGCATGCCTGTCTCTCCAAAAAGGGGTTGGTTGCGTGAAAGAAAACCGCGCGGCCCGCCGGGGCGCGCGCCGGATCAGGGGACAAGCCCCTCCAGGGGAAGCGCCTCGTCCACCAGCATCACGGGAATGTCCTCGCGCACGGGGTAAAGCCAGGCCCGGTCCCCGCGGACCAGCCCGCCGTCCACCGGCTCGGTGACCGTCTCGCCGGCGCGGTTGGCCATCTTCCCGGCGGCGATGGCGCTGTTCACTTTCCCGACCAGCGCCGCGTCCGCAAGGGTCACGGGGGAATGGTCCTCGGGGCACACCAGAATCTCAAGCAACTCGGGGCTGATCATCGGTCTTCCTCGTCTGCCCGGGGCTCAGACCGGCGTGATCTTGCCCAGCAAGACCCGCTCCTTGGCCCCGGTGGCCTGGGGGACGTTCGCGGGGGTTCCGCAAAGCGTCTCGTTCCCAAGTATAGCAAAGGCGATGGGCTCGCGGGCGTCGTAGGAGATGCCGATGCGGTCGCTCACAAAAATCTTGATCTCCGGCATCGCCTTGCGCAGGCCGAGCATGATGGCGTTGTTCATCGCCCCGCCGCCCCCGACGATCATGTGGGAGACCTCGTGCTTGGGCATGACGAAGCGCTTGACCGCGTCCGTGATGCTCTGCACCACCGCCTCCGTCACCGTCGCCACCAGGTCCTCGTAGGAGTGGTCGCGCCGGTTGGCCAGCGCGTCGCGCAGGTACACGTCCACGCCGAACCGCTCGCGCCCCGTGCTCTTGGGCGGCTCCTTCGTGAAGTACGCGTCGCTGAGCAGGTACTCCAGAAACTCATCCACCACCTTGCCCCGCTGGGCCGCCTCGCCGTTCTCGTCGTACATGCGCGTCCCGCGCGACAGCAGGCGCACCGCCCCGTCAATGATCATGTTGCCCGGGCCGGTGTCGAAAGCGATGATGTCCTTGAACTCCGGGGTCACCACCGTCAGGTTTGAGATGCCGCCGATGTTCAGGCAGACCATCGTCCGGTCCTCGCGCCGGAAAAGGAGCCAGTCGGCGTAGGGCACCAGCGGGGCGCCCTGCCCCCCCGCCGCCATGTCGCGCACGCGGAAGTCCGACACCACCGGCAGTCCGCACCGGTGGGCGATCACGGCCGGCTCCCCGATCTGGAGCGTGCCGTAGTGGTCCCCGGCCGAGCCCGGGGGGTAGTGCGCCGCCGTGTGCCCGTGGATCGCCACAAAGTCCACCTGCACCTGCTCGTCCGCGGCGATGTCCATCATCGTGCCCGCCGCCTCGGCCATCCGCTCGCCGAGCTCAAAATTGAGCAGGCAGATCTCCTTGGCCGAAAGGTGCTCCCCCAGCAGCCGCGTCCGCAGCTCCGGCTCATAGGCAAAGGTCTGGTGCGCCAGCATCTTGATCGCCAGCCCCGGACCGCTCCCCTTGATGCGCACCAGCGCCGCGCTCACCCCGTCGCAGGAGGTGCCCGACATCAGACCGATGCCGAACCGCGCCCGCTTGTTGCGGATTTCTTCCAAATTCATGGCCTGCACCTTTCTCGCTTCGCTCCACGTCCCCTCATACCCCATGACACCCAGACCCCCGCCTGCGGCAACCCCGCACAACGGAACGGTCCTCTCACCTGGCGCATGCGACGCGGTTCTTTTTTCTCATTATACCCAATTCCGCACATTTGTAAACATTTTTCTTAAGGAAAGTCAAGGTTCGAGACCATGAAACACCCGGAACACGGTCGACCGGGAGCGGAAAGGGCGGCAAAAACAGGCGCAAACCGCTGTCCCGCCTTGGAGTGCGGTGGCTTGCCGCCGCCTTTCTTCGTGCGGGCTTGCCCGCGCGGCCGTCACGGCATGCCCCTCAGTCGAAATCGTCTGCCACGCCCACCCGCCCATAACCGAACGTTGCCACTTTGCGCCGGAACACGTCGTCAGCATTCTGGGAGAACCACGCTGCGGAACAGTGGGCGTACTGTTCCGCGCGCGCCACAAGCCCGTGCTTCACCGCGTTGTTCTGGGTGTAGTTGATTCTCGCATAGTAGCTCTTCTCATAGGTCAGCCGCGTGTCCCAGTACTGAAACCAGACCCTGCGTCCGGGCGCGCCGTCCAGCCTGTTCAGCTCCCGCGCGGACAGGGAATGCACACACCGCACGGCATCGCGCAGGGGCAGCCCTCCATCCCCGGCAGGAGCCAGAGCCACGCAGTGATAGTGGTTTGGAAAAACAGCCCAGGCCTGGGGCTGCCAACCGTGTTCGCGAAACACCCCAAGGAGCGTGTCCTCAAGAAGGGAAAGCCGGGTGT
>JAPXRP010000239.1:0-5938 GCA_033813475.1 Candidatus Hydrogenedentota bacterium
GGCCGCAACACCCCCGGACGCCATGAGAATCGCCTTTGTCAATCCGCCCCCCGTCGGGGGGATGCGGTTCATCCGCGAGGGACGGTGCATGCAGAGCGTCGCCTCGTGGGCGGCGTTGTGGCCGCCGCTCGCAGCGCTGCTGGAGACCCTAACAGAGACCGTGTCCCTCTACGATGGAACAGCAAGACCCCTGTCCCCCGGTGGGGACTGCGAGAGCGAATATTGCGAGAGTGACGCCCCAACGCCGGGAGCTTACTGATGAACCTATTGGGAACAGATGCCTGCGTCCTGCGCCCAAGCACACAGGATACGAACCGCATGATGACATGCCCATATGCAAGGAGATGTGATGCCATGAGAACGGAAAGAAGCACAGACTCTGTCTTGCGCGCGAGGAGGGTTGTCCGTCGTTTGCTGGCCCTGTTCGTTGTAACTCTTCTCTCAGCTACTCAAGCGACACCATCTTCGCGCCCCCTCACACAAGAGGATATAGATTACATGGAGCGCATTGAGAAGCTGAGCCCGGACATCCGTCTTGGGGCACAGTTCTGCAAGTATGGCGAAATACTTTTAATCAAGAATCCAGAAGAGGGGTCATTTACGGATTTGCTCTTTGTCAAGTCAGAGAATAAGGCAGCCGCTATCATGTTGCAGGATCCGCCCAGGCTGATCCATTTGGCGGACGTGAATGCCCAATGCGGCATTGAGTACATTCCGTCAAGATCCTCGATAGGTCTAGACTATCCCAATATTGCCTCCCCAACGGAATGGCCTTTCTGCAACAATGGTGTCCCGACGTTTTCGACCACGTCCTCCCAAGTCGGCAACTCCAAATATGCAATCATTGGAAAGCCTGTGGCGGCGAAGCCATATCCCTCGAATTGCATTGGGGTGGTATACCAATTACATGACGGACGGCTCTATTTCCCATTGCAAAGATGCGGAGAATGGCCTACTTACACTTCTTCATCATGCTTCATACTTAAGGATTCAGACACGAAACTTATTGTTCGTGAATCGGAGGATAGCAGTCGGATAATCTGCGAGATTTCCCGGCGAAGCGAAGGGGAGCCCAGCAAAATCCGCTGGCCGAATGGACAAGGGGGGGTATGGCCCTATATGACAGAGGACAACCTTCCCATACTTCCCAATAAAGCGAAGTTCTTTTATGTTGGAGACAAATCAATCGAACCACAATATACCTACAAGGATGAATCCGGGACGATTCGCTTGAAGACGCCGGGAATTATTAGATAGTGAACTATTAAAACATGTGTTTTGCGCATAAATGAACGGTTTCGATGGCAAGGGGCTGCCCAATGCGCGTGCGGCCACGGCGGGAACCAATCCTTGTGATGCGGATACGGACGGCGTTGGGATGCCCGGTGCGGCGCTTTGAAACCGATGCGAGCGGTTGACTGCCCCGGCGCGCGGTGTTAGAGTGGTGAACGCCGCGCGCGGGGCGCGGAACGGGCCGCAACCCCCCCGGGACGCCATGAGAATCGCCTTTGTCAATCCGCCCCCCGTCGGGGGGATGCGGTTCATCCGCGAGGGACGGTGCATGCAGAGCGTCGCCTCGTGGGCGGCGCTGTGGCCGCCGCTCACGCTGGCGTCGCTGGCGGCGGTCGCGCGCGCGGCGGGGCATGAGGTCGCCCTGTGGGACGGCAATGTGCCCCCGGCGACGGATGCCGCCCGGCTGCTGGACCGTCTGCGCGGGTTTGCGCCGGCGCTGGCGGTGGTGAACACGGCCTTTCCCTCCATCGAGGGGGACGACGCGTTCGCGGCGTCGGTGCGTGCGGCCTGTCCGGGCGCGGTGGTGGCGGGGGTGGGCCAGTTTTTCACCCTGCTGGAGACCCGCGCGCTGGAGGCCTGCCCCGGGTTTGACCTGGGGATCATGGGCGAGCCGGAGGCGCCGTTCGCCGCGCTGCTGGACACGCTGGCCGCGGGCGGGGATGTTTCCGCGTCGCCGGGGCTGGTGGTGCGCGGCGCGGACGGCGCGCCGCGGCTGACGCCGCCCGCCTCCGTGACGAAAGACCTGGACACGCTGCCCTTTCCCGCGCGGGACCTGCTGGAGACGGGGGCCTACCGCCTGCCGCACAACGGTGCGCCTTTTACTCTGGTCAATGTGGCGCGGGGCTGTCCGAACGCCTGCACCTTCTGCATTGCCCCGGCCTACCACGGCCACAAACTCCGCCGCCGCTCGCTGGAGAACGTGCTGCGCGAGATCGAGCAGTGCCGGAACGGCCTGGGCCTGCGGCATTTCCTGTTCTGGGAGGAGCTGTTCGCCCACGACCGGGAGTTCGCCCTGGCGCTGTGCGAAGGGCTGGGGAAATGGCGGGGGGACATCGCCTGGGCCGCCACCACGCGGGCCGACAAGGTGGACGCGGAACTGGTCCGCGCGATGAAACAGGCCGGGTGCTTCCTCCTGGGACTGGGCATCGAGTCGGCCAGCCAGGAGATTCTCGACCGGGCGCGCAAGGCGGAGCGGGTGGAGGACATGCGCCGCGCCGTCAGTCTGTGCCGCGAGGCGGGCCTCCAGACCATGGGCCATTTCATCTTCGGCCTGCCCGGGGAGACCCCGGAAACCGCCGAGACCACCGTGCGGTTCGCCGTGGGGCTTGGGCTGGACTACCTCCAGTGCTATGCGGCGGTGCCCTACCCGAAGACCGAACTGGGCGCGCTGGCCAAGAAGAACGGCTGGATCCGCGCCAAGGCGTGGAAGGACTACGATTTCGGCGGGCCGTCCATCCTGGACATCGGCACCATCCGCCCGGAGGAGGTGGACCGCTTCCGCACGCGGCTTTTCCGGAAGTTCTACCTGCGCCCGGCGTATCTGATGCGCCGGTTGGCCGAACTGCTGCGCCATCCCCGGCAACTGGCGCAGGCGGCGGGGTTCCTGCGATGGATGTGACCCCAAACACCAGTCCGGAGGTGACGGTCCTCTTCCCCTGCCTGAACGAGGAGCGCACGATCGCCGAATGCGTCCGCCGCGCGCGGGCCGCCCTCGACGGCGCGGGGCTGCGCGGCGAGGTGCTGGTGGCCGACAACGGGTCCACCGACGCCTCCGTGGCGCTGGCGGAAGAGGCCGGCGCGCGGGTGGTGCCGGTGCGGGGACGCGGCTACGGGCGCGCGCTCCGCGCGGGGCTTGACGCGGCGGAGGGCGACTTCGTCGTCTTCATGGACGCCGACCTGTCCTACGACCCCGCCTACGTGCCTGAATTCGCCGCCG
Source organism: Candidatus Hydrogenedentota bacterium (assembly GCA_033813475.1). Lineage (GTDB taxonomy): Bacteria > Hydrogenedentota > Hydrogenedentia > Hydrogenedentales > CAITNO01 > JAAYBR01. Next base: position 3,230 of record JAPXRP010000239.1, read on the forward strand.
CCCTGCGCGGGGGGGCGGATTTCGTCATGGGGTCGCGCATGCGCGGAAAGATTGACCCCGGGGCCATGCCCCCGCACCACCGCTGGTTCGGCACCCCGGCCCTGACCCTGCTCGCGCGCGCCCTGTTCCGCGTGCCCGTGTCGGACATCAACTGCGGCCTGCGCGGCGTGCGCTGCGAGGCCCTGGCGCGGCTCGACCTCCACTCCGACGGCATGGAGTTCGCCTCCGAGATGATCCTTAAGGCGGCCCACCACCGCCTGCGTTTCGCCGAGATTCCCATCCATTTCCACTGCGACCAGCGGGGCCGCGAGCCGCACCTGCGCTCCTTCCGCGACGGCTGGCGCCATCTGCAGCTCATGCTGCACTACGCCCCGCTGTGGCTGTTCTTCCTGCCGGGGTTGCTGCTCGCCGCGGGCGGACTCGGCGCCATTCTTGCCGGGTTCAGCCTCCTGCCGCCGGTGCCGGCGGTCCTCGGCGGGCTCGGCGGACTCATTTCCGTGGTGCTCGGCCTTCAGATTCTCCTGCTGGGCCTGACAGCCCAGGACCGGGTGAAACACCCCCGCTGGCACGACGACAGCACCCTGTTCCGGATCGTCACCCGGTGCCGCCGTTTCATCATGCTCGAAAACGGCGTGCTCGTGAGCCTGTCCACCTTCGCGCTGGGCCTGGCGGTGCTGGCCGCCGCCCTGTTTCGGGCGGGGGCGGGGGACACCTCCGCGCCGCCCATTTCGGAACAGACCGTTTCCCTCGGCATGGACACCCTCCGTCTTGCCTTCCTCGGCGCCGCGCTGGGCATCGCCGGGGTCCAGCTCTTCTTCACCTGCGCGTTCCTGGGCCTCTTTGGCCGGAAATCCACCTCTGACACCGAGGCCCTGCTCCCCCCGCCCGGCGGCGATGCGGGGGGAGACTAGATGGAGGGAGGGAGGCCCGCCGGATGGGCGGATTCTTCTCGCGGAATTGTTGGAACAGCGGCCCGGACTGCCTTAGAATGGTTTCGGAGCTTGGAGCACCATGAGGTATCACGAAGTCCAAATACCCCTGGAGGAGATCGGGGCGCTTTGCGAGCGGCGCCGCATTCGCCGGCTCAGTCTTTTCGGTTCCATTCTCCGCGATGACTTCCGCCCGGAAAGCGACGTGGATGTCCTCGTGGAGTTTGAACCCGGCTGCGTGCCGGGATTTGGATTTGCGGGGATTCAGGAGGAGCTTTCCCGGATTCTTGGGCGCAGGGTGGACTTGCACACGCCGGCCTCCCTCAGCCGTTATTTTGCTGACCAGGTGCTGCGGGAGGCGGAGGCGGTCTATGTCGCTGCGTGACGATTCGGTGCCTTTGCGGCACATGCGCGATCATTGCGCGGAGGGGGCCGCAGTCGTTTTGTTTCTTATGTTCTTCCTGCACACTGTTTCCTGCGTCGCGGCAGAGGACGGTCAAGGGGCCGCAGCCCCTGTGGGGACCGTGGCGGAAGAGCGTGTCCTGGGCCCGTATCTTTTCCGGATTCTCGAAGGAGAAAATCCAGACGGGCCGTATTTCGAGACTCTGGTTATCTCCGACGGTGGCAGGGTCTTGTTTCAGTTGTCCGAAGAAGGGATTCGGTTTCAGGAGGAGACCGTCCAGGAACTTGTTCTTGATGGACAGACCAGGCGGTATGCCCTGGTCAAACTCTGGACCGGCGGCGCCCATTGCTGTTTTTCATACCTGATCTTCCATGTGGATCACCCTCTTTTCTTGCTGGACCGGCTGAACTTCGGCGACTACGGCGAGGATGATCTGAAACTCCGGACGGACGGGCACGACCTCCTTGTGACCGCTCCGGACTGCGCTTGGAACTACTTCTATTCGGATTTCGCGGACTCCTCACCGGACTGGGTGGAACTGCTTGTCCGGCCCGGCGGTGCCCGGCCGGTGCCCGGTCAGGCGCACCGCACGGAATGGACGCCGGAAGAGGCGGAGAAACGCCTCGAAGAGAGCGTCCAAACGGTTAAGGGCGCTTTGGAACACTGGGAGGGTTTTCCGTACTCTTTGCCCGCTACCCTGTGGCAGGAAATGCTCGCTTTTGTGTGCTGCGGGCGGGCGGATCTGGCCTATGTGCTGTTGGACCGCGTTTGGCCGGAAAGCGGGGAGAAGAAGGCGGAGTACCGGCGGGATTTTGAAAAGAACCTGCGTTCTTCCAGGCTTTGGACACAGATTCGCGAGGCCAACCGGTGGTAGGAACTGTTTGGGCCCTGCGGTGGCTGCGATGCGGGCACTGGGTTGGTCGGCCCGCAACTGTGAAAACCTATGGCATTTTTCCGGGGAGGTGTGCTAGCATGAGGGGGTGGATTCTAACAGTCAACTTGTTGACAGGCATAATTGGCCCTGGTTACTTGTTTTCATACCCATAAACGACAAGGATTCCTAAGATGAAAAAGCGCGGATTCACCCTGATCGAACTGCTCGTGGTCATCGCCATCATCGGCATTCTCGCCGCCATCCTGCTCCCGGCGCTTGCGCGCGCGCGCGAGGCCGCCCGGCGTTCCTCGTGCCAGAACAACCTCAAACAGTTCGGGCTGGTGTTCAAGATGTACAGCGGCGAGTCCTCGGGATCAAAGCTGCCCCCCGTGACGCTGACCAACCAGCAGACGCTGGACTGCAACACGGCGGGATTTCCCCTGACGGGCAAACGCGGTGTGCTGGCGGCGGGTCCGCTGGTTTCGGCCATGTACCCGGAATAC
>JAPXRP010000240.1:0-5839 GCA_033813475.1 Candidatus Hydrogenedentota bacterium
GACGGATCAAACAGTCCGTCTCGCGCTGGTGCTACGGCAAGATTCCGATGGACGACTTCTGCGCCGCCATCAAGGGCATGGGCATCCGCGGCATGGACCTCGTCGGCCCGGACGACTGGGACGCGGTCCTGAAGAACGGCGTCGAGGTGGCCCTGTCCACCGGCCCCGGCGACATCAAGGACGGCTGGAACGACCCGGCCAACCACGAGCGGCTCATCGCGGGCGCGGAGAAGATGTTCCCGGAACTCCAGAAGCGCGGCATCCGCAACATGGTCGTCTTCTCGGGCAACCGCAAGGGCATGCCGGACGACCAGGGCCTGAAGCACTGCGCCGCCGGGCTGAAGCAGATCCTGCCGGCGGCGGAGAAGGCCGGCGTGACGGTCATCATGGAGCTGCTCAACAGCAAGCGGAACCACAAGGACTACATGTGCGACCGCACCCCCTGGGGCGCGGAGCTCGCCGAAGCCCTCGGCGCGCAAAACTTCGGCCTCCTCTACGACGTCTACCACATGCAGATCATGGAGGGGGACGTCATGGACACCATCCGCGAGTTCCACCCCGTCATCGCCCACTACCACACCGGCGGCGTCCCCGGCCGCCACGAGATAGACGGCGGCCAGGAGCTGAACTACCGCCGCATCTGCGAGACCATCGCCGAGACCGGGTTCACCGGATGGCTCGCCCACGAGTTCACGCCCACCCGCGACCCGCTGACCAGCCTGCGCGAGGCCTACGACATCTGCAACGTCTGAGGGGGGCGGCAGGGGGCGGCAAAGTGGACGTTGTGGACGATGTGGACTGAGTGGACGGAAGCAAGGCGGGCATGATTCTCTGTGTCCACTCAGTCCACATCGTCCACAAAGTCCACCCTTCCCCGGTCACCCGGGGGCGTTGGCGTCGAAGAACGCGATCATCCGCCGCATGAACTGGGGGTGCAGCATGGTGGTGACGTGGTCGGTTCCGGGGAGGTGGACCAGCTCGTGGCGGGCCATGACGCCGGGGAGCTTGTCCGAGGCCTCGCGGATGCCGTCGCGGGCGCCGACCAGGGTGAGGGCGGGCACCGTGTTGTTTCGCAGCGCCTCCTCGGAAACCACCAGCGCCTCGAAAGTGCGGAAGACGTTCACAATGGCCGCCTTGTCGTTGATGACCCCCATGAAGAAGTTGGCCAGGGCGCACTGGATCCGCCCGGCCTTCTTGCCGGGGTCCAGCCAGTGGGTGATGGGGTCGAAGACGCCGCGCTCCTCGATGGCCGCGACGATCTCGCGGAAGAGCGCGCGCTTGCCGTCGTCGAGCTGGTCCCATCCGGCGGCGCCGATGACGGCGCCCAGCAGGCGCGACGGGTGGCGCTCGACGGCCTTGAGGACGATGAACCCGCCCATGGAGTACCCCGCGAGGAAGGCCTTCTCGATCCCCAGATGGTCCATCAGCCGGACAATGTCGTCGCACAGCTCGATGCCGTAGGCCGCCGGCTCGTGGGGCTTGCCGCTGAGTCCGTGGCCGCGGACGTCCAGCATGATGACGCGGTACCCCCGGCGCCGCAGCGCGCGCACGCATCCGGGCCGGCGCCAGTTGAGGTCGGCATGCACGGCGAATCCGTGGATGAGAATCACCGGGACGCCGGCCCCCTCGTCGGTGTGGTGGATGGGCACCCCCGCCGCGTCGAAGACCTCCCCGCGCACCCGGCGAAACAGCACATAGAGCGTCGCGCCCGCCAGCGCGGCCGCCAGAAGCAGGACAACGCAAAGAACCCCCGCCAGTGCAGTTCCCATGATGGCGCGCCCTCCGTGGTTTGCCGCCCGCGCGATCGTACCACGCCCCCGCCCCCGGCCGGCAAAAAAAGAACCGGGGCCGCCCGGAAGGGCGGCCCCGGCAAAGGGCGAAAGGGGGATTACATCGAAGTGAACATGCCGACCAGCTGGGCCATCGGACCGTTCACCGGGGCCTCGCCGTTCTCCTGGTAGCGGAGGAACTCGACATGGCCGTCCATGTAGAGGACGTTGCTGCCGCCGGGGACGTGGTTGAACGCGGCGGCGTTGGTGCTGATCAGGTCGAACATCACAAACAGGGTGCTCTGCGCCATGCTGGCCGCGCCGGGGTTGTTGATGTCGGTGATCAGGAAGCGCTCAATGCCCTCGCGAAGGCGGTAGACGGTGTTGCCGCGGCCGTTGCCGTAGCCGGGGTAGGTGTTCGACAGGTCGCAGTCCTGGTCGGCTTTGGGGTACATGCCCCGGCCGGTGGGGTTGCTGCCCAGATAGGGGGCCAGCGCCACGACGTCCATCAGGGACTCAAGCGCGGCGGCCAACTGCACCGGCGCGAGGGAGTCGGGCGCCGGAATCTCATCGGGCTGGAGCATGGAACTCAGCATTCCATAGAGGGGGAAGGAGCTGATCGGGCGCTGCTCCTCATCGTTGTCGAGCACCCAGCCGAGATAGGTGTAGCTGTTGTCAATGGCGCGGGCGCAGTCGCCGCCGCCGTTGGCCGCGTAGCCGAAGCACCACTCGCCGTCGAGGTGGGCGTCGTCAATGTTCTCGTCAAGCCGGGCGCTGGAGGGGCAGAACGCGATCATCGGGTCGGTCAGGTACTCGGGGAACATGCTGAACACATTGGGGCCGGCATCCAGCACGCCGCGGTAGGTGCCGTCCTTCTTGAGGTACGCACCCGCCTGAAGCGCCGGGAAGGCGCCCTTGGCCTCGTTGGCGTACATCTTGTAGACCAGGCCCCACTGCTTCAGGTTGTTCTGGCAGGAGGAGCGGCGGGCGGCCTCGCGGGCGCGCGCCAGGGCAGGCAGCAGGATCGCCGCCAGGATGCCGATGATCGCGATGACCACCAGCAGCTCGATGAGGGTAAAGCCGTGTTTCTTCATGGAGTAGTTCCTTGTTACAGCAGATTCGCTCCGCCGGGAAAGACTACAGGCCGTCCCCGACCCAAACGAATGACACACAATGTTTTCGAGTTTACAACACCTCCCGGGGGGAGGTCAAACCCCGGTCGCCACATGGCTGCGCGGGCCGGCGGTCGTCTGCGGGCGCGATGTTCCCTACTCCGGGAAGTTAATGCGCACAACGTCCAGGCGCCCCTCCCGTTCCACCACCAGCAGGGCGCGCACGGCCGGGTGCTTCGCGCAGTAGGCGCGCGCGCCGTCCTCGCCCAGGATGAAAAAGGCCGTGCTCAGCGCGTCGCTCTCCGTGCCCGTGGGCGCGATGGCCGTGGCGCTGCGGATGGTGGTGTCCACGGGCCGGCCGGTCCTCGGGTCGAAGATGTGCGCGTAGCGTTTCCCGTCAATCTCGACATAGCGCTCGCTCGCGCCGGAGGTCGAGAGGGACTCGCCCGGGGCGATCTCCACCTCCGTCACGGGCGGGTGCTTCTTTTCGGGGTCCTCGAAGGGCCAGGTGATTTCGACGCCCCAGGTTTTCGAGGCGGGCGGCGTCCCCAGCACGACGATGGTGCTTGTGCCGGAATGGAGCCGCGCGCGCTTCACCCCGTTCCGCCGCAGGATTTCCGCCGCGCGGTCCAGCGCGAGCCCCTTGCCGATGCCCCCGAAATCCACTTGCATCCCCGGCCGCGTGAAGCGCACCGAGCGGGTTGCCGGGTCCATCTCCACGCGGTGCATGCCGACGCTCTCCCGCGCCGCGGCGAGCTGCTCCGGCGTGGGCAGCGCGCCCTCTTTCCGGTAGAACCCCCACAGCGCCAGCAGCGGCCCCACGGTCACGTCGAACACGCCGCCCGTGTCGTCGTGGAACCGGCGCGACATCTCCAGCAGGCCGAACACTTCGGGGTCCACCACCACCGGCCCCCCCGACGCCCGCCGGTTCATCACCGACACGGGGCTCTCCCCGATCCAGTTGCTGATGCGGCGCTCCAGCCGGTCTATCGCCTCAAAGGCCGCCTCGCCCGCATAGGTGAGGTCGTCGCGGCTGGCCGCCGGCGAGTCGCCCACCAGGATGAAGTCGAAGTCCGTCCCCATGGCGCCGTGCGTCATGCGCACGGCGGGCGGGCCGTCCTCCGCCGCGCGCGCCCCCGGGGCAAGCAGCGCCGCCGCCGCGGCCAGAACCGCCGCGCCCAGCCGCCGGACCGTTTTTCCCCTGTCGGACCGCGTGATGCCCATGCCGCTAAGACTCCCGAAGGTGAGAAGGGGTTTTTACAAAGGAGGAGAGACGGAGAGGATAACAGGAGTTAAGGCAACGGAGGGTCCGCTACCCCGCCTCCGCCTTGTCCTTCGGGCGGAGGGTGGGCGCGCCGAGGGCGAAGAGGTTGCAGGAGAGGTAGTACAGGGGGTAGCAGAAAACGCCGTTGACCGCGCCGCCGTCGCCGTAGCGCCAGCGGGCGACGAAAATGTCGGAGACGTAGAAGAGGACCGCCGCCGCGAGGAACACGGGGGCGGCGTCCCGCGAGGCGAAGGCGCACACCACCATCAGGGAGATGACGGCGACATAGCCCGCGACGAGAAGCGTCTCGCCGGGGGGCACGCCGGGCAGGAAGGCCCGCAGCAGCACGGCTGCGGGGACCGCCGCAACCGCCGTCCCGCCGAGCAGGCGGCGGGGCCGCACGCCCGGCGCGGCGAACACGGCGATGAACGCGACGTGCGCCAGCAGGAAACTCAGCGCCCCGGCGACGAAGTCGCGGGAGCCGATGATGTCGCCGCCCCAGCACCCGATCAGGCCGAGGAGCAGGCCCCGGCCCCGCCAGGTCGCCGGCGCGCCCCCCGCCGCCGCGGCCAGCACGAAGCCCGTGGACGCGCCGAGAACCAGATAAATGAATGGCGCAGGCACGGGTGTGAACCGGTCCAGGGTCATCAGGGCGGCGCAGCCCAGCGACACCGCGCTGAACAGCGCGGCGGCCGCCCGCCCGGCGCGGCTCCCCGCGCTCACGCGAAGTCGGGCCGGACGAAGTCGGCGCCGAGGACCATGTCCAGCATGCCGAACTTCTCGTGGCGGAACTGCTCGGCGCATTCCAGGCCGGCCTCCGCGCCCACACGGGCGCAATGCTGGCGGATGCCCATCTCGACGAGGGGCCGGTGCGCGTCCCCCTCCAGATTCTCCAGCATGGGCAGGTCCACGCCCAGGGCGCGGGCCTCGCGGACCAATGCGTCCACCGTCAGCACCATCTGGCAGTCGTGCGCCAGCAGCGCCTCCACCTTCAGGTCCATCACCGCCGAGATGTCCACAAAGAGCCGCGCGTTCAGCGGCGACTTGGCGAACCAGTAGGCCTCCGTGGGCATGTGGGGCGGCGCGGCGTGCTCCGGGTAAAACAGCGGGTTCGACGCGAAGGCCGCCGCCTCCAGCGTGGCCATGGCCGCGGCCCGGTGGTCCGGGTGGTCCTCATAGGGGGCGAAGGGGTCCCACCCCATCACGATGTCGGCGCGCACCTCGCGGATCATGGCCATGATCTTCCCGCGCAGCTCCCCCGGCGGCACCCGGTCCAGCTCGCCGTCCGGGTAGCCCTCCAGCCGCACCTCCTCCAGCCCCAGGATGCGGCCCGCCGCCCGCGCCTCCTCCGCCGACACCTCCACCAGCTCCGGCCCCGAGAGGCGGTACGAGCCCCGCGAGTTGTCCGTCAGGATGTACTCGTAAACGGGGTAGCCGAAGTCCCGGATGAACCGGGCGACGGTCCCCGCCGCCATGAACTCCATGTCGTCCGCATGCGCGACGACCACCAGCACGGTCTTCTTCCGGCGCTCTTCCGCCATGTCATCTCTCCCGAAACCGCGCCCCGCGCGCGGCACGCCCCCAAAGATACCACGTTCCCCCCGGCACGGCAACCGCGCGAGTGCCTGTGAGCCGAAAAAAGACAAGGCAGGCGGGACGCCTGCGGTACGGAACCGCGACCCGCGGGTCTTCTT
>JAPXRP010000241.1:0-5809 GCA_033813475.1 Candidatus Hydrogenedentota bacterium
GCGCCTTCGCGTTGAAGAATTGTCAACGCAAAGACGCAGAGGCGCGAAGGAAGCCCCCCCGTCCGTCACCCCCGCGAAGGCGGGGGTCCATGCCTTGGGCGCGTGGCGTAATCCGCTGCCACAAGATGAGTCCCCGCGTTCGCGGGAATGACGGGCCTTGGGGCGGGAAGGGGGCAGCCCTCGGCGCGCGGCGTCATCTGTTTCCCCAAGGGGGATTGCCGCGCCGGGGATCCCCCTCAGCGGCGGCGGGCGGCGGCGCGGCGGACGGTGGCGCCCTGCACGAGCTTGATGACGAGCATCTCCATGGCGAGGTCGCGGCCGATGCCGGCGTCGCGCATCATGAAATTGGTCCGGGTGCAGAGGGCCATGGCGGCTTTGAGCTTTTCGAGGCCGAGGGCGGCGGCGAGGGGGTCCACCTTCTTCTTGACGAAGGGCTTGGGCGCGGCCGCGCCGGTTTCGGGGAGGGCGCGGTAGGCGCTTTCGAGGAGCCAGTTGACGGTGCCGAGGATTTCCTCGGGGGCCTTGTTCATGGCCAGGAGCTGGTGCAGTGCGTGGAGCGCCTTGTCGGCGTCCGACTCGGCGATGGCGTCGGTGAGGGTCCAGACGGTCTCCTCGGCGACGTCGGCGCAGGCGGCGCGCACATCCCCGTCGGTGAGCGTGGTCTTCTCCGCGCCCGCGTGGGCGAAAAGGATGTTCAGTGCGTTTTCCACGTCGTTCAGGCGGCTGCCCGCGCGCTCGACGACCTCGGCGACCGCGTCGCCGGAGAGCCTGCGGCCGCGCGCGGCGGCGCGGTCGGCGATCCAGCGGCGCAGCTCGGCGTCGGCGAGCTGGGGGCACTCCACGATGCAGACGCCCTTTTCCACGCAGGTTTTCCAGAACCGCTTGCGCCGGTCCACGGCGGCGGCGGCCATCACGAGGAGGGTGGTTTCGCAGGGCTGGTCGAGGTAGGCCGTGAGCAGGTTGAGCGGGGAGGTCTTCGAGGCGGGCAGGTCGCGGTAGGCCTCGGCGGCGCGCACGATGACCACGCGGCGCTCGGCAAGGAAGGGGTAGGTGGACGCCTCCTCCAGCACCTGGCCGAGATGGGTCTCGTCGGCGTGGAAGGTCTGGCAGGTGATGTCCTCCATGCCCGGGGGCACGGAGGCCTCCACGACGGCGCGGACGGCCTCGTCGGCGAGGTAGGGCTCAAAGGGGTCGCGGTTGAAGGGGGGCTTCTCGGCGGGGCACAGCAGCACCACGGGCCACAGGGCGCCCGCGCGGGTCTGCTGGAGGAACTCCGAGACGTGCATCCCCGGTCACCAGGGCTCGACGACGCGCAGGAAAACGGCGGTCGCAAGCTGCTCCAGGGCCTCCGAGGCGGCCCGGTTCTCCTCCTCCGAGGGGAAGGAGCGCACGGTGGGCAGGAACACCTCCGCGTTGCCGCGGAGCCGGTCGGAGGACTGCCCCGCGGCGCGGGTGTAGAAGCTGGTCTCGCCGGTGATCAGGGGGTCCTCCCAGAGCACCTGGCCGGTCTGGCGGTCCGTGAGGCGCGCCCCGGCGGTGATGACCATCAGGGCCTGGGTGGTCTCGTCGTCCCTGTCGTAGATGAGGCCGCGCCGCGTGAAGTCCACGATCATCCCCTCGAGCAGGAGGTCGGCGTCGTCGGCGGACACCACCTGAAGGCGGGCGTCATGCGTGAACTTGCGGGTCACCGCGTTGGTGAGCGGCGCCTGGAGGTCGTACTCCCGCGTCTGGTCATAAAAGGGGGAGACGTGGATGGTCCGGTATTTGGGGTCGAGGCTGCTGCCGGTGGAGTAGCCGCACCCGGCGAGCAGGGCGGCGCACGCGCACAGCATCAGGGCGTCGCGCCCGGAAACCGCCGCATTGGACCCGAGGCGTCCCATCACTGGGCCTGCCGCGCGCCGAATTTCAGGCCGACATGGGTCACGCCGCTGTTCTCCGCCAGCCAGGACTTCGCCGTCTCGGCGGCGCCGGTCTCGCCGAACTCGCCGGCCACCTGCTCGTAGTACAGGCGGGCCGAGGCGAACTCGCGACGCTTCTCGTAGAACTGGGCGGTCTGGAGGCGCTGCCGGGCGATGGACTCGCGCATTTCCCCGCGCCATTCCGCGAGGCCCGCGTTGCGCTCGTCCTCGGGATACCGGGCCTTGAACTCGTCCACGGCCTCAATGGCGAGCTGGCTGGGCGCCTGGTCGTAGGCCGGGGAGAGCGACGCCTTGTAGTAGCACTCGGCCAGGCCGTAGGACGCCTCGTCCACATAGTCGGAGGACGCGTAGTCCTCGACCACCCGGCGGTACTCATAGGCGGCCTCGGTGTACTCCTTGCGGGTGAAGTGGCACAGGCCGATCTTGTACTGCGCCTGGGCGGCCTCGGCGGTGAAGGGCTGGTTTTCGACGACCATGCCGTAGACTTCGGCGGCGCGCTTGAGGGGGCGCTTCTTGTTGAAGAAGACAAAGCGCTTCTGGATGCGCTCCAGGCCCTTGTCGTAATACTTGTCGCCGATCTCGTACTGCTTCGCGAGGGCGTCGCCGTAGCGTTTTGTCTCGGGGTGGCTGGCCAGCAGCTTCTGGAACTCCTTCGCCGCGTCCATCCACTTGCCCTGGGCCATGAGAATCTCGCCGCGCAGGTACTGGTTCTCGTCGGCCAGCGGGTCGTTTGCGTAGAACTGGGTGAACTTCTCCGTCTCCTTCATGGCCTTGCGGTAATCGCCGTCCAGCATGAGCGCGCGGGCGTGCTCAATCTGCAGCTCCGCCGTCTCCTTGGGCAGGCGCTTGAGGTTGACCCACCGGCCGGTCTGGGGGGTCCACGTCCACTGCGCGTGGACGGGAAGCGCCCACACGGCCACCAGCGCCACAATTAGAACGCGCAATCCGTTTCGCATGCCGGAATCTCCAACCCGCTGAGGGCCCTTCACACATGGTCCCCGGTCCCCGGCGTTCCGGGGGGGGACACTCAATACTATCAAGCGGCCCCGCGCAAAGGCAAACCCGTGCGCGGGGCGCGCCGCTGTTTTTTTGAGGCGTAAATCAGGCGCCCGGCTTCCCGGCGGCGGCCTTCTTCTTCGCCGCGGGCTTCTTCGCCGCGGGCTTCTTCGCCGCGGGCTTTTTCGCCGCCGCCTTCTTCGGCGCGGCCTTGACCGCGGCCTTGGCCGCCGGTTTCGCCTTGGGCGCGGGGGCCGCGGCCTTTTCCGTCTTGTCCAGGTAGGCCTTCAGGAGCTTGTGGGTGCGGTCCACGGCCGTCTTCAGCTCCTTGCGGCCCGCGCTCGCCGCGCGCGACCACTCGCCCGCCGCCTCGCGCAGCTCCTCCGGAATCCCCTCCTTCTTGGCCAGCAGGGACTTGACCAGCCCCTCGGTCCGGTCCTGGAGCTTCTCCGAGAGGTCCAGGGCGGCCACGGCCAGGGTGTGCTGGACGTCCGCCAGCTCCCGCGCGGCCTTTCCCGGCAGGGCGCCGGGATTCTCCAGCGCCGCCTTCACGGACTTGGGCACATACTCCTCCATCGCGAGGGCCACCTTCTCCCGGGTGGTCTTTCCCTTGCACCCCTTCTTGCCGCCGCAGCAGGATTTCTTCTCAGCCATCTCTGGATTCTCCCTCCCGGCACGCGCCGGGGTGTGGCGGCGCCGCGGCACCATCGCCGTGCGCCTGCCCCCTATCATAGCCCTTTCCCCGGCAAATGCAAAACCTTTTGTGCAAACCGGGGGGAGGCCGGATTCCCGGCGCAGCAACGCCGGGGCCGCCAGGGGGACGGCGGCCCGCCTCCGGCGCACGCGGCGGGTTGAGGTGGTCCGGCCCTTCGGGTAAGATGATGGGGTTGTGCCAACCCCGAGAAGGAGACCGCCCATGAACCGAAGCCTCCGTGCCTGCCTGACGCTCCTCCTGTGCGGATTGTGCGCCGCCGTCCCGGCGCAGGAGACGGTGACGCTGGAGTCGCTGCTCGCCGAGATGAGCGACTTGGGGCGTCTGGCCGCCGCGCCTTCCCCCGCCTATGTCACAAAGCAGTTCTCAAGCTATGACCAGCGGTCCACGGACCCGGCGGTGCAGGACGACACGAACTGGTTCGCCAACGGCGACCGGGGCCAGGTCCTGCGCGAGGAGGAGACTTCCTTCGGCAAGGAGTATGTGCTCATGGACGCGGAGGGGCCGGGGGCGATTGTGCGCATCTGGTCGGCGAACCCGGACAAGGGCGGGATCATCCGCATCTATCTGGACAATGCGTCGGAGCCGGCGGTGGAGATGCCGCTCCAGGCGATGCTGGGCGGCGGCGCGAAGCCCTTTGTGAAGCCCATCGCCGGAGAGTGGGCCCGGGGCTGGACCTCGTGGCTGCCCATCCCCTACGCGAAGCACTGCAAGGTGACCATCAGCAACAACGACATCTACCACCACATCAACTACCGGACCTACGCGGCGGGCGCGTCGGTGCGCACCTTTTCGGTGCCGGAGACCGAGGCGCTGATGCCGCAGATCCGCGCCATGGCCGCCACGCTGGCCATGCCGGAGAATGTGACCTTCCCCGACGACGCGGCGACGGAGGAGTTCTTCCTGGACCTGCCCGCGGGGGCGACGGTGAACGAGTCCCTGCCCGTGGCGGGTCCGGCGGCGGTCTGCGAGATCAGCCTGCGCGTGGACACGGCGGATTTGGAGGCGGCCCTGCGCGGGTGCCTGCTGGAAATCGCCTTCGACGGCAACCCCGCCTCGGTCATCGCGCCGCTGGGCGACTTCTTCGGCACGGCGCCCGGGGCAAACCCCTACCGCTCCGTGACGTCGGGCGTGCTGGACGACAAGACGCTCTACAGCCGCTGGGTCATGCCCTACCGGGAGAAGGCGGTGTTCACCCTCACGAACCACACGGCGGCGGACATCGGCCTGGAGGGGAGCGTGACCGTCCGCCCCCGCCCCTGGACGGAGGACAGCCTGTACTTCCACGCGAAGTGGCGCGCGGTGGCCGACCTGCCGACCCGCCCCATGATTGACTGGAACTACCTGACCGTGGACGGCGGCCCCGGCCGTTTCGCGGGGGTCATGCTCCACATCGCCAACCCCGTCGTGGACTGGTGGGGCGAGGGCGACGAGAAAATCTACGTGGACGGCGAGGCCTTCCCCAGCCATTTCGGCACGGGCACGGAGGACTACTTCAGCTACGCGTGGTGCAGCCCGGAGGTGTTCACGCAGGCCTACCACAACCAGCCCCGCTGCGACGGCCCGGGCAACTACGGCCACTCCTGTGTCAGCCGCTACCATGTGATGGACGACATTCCGTGGACGACCTCCTTCCGCTTCGACCTGGAGATGTGGCACTGGGCGGACACCAAGGTGACGCAGGCCGTCACGCCCTACTGGTACGCCCCGGCCACGGCCGCCGACAACACCCCGCCGGTGGACCCGGCGCTGCTGGTGGTGCCGACGCTGCCGGGCATCCCCGGCGTGGAGGGGGCGATCGAGGGGGAGACCCTCGAAATCGTCTCCGTGACCGGGGGCGTCACGGAGCGTCAGGACGGCGACTGGAGCAGGGGCCAGCAGCTCTGGTGGCGCGACGGGAAACCCGGCGACTCACTCACCCTGGCTTTCGACGTGGAGAAGGCCGGCACCTACAAGATTCAGGCCCGCGTGACCAAGGCGCCGGACTTCGGCATCGTCCAGTACCACCTCAACGGCAAACCCCTCGGCGGTCCCATGGACCTCTTTCATGCCGGGGCCGTGGCCAAACCGAAGCCCTTCCTCCTGGGCAGGGAGACGCTGAAGGCGGGCCGCAACGAATTGACGGTGGAGATCACCGGGGCGAACGAGAAGGCGGAGAAGCGCCACATGTTCGGGCTGGACT
>JAPXRP010000242.1:0-5785 GCA_033813475.1 Candidatus Hydrogenedentota bacterium
GACGTGTGTTTCCGCGTCATTGCGAGCGAAGCGAAGCAATCTCGTGCCCGCAACCGCTTCCGTTCCCCACCCCCTCCCACCCGCTGGGGCGGCCGCGCCGTTGTGATTCCCCGGCCGGTTTGGTATCCTTTCCGGACACCCCGGCGGGCGCTTCGGTCGCGCCGCGCCGGACATCCCCACGGTCAAAGGGCGAATCATGCTTACGGACAACATCCTCGCGCTTATCGGAAACACGCCGCTGATCCAGCTCCGCGGCATGCCCATCTACGCCAAGGCGGAGTTCCTCAACCCCGGCGGCAGCATCAAGGACCGCGTGGCCCTGTCCATGCTGGAGGGCGCCGAGGCGAAGGGCCTGCTAAAGCCGGACTCCGTCATCGTCGAGCCGACCTCCGGGAACACGGGCATCGGGGTCGCGCTGGTCGGCCGGCTCAAGGGCTACCAGGTCCGCATCGTCATGCCGGAGAACATGAGCGAGGAGCGCAAGAAGCTGATCCGCGCCCTCGGCGCCGACCTGGTGCTCACCCCCGCGGGCGAAAGCATCGGCGGCGCCGTTGAATGTGTGAAGCGCATGCAGGCCGAAGACCCGCGGGTGTTTGTGCCCCAGCAGTTCGAGAACCCCGACAACCCCCGCATCCACTACGAGCAGACCGCCCGCGAGCTGTGGCGGCAGATGAGCGGCGACATTGACTGCTTCGTCGCCGGCGTCGGCAGCGGCGGCACCCTCCAGGGCGTCGGCAGGTTCCTCAAGGAGCACCGGCCCTCCGTGAAACTGGTCGCCGTCGAGCCCAAGAACGTGTCCGCCCTCCTCGGCCACGAGCCGGGCCTCCACCAGATCCAGGGCATTGGCGACGGGTTCATCCCGCCCATCCTCGACGTCTCCATGATTGACGACGTCATCGAGGTGACGGACGAGCAGGCCATCGCCACCACCCGCGAGCTCGGCGGGCAGTTCGGCCTCCTGGTGGGCATCTCCTCCGGCGCCAACGTCTGGGCCGCCCAGCAGATGGCCGGAAGGATGAAGGGAAACATCACCACCGTCCTCTGCGACCGCGCCGAGCGCTACTTCAGCACCGCCCTCATGTGACCCGTCAGGCGGTTTTCGTCCGTCGCCGCAGTGCCAGCGCACCCGCCGCCGCCAGCAGAACCGCCAGCCCGGCACCCGCGCCCACCGGCAGCGCGCCCTCAGCCAGCACCTCCAGCACAAACGGCTCGCTCTCGTACACGCCCTTCGAGTCGTCATACACGCGGACCGTGTACGCCCCGGCGTTGAAGGCTGTCACGTCCGTCAGGGTAAGCGTGTCCGTGTACACACCCAAAGACTGGCCGTTGAAGAACCACTCGTAGGACAGATACCCGGAAAAGCCCTCGCCCCCGGCGCGCAGCGTCACCGTCGAACCCTCCGCCACCCGCCACGCCGCCCCATAGATCACCGCCTGCGGGGCGGTTCCGCCGCCGGTGTTGTGGTCAATCATCCACAGGGCCATTTTTCCCCGCTCCTCCGCAGGGGCCTCCGGGCGGTAGTCCTTCTGCAGGAAGAACAGCCGCCCCCCGTTTGCGTAGACGGTGCTCTGGTACATGTTGGTGTTTCCATTGCCTGTGCCGTCGAAATTGACCGCCTCGACGGTTCCCTCGGGGGTGCCGTCGGTCCGCCACAGCGCCGGGTCGAGGTTCGGCAATGAGCCTTGGGAGGGCTTCAGGGAGATAGCCTTGAAGTACAGGTATCCCCCGGACCTTGCGATGGGTGCGTTCTTGCGGGGATCGTTTATTTCATAGAGTGCGCTTGAGGGGCCCTCGCAGATGTCCTTAAGCAGGGAGAGGCTATTGTCGGCGGGGTTCCACGCATACAGTTCTCTTCCATGGTCGGTTCCCCCAACTTGCAGGTCGCAGAACAGCCTGCCTCCGAGCGCGACATGTCCTGAAGGCCCCATCCAGGAGGAAGCCTCCGATGAAAGGACATCCGTGGTGACTTCATCAGAGGACAGGTCGAGACGAATCGCTTTCAGGGTGTTTTCCCCGGAAAAGAAGAGGCCGTACGCTGCGTTGTCTATCCGTTCCAGCGGCGAAACGGGCCCCCCTTCCACCTCCTCCAGAGCAAGCGTCCCGCCGGTGTCCCGGACCACAAAGTACTTTTTCTCGTGAAACATGATTTCGGCATCATCCGGGTTCCCGTGGAACCCTTGGATTACCGAAATAAAGGCCATGCCTTCGACCGCCCAGCCGTAGTCAAGAAGACTGACCATAATACTGGAAGGAATCTCGGGATGGTTGGGGAAATCACGAAAAAGGTCCGCGGCAGGAACGGTTCCAGCGGCCGTGCCGTCAGTGATCCAAAGCGTGTATCCCATGACCTCGTCGTAGGCGTTGAAGAGAACGCGGTCGCCCAATGGGATAAACGCTCCCGGAAGGTGAAAGACCCGCCCGGAGGAGGGATCATGGGGGCTTGGATGTCCCGAGAACGCCTTCAGCAGACTTGTTCCGGACAGGGTTCCATCCGACACCCACAGTTCCCCGTCCGCCGTTCCGAAATAGAGGCTGCCGTTGTGGACAAGGGCGGTGGGGGCGAACCGGGAGGTGGAGTTGCTGGCCCAGGCGATTTCTCCGAGATAGCCGGATGCGCCAGTCTCGGCATCGAGACACCACAGGCTCCAGCCCCCCTCCCAGGGGGTGGCGCTGCCGGAAACGGCGAAATAGGCCCGCCTTCCATCGGACGCCAGCACCTCGGCGTAGTTCCCCTCCTTCCCGGGAAACACCACCGCCCCTGATCCTGCGACGGTTCCCTCCGTGCGGAAGACGCCCATGTATTCACCATATTCGTTGGCGATCGCAAAACACATGCCGCCATTCCAAGGGACGGAGAACAACGCCGAGGGGGAATTCTCGAACACCATCAACTTCTGCGGGTCGGGCGGCAGGGCGGTGGCGGCGGCGCAGAGAAGCGACAGGCAGAACATTTCCAGAAAGAAACGTGAAAAACGCATGGTTCCCTCTCCTTGTTTTTTGCCGCGCACGGCGCCTGTTCACTTGTTTTAGCATAGCATGATTCCCCACGGCTGTCAACTCCGAAAAGACTCTGTACGCCTCTTTCAGTTTGTGATGGGGGGCTTCCGGTTCCGCATGCCGATTTGATAGACTGGGTCCGCAGTTTCGCACCAACCGAAAGGAATGAATAATGCGCGCGAGAGTTTTCTGTCTGGCCGTTGTGCTGGGGATGCTGGCGGGGCCGCTGTTTGCGGCGGTGACGGTGCCGAACATTTTCGGCGACCACATGGTGGTGCAGGCCGGGCAGGCGGTGCCGGTCTGGGGAAAGGCGGACCCGGGGGAGAAGGTGACGGTGTGGCTGGGCGGCCGCAGTGCCTCGACCACTGCGGCATGCTGCGGCAAGTGGATGGTGAAGGTGCCGCCGGTGAAGGCGGAGGGCGCGGTGGAGCTGACCATCTCCGGCAGGGACAACACGCTGGTCTTCCGCGACGTGCTGGTCGGCGAGGTGTGGGCCGGTTCCGGCCAGTCGAACATGCAGTGGCCCGTGAAGGCGTCGCGGGATGCCGAGACGGAGATCGCCCAGGCGGACTACCCGCAGATCCGGCTGTTCTACGTGGAGCGCAAGGTGGCCGGGGAGCCGCAGGACAACTGCAACGGGACCTGGATGGTCTGCACGCCGGAGAACATCCCCGAGTTCTCGGCGGTGCTCTACTTCTTCGGGCGCACGCTGCACGAGGAACTGAAGCGCCCGGTCGGCCTGATCCACACCTCCTGGGGCGGCACGCCCGCCGAGGCGTGGACCAGCCGCTGCACGCTGTCCTCCCACCCGGACCTGAAATGCCTCGTGGACCAGTGGGATGACACGGTTCAGAAATACCCCGCGGCGATGGAGAAGTACAAGGAGAACCTGGCCGCGTGGGAGGAGGCCGCCGCCAAGGCGAAGGCCGACGGGAAGCCCGAGCCGCCCAAGCCCGGCGAACCGCGCGGGCCGGAGCATCCGCACCGCGCCTCGGGGCTCTACAACGCCATGATCGCGCCCATCGTGCCCTACGGCATCCGCGGGGCCATCTGGTACCAGGGGGAGAGCAACGCCGGCCGCGCCTACCAGTACCGGGAGCTGTTCCCCGCCATGATCGAGGACTGGCGCGCGGCGTGGGGCCAGGGCGACTTCCCGTTCTACTTCGTGCAGCTCGCCAATTTCATGGCGCGCGCGCCGGAGCCCGGGGAGTCGGAGTGGGCCGAGCTGCGCGAGGCGCAGACCATGACCCTCGGCCTCAAGAACACCGGCATGGCCGTGATCATTGACATCGGCGAGGAGAAGGACATCCACCCGAAGAACAAGCAGGACGTCGGCAAGCGCCTCGCGCTCAACGCGCTGGCGAAGGACTACGGCCGCGACGTCGCCTGGTCCGGCCCCCTGTACCGGCGCGCCCACTTCAAGAAGGGCGCGGCGCACCTGTGGTTCGACCACGCCTGCGGGCTGTCCACCCAGGGCAACGCCCCGCTCAAGGGCTTCTCGATCGCGGGAGCCGACCGCAAATTCGTGTGGGCCGACGCGCGTATCGAGGGGAAGAAGGTCGTGGTGTCGTCGCCGCAGGTGCCCCACCCCGTGGCCGTGCGCTACGGCTGGGCGAACAACCCCGAGTGCACCCTCACCAACGCGTCGGGCCTGCCCGCCTCCCCCTTCCGCACGGACAAATGGCCGGGCCGCACCGCCGGGAAGAAGTAACCCTCAAAGCAGGAAAACTTTCGCGCCGGTGCGTCTTTCGCGGACGCCCCGGCGCGCTGTTTCAGTCCTTCAGGGCCTCCACCAGCACCGGGTCCGGCCGTCCGCCGCGCCTGGGGATTTCCGCCGCCGCGGCGCGGGCGGCGTCGCGTTGTCCCGCGCGCAGCAGCACCACCGCCAGGTCGTGCCAGGCGTCCAGATTGCCGGGGGCAAGCTCCGTGACACGCCGGTAGTGCGCGATGGACTGGGGAAACAGGTTTTCCTGGGCGTAGTAGGCCCCCATGAGGAATATCCGATCCACGTCCCGGAAATTCACCGGCGGCGCGGCGGGCCAGAGGCCCTGGTCATACGGCTTCGGGTCATCGGGCCGGTTCTTCTTGTAGATGCGGTACTGCACGTCCATGCTTGTCTCGATCCAGCGGATGTGCTGCGCCTTTTCCGGGTCCGCCAGAAACGCCGCCACCGGGTGGTAGTTGGTTCTGAGCCACGCCGGCATCTGGAACGAATACAGGACTTCGGCGTCCCGCAGGAACAGGTATTCCGGCTTCAGCTCCCGCAGCATGTTCTCCAGGGACCGCCGCGCCTGCGGCGTCTTCCGGCTCCAGTCCACCACCGCTCGGCTGTCGAGGCCCGGCCAGTCGTAGACGTTGCCCCGCGAGTAATAGCCCATGTAGCCCAGGGGCTCGCCGCCCACCGCCTCGTCCGGCTGCATCCGGTCGCGCAGGTATTCCCCCGCCGCCCGGCGCACGGGATTCTCAATGTCCCGCTGGATCTGCCGCTCCGTGGGAAAGGTGACCGGGAGCACGGCCGCGAACAGCCCCATCCACGCCGCCGCCACCGCCGCCTGCGTCCGCAGGCGCCAGGGCGCGGCCAGGCGGGAAAGGGCCGCGTCCAGCCCCGCCGCGGCCAGCAGCGCCAGCGCGGCCAGATAGGGCATCTTGTACCAGGTGAAGGTGATCGGGACGAGGTAGACGTAATAGAACGAGTAGACCGCCGCGAATCCGGCCACGGGCCACAGGGCGCGCCGGCGGCGCGTGGCGCAGAGCGCCGCCCCCGCCAGGGCGAAGGCGCCCATGGCCA
>JAPXRP010000243.1:0-5759 GCA_033813475.1 Candidatus Hydrogenedentota bacterium
CGCCCGCGCTGCCCAAGGCGCACCGGTATCCCGACAAGAGCGACTGCCGCGGGATGATCGCCCGGCGCACGCTTCCCCACGTCGCCCTGGAGCACATGACGTCTTTGTATCTGGCGGAGGGCGACCTCGACGGGCTGCTGCGCGAGTGGGACGCGATGGACCCGGCCTTCCTTTCCCCGGCGCTGCGCCATTGCGCGCGGGGCCTGGCCTTTGAGAAGGGCGGCCGGCTTCCCGACGCCCTGGAAGAATATGGTGTTGTCACGGAAAGCGAGACCGCCGCACAGTGGCGCTGGGTGCCGGAGGAGCTCCGCGACGGGCTGGGGCAGATTCCCGCCTGGGCGGAGATTCTGTTCGACGGCAGGCATCTGCACATGGCCGCGGCAGGCCGCCTGCGGGTGCTGGCGGCGATGGGCGACGTTGCGGGGGCGGAGGCGGCGTACCTTGCGGTGGTCGGCCTCTCGGGGGAAGACTACGCCCTGTGCGGGGTGCTCGACCGCCTGTACAAGGCGCACCTTTCCGACGGGGAGTCCGCGCAGAAATGGCGGGCCCTCGTGGCGGCGCACCCGGACCAGGTCTGGCCGCGGTACTTTCTCAGCCTCGCCTGCTCGCGGGCGCTGCGGCACGCGGAGGCGCTTCAAGAGGCCCGCGCGGCCCTTTCGCTCCGTCCGGACAACGAGCTGCTGCAGACGCATGTTCTGGTGATGGTCCAGAAGCTCGCAGCGGAGCATCTTGCCCAGGGGCGGTTTGCCGAGGCGCTGCCCCTGTGGCGGGAGGTGGGGGGCGTGCCCGGGAAACTGGGCGAGGCAAAGACCCTGTCGGTCATGGGGGATGTTGCGGGGGCGGAGGCGGCGCATGTTGCGGCGGTCGGGCTGGCGGGGGACGACTACACGGCGTGCGCGGCGCTGGACGGCCTGCACAGGGCGCACCTTTCCGATGGGGAGGCCGCGCAGAAATGGCGGGCCCTCGCGGCGGCGCACCCGGAGCACGCCTGGCCGCGGTACTTTCTCAGCCTCGCCTGCTCGCGGGCGCTGCAGCACGCGGAGGCCCTCGGGGAGGCCCGCGCGGCCCTTTCGCTCCGTCCGGACAACGAACTGTTGCAGACGCATGTTTTGGTGATGGTGCGCAAGCTCGCCGACGACCATCTTTCCCAGGGGCGGTTTGCCGAGTGCCTGTCCCTGTGGCGGGAACTGGGGGGCGTGCCCGGGAAACTGGGCGAGGCGCGGGCGCTGTCGGCCATGGGGGATGTTGCGGGGGCGGAGGCGGCGCATCTTGCGGCGGTCGGGCTGGCGGGGGACGATTACACGGCGTGCGCGGCGCTGGACGGCCTGCACAGGGCGCACCTTTCCGACGGGGAGGCCGCGCTGAGATGGCGGGCCCTCGCGGCGGCGCACCCGGAGCACGCCTGGCCGCGGTACTTTCTCAGCCTCGCCTGCTCGCGGGCGCTGCAGCACGCGGAGGCTCTCGGGGAGGCCCGCGCGGCCCTTTCGCTCCGTCCGGACAACGAGCTGCTGCAGACGCACGTTGTGGTGATGGTCCAGAAGCTCGCAACGGAGCATCTCTCCCAGGGGCGGTTCGCCGAGTGCCTGTCCCTGTGGCGGGAGGTGGGGGGCGTGCCCGGGAAACTGGGCGAGGCGCGGGCGCTGTCGGCCATGGGGGATGTTGCGGGGGCGGAGGCGGCCTATCTCTCCGTGCTCCTGACAACGGAGCCGGAGGCGGGGCTGTTCGACGCCTACGAGGGGCTCGCCGCCCTTTACACGGCGCAGTGCGCGCCCGGGGAAAGGCTGGGCCGATGGGCGGAGGTGGCGCGGCGGGTTCCGGACCAGCCCTGGGCCCCCATCTACCGGGGCTGCGCGCTGGACGCGCTTTCGCGCGGCGATGAGGCGCAGGAGGCCTACCTTCAGGCAGCCACCGCGCTGCTGGGCGCGGGCATGCAGGACCGTTAGTCTCGGCGTTACGGTTGTCCGTTCCCGGAGAGAGGTGGTATGTTTTCCCGGATGCATTTGGAACGGCTTGAGCAGGACGGGATGTCGGCCCCCCGGACGGTGGACGGGGGGCGGTGGGTTCCTTTTTTCCATGCGGTTCTTTTCCTGCTGTTCATGGCGCAGCTTCTGGTGTTCTTCGGCATTCAGGGGGAGGACTGCTACATCACGTTCCGGTATGCGCGGAACCTGGCGGAGGGGGTGGGGCTGGTCTACAACCCCGGGGAGTATGTGGAGGGGATCAGCAACCCGTACTGGGCGTTTTGCCTGGCGGGCCTGTACGCGCTGGGGATTTCGATGACGCTCGCCTGCTCGCTGCTGGTGGTGGGGCATGCCCTGGCCGCCTACGCGCTGACCGCCGCCGCGTCTGTGGCGTGGTTTGGGCGGCGTTCCTGGTTTTCCCTGCTTGCACCGCTGCTGCTTTGCGCGATGACGCTGCTTCCGGCGGGGTATCAGAACGGTCTGGAGGGGAGCGCGGCGGCGCTGGGGATGGCCCTGGTGTGCCTGGGCGCGGCGGGGAACCGCCCGGCGGCGCTGGTGGCGGGGGTGGCGGTGCTGCTGGGGAACCGGCCCGAGGCGCCGGGCTACGCGGCCCTCGCGGTGTGCTGGCTGGGCGTGCGGGCGTTGACGGCGGAGGGCCGGGCGCGCCGCGCGGGATTGCTGTGGGCGGGGGTGATTGTGGCGCTGGTGGCGGGCATGGTCCTTCTCCGGTACGCGTATTACGGGGACATTGTTCCCCACACGATGCGGGCTAAGGGAAGCGTCCCTTTCTCGGTGACCTTTTTCGCGGGCATGCGCCACTTGGGCGCATACGCCTGGGCCCTCGGTCCGTGGATGATTGTGCTGGTGGTGCTGGGGCCCGCCGACCGGGGACGGCGGTTGGGCGCGTCGCTCCTGCTTCTCTTGCTGCTCCTGAACGCGGCGGTGGTGCTGCGCAACGGCGGGGACTGGATGGGGTACTTCCGCCTTCTCGCGCCGCTGTTTGGGGCGTTCGCGCTGCTTGCGGCTTCGGGTTTCGCGTGGTGCTGGCGGTGCCGCGCCCCGGTGTTCCGCGCAATTCTGGCGGGGGCGTTTCTGGCCGGGGCGGCGTGGCTGGCGGACCCCGCGATGCTCCGCGCCATGGCGTCGAACTGGCCGGGGAGAGTAAATGGGGTTCTGCTCACGCCGGACGGCGGCGACTACCCCCTGGACAACCACGTCACCGGGCGGGTGCTGGGTCAGGAGGCGGACGACCTGTTGCTGGCGGAAAACGGCGGCTGGCCGCCCTATCTGCTTAAAGAGGTGCGGGTTGTGGAAATGGCCGGGCTCACGGACCGGGAGCTGGTCGCCGAGAGCAGCTCCTGCGTGGACTATGCCATGGGTCTCGGTGTGATTAACTGGCACGGGTTGTTCGTGGGCAAGCGTCTCACCTATGTCCAGTTCTCTCCGCCGTGTCTGCGGGGGAGGTTGTACAGGCTGCTCCACTGCCCGGAGGTGTTTCCCTCCCTGGAGCCGTTCATCATCGCCCAGAACGCGAATCTCCCCGACCTTGGAACCTTCGATGTGCTGCTGGTGCGCAACGACCGCGCGGCGTTGGAGCAGTTCATCCGGGACTTTGGGGCGTTTGTGCCGGCGGCGGACATGGCCCGGGGCTTGCAGCTTGGGCCGGCGCCGGTCGCGGATTCCTGGGTGGACATCACCGCCGGCCCGTGGGCGCTGCCGCCGTGGCGGGATGCGCGGACAGGCGGGGAGCTGTCCGAGTCCTGGAACGACTGGCTTGGACGGCGCCGCCATGCGGCGGAGATGCGGCTGGACCCCGGGACCACCCGGTTCAGCAGGCCGCTGACGGACGGATGCCCGCTGCTGATTGCGGTGGACCTGCTTCCCGGCGCGCCGGAGGACATGCGGCTGACCTTCACCCGGACGGGAAGCGGCGACTCCCGGACGGTGTCGCCGGCGGGAGAGGGGTTCCCGGTGGACGCCTGCCGCTGCCATTACCTGTTTCTTCCGGAGACCCCGCCGGGCGCGGCCGGGGAGCTTGTGCTGGACGCCGAGACGTCCGCGGAGTGCCGGGTGCGGGTTTCCGTGAGCCGGTGGACGCCGGGGCCGCCGCCCGCGCTTCCCAAGGCGCACCGGTATCCCGACAAGAGCGACTGCCGCGGGATGATCGCCCGGCGCACGCTTCGCGACGTCTCCCTGGAGCACATGACGTCCCTGTATCTGGAAGAGGGCAACCTTGAGGGGCTGCTGGCCGAATGGGACGCGATGGATCCGGCGGTCTTTCCCCCGGCGCTGCGCCATTGCGCGCGGGGCCTGGCCTTTAAGGAGAGCGGCCGGCTTTCCGACGCCCTGGAAGAATACGGAATTGTCACGGAAAGCGAGACCGTTGCGCGGTGGCGTTGGGTGCCGGAAGCCGTCCGCAAGGTGCTTCGGCTGCATCCCGCGTTGGCGCGCCGTTTTCCAGACAAGGTTTATCTGACAATGGCGTTGCTGGGAAGGGTGCGGGTCTTGGCAGCCCTGGGCGATGTTTCGGGGGCGGAGACGGCCTGCCTTGAGGCCGTCGGCGTCTCCGGCGGCGACTATGCACCCTACGAGGCGCTGGACGCCCTGTACACGGGGCACTTTTCCCCCGGGGAGGCCGCGCAGAAATGGGGGTTGGTCGCGGCGGCGCACCCGAACCGCTTCTGGCCGCGGTACTTTCTCAGCCTCGCCTGCTCGCGGGCGCTGCGGCACGCGGAGGCGCTTCAAGAGGCCCGCGCTGCCTTGGCGCTCTCGCCGGACAACCAGTTGATGCAGGCGCATGTCTTGGTGATGGTCCAGAAGCTCGCAACGGAGCATTTTTCCCGGCGGCGGTTTGCCGAGGCGCTGCCCCTGTGGCGGGAGGTGGGGGGCGTGCCCGGGAAACTGGGCGAGGCGAAGACCCTGTCGGCCCTCGGGGATGTTGCGGGGGCGGAGGCGGCCTGCCTTGAGGCCGTCGGCGTCTCCGGCGGCGACTATGCAACGTACGAGGCGCTGGACGCCCTGTACAGGGCGCACTTTTCCCCCGGGGAGGCCGCGCAGAAATGGGGGTTGGTCGCAGCGGCACGCCCGAACCACGTCTGGGCGCGCTATATGCTCAGCCTCGCGCGCGCGCGAATCGCCCGCCACGAGGAGGCGCTTCAAGAGGCCCGCGCGGCCTTGGCGCTTTCGCCGGACAACCAGTTGATGCAGGCGCATGTCTTGGTGATGGTCCAGAAGCTCGCCGACGACCATCTTTCCCGGGGGCGGTTCGCCGAGTGCCTGTCCCTGTGGCGGGAGGTGGGGGGCGTGCCCGGGAAACTGGGCGAGGCGCGGGCGCTGTCGGCCATGGGGGATGTTGCGGGGGCGGAGGCGGCGCATCTTGCGGCGGTCGGGCTGGCGGGGGACGACTACACGGCGTGCGCGGCGCTGGACGGCCTGCACAGGGCGCACCTTTCCGACGGGGAGTCCGCGCTGAGATGGCGTGCCCTCGCGGCGGCGCACCCGGACTACGCCTGGCCGCGGTACTTTCTCAGCCTCGCCTGCTCGCGGGCGCTGCGGCACGCGGAGGCCCTCGGGGAGGCCCGTGCCGCCCTTTCGCTCCGGCCAGACAACGAGCTGCTGCAGACGCATGTCTTGGTGATGGTCCAGAAGCTCGCAACGGAGCATCTTTCCCGGGGGCGGTTCGCCGAGTGCCTGTCCCTGTGGCGGGAGGTGGGGGGCGTGCCCGGGAAACTGGGCGAGGCGCGGGCGCTGTCGGCCATGGGGGATGTTGCGGGGGCGGAGGCGGCCTATCTCTCCGTG
>JAPXRP010000244.1:0-5746 GCA_033813475.1 Candidatus Hydrogenedentota bacterium
CCTTCAGGGACTTGTACAGCAGCATTTCCCGGCCGTCAATCTCCAGCAGCTCCACGAGATCCTCGCAGGCGCGGGTCCGCTCGTTCAGCCTTCCGCCGTCCTGGCGCGGGTCCACAAAAGTGCCCAGCCCCACGCGGGTGAGCAGGCCGGGGCGCCCCCCCGCCATCTCGCGGTAGAGCTGGCACATGACGCCCTGCGGGATGTTGTACGCCTCCACCTGGTTCATGGCGATCAGTTTGACCACCTCGTGGTTCAGGCCGAAGTGCGCGCCGATCACCCGCTTCATCAGGCCGGGATAGCCGAAGTGGTTCATTCCCCTGCGCTCGGGGCTGAAGGGGCCCAGGCCCGCCGCCCAGATGAAGGTCAGGTCGCGCGGGGAGCCGGTCGCCTCGAAGACCCGGTTAAACGCCGGATACACCTCCTCCGACGGCATCGGCACCACCAGCACGCTCGCCCCGTCCTTGATCTGCGCAACGGCCTCGTCTGCGGTGACCACTTTTGCCATGTCTGCTCTCCTGTTGGTGCGGGATTGTAAACAATGCGCCGGATTCGCGCCCAGTCTGGTTTTTCGCATACTATCCCGTTTTCGCAGACAGAATGTCAACCCCGGACGCGGTCAGCGGCGCGCAAGGTGCGCGTGCGCCGCCAGGGCGCGGTCCCGCGCGGCGGCGTGGTCCACGATGGGACGCGGCCAGTTCCCGCCCAGGGTCACCCCGGCCGCGCGCAGCGCATCCCCCGGGGCCTCCCAGGGGCGGTGGATCCAGCGGTTGTCCAGCCCCGCCAGCTCGGGGGCCCACCGCCGGACATACGCGCCGTCCGGGTCGAACTTCATCCCCTGGAGGACCGGGTTGAACACGCGGAAGCAGGGGGCGGCGTCGGGGCCGCATCCCGCCGTCCACTGCCAGCCCAGGCTGTTGTTTGCCGCGTCGGCGTCCACCAGGGTGTCGAGAAACCACGCTGCGCCCGTCTGCCACGGGAGCAGCAGGTCTTTCACGAGGAACGAGGCCGCGATCATGCGGACCCGGTTGTGCATCCAGCCCGTATGCCACAGCTCGCGCATGCCCGCGTCCACAATCGGATACCCGGTGCGGCCGCGCCGCCAGGCTTCGGCGGCGTCCGGGTCGTCGCGCCAGGGGAAGGCCGCGAAGGCCTCCCGCAGGGGGGCCGTCTCCGTGTGCGGAAAGTGGAACAGCATGTGGTGGCCGAAATCGCGCCAGTACAATTGGCGAATCCAGGCTTCGGCGGCCGTGTTCATCACGGCGCGCGCCGCCAGCTCCTGGACGATCCGGCGTGCGCTGATCTCGCCGAAGTGCAGGTGCGGCGACAGGCGCGAGGTGCCCTCCACACCCGGCAGGTCGCGGGCTGTGGGATATTCGGAAAGGGCGCCGTCGGCAAAATCCGTCCCCGCTTGCGCCGCGCCCGCTTCGCCGGGACACCACGCCTCCCGGAACCCCGCCGCCCAGTCAGGCTTCGGCAGGAGCTCCAGGTCTTCAAGAGACAGCGAGGCTGGCCAGGTGTCCGGCGCGGGGATGCGCGCGGGCGCGGGCAGGGGAGGGGAGGGGGCCTGCGCGGAAGCGGATTTCCAAAAGGGCGTGAACACCTGGAACGGCCCGCCGGATTTCGTCAGGGTTGTTTCAGGGTCTGCCAGCAGGTTCGGCGGGCAGGGGTGGCACCGGGCGCCCAGCGCCTCCAGCGCCGCGCGGACGCGCGCCTCGTCCTGCCGGGCCGACGGCTCCACTTTCCGCTCCCATCCCACGGACCCCGCGCCGGTCCCGCGCGCCAGGTCCTCCAGCACACGGGCCGGATCCCCGCGCCGCACCACCAGCCGCGACCCGCGCGCGCGCAGGGCCGCATCCAGGCGCTCCAGCGAATGATGCAGCCACCAGCGGGACGCCGCGCCCGGCGCGCAGGGAGATTCGGCCCCCTCAGGATGGATGAACACCGGGATGACCGCGCCGCCCGCGCGGCAGGCCTCCGCCAGCGCCGGATGGTCGTCCAGCCGGAGGTCATTGCGCAGCCATACGATTGCCGGAGAACCCATGGGCCCGCCTTCCTCACGGTTAAGTCAAGAAGAGCATGGGCAGGATGCCCATGCCACCTCAAAGAGGCCGTCGGGGAGGAGGCAAGGGCTTCCAACCTGTATCCTCTTTTCCTAACACCCCGGCCTCAGCCCCGCATTTCCCCGCCGCAATACCTTGCCGCCGTGCCGGGGCGGATTTCCCCGTGCTCCGCGATGTCGCCGAGGAAATAGGCCGTGGTGTTCGGGGTCCGGGCCAGGGTGTCCCGGTTCACATGCAGGAGCCCGCCGCCCGTGGTAAACCCCTTTTCCCAGGCAAACCCGTCCAGCAGGGGCTGTGGGAAAAAGCCTTCGACAACCAGTGGCGGCTCCTCCGCCGTGCGCCGCAGGATCCGCTCCAAATGGTCGCGGAGCCGCGCGCACCGGGCGGGGCCGTCGCCCCCCGGGTCCGGGAGTCCCGTCACGATCAGCGGCGCGCCGTGCGACGCCATCGCCACCAGCGCCTGCTCAAACCCGTCCGCGTCTGCCGGGGCGTCCTCCAGGCACAGCGAGAACCCCGCGCCGTCCCGCGCGACTTTGGCATGGGAGAACCGCGCCGCCAGCGGACTGAACCCGGCGCGCACCGCGCCGCCCCAGGACATGGCGATGAAGTCCGGCTTTCCGCCCTCCTCCCGCGCGGCCGCCTCGAAGAAGGCATGGTTCAGCCGGCGGCGCAGGCGTTCGGCGGCCCGCCAGTCCCAGGGACTGTCCGGGTCCCACGGATCCACCTCGAAGGCCCGCACCGACGCGCCGACCCGCGCGTCCGGCCGCAGGGAGCGCAGGATGCGCGCCGCCGCGCCGTGGGCCGCCGCGAGATGCCGGCGGATCGTCTCCGGGGCGCGGCGTCCGCGCGCGCGCCCGGGCCATGCGCCCTCCGACTGCGACCGCGTGATCCAGTGCTCCGGCTCCACCACGGGCACCCAGTCGCGGCACAGGGGTGCGAGCGCCTCCAGCGCCGCCCGCGCATAGGCCTCAAACCGCGCCGCCGCCCGCGCGCCCGCCCAGCCGCCCTCCTCCGCGAACCAGCGCGGCGCGGCCACCTCGTGCAGCGCGGCCACGGGCGTCAAACCCAGGTCCCGCATCCCGGCGAACCCCTCCGCGTAATGCGCCAGCGCATCCGCGTCCACCGTGTCCGGCTCCGGACACACCCGCGCCCACGACAGGCTGACAAGAGCGGCGTTCAACCCCAGCTTCCGCGCCAGGGCGAAATCCGCCCCGTGCCGGTTCCAATGGTCCGCGGCGGTCTCCGAGGTGGCCCCGTCCGCGATCCGCTTCGGACGCTGCTCCCACCGCCACCAGTCGCTGTGAAAATCCCCCCCCTCCGTCTGGTGCGCCCCCACCGTTCCGCCAAGGAGAAACCCCTCGGGCAGTTTCGGTCCTTCCTGCGGCTCCTGCGTGCGGCGGTGTTTCATGGGTCGTTCTCAGCGGCGGCGGGAGACTTGCGCTCCCGCAGGGCATAGAAGGCCCAGCAGAGCGAGATCGGCCCCCAGAACACGGCAATGGGCCACCAGCCACTGCGCAGAACGTTCACATAAAGAAAACTGAGGGAGCTGTCACTGCGGATGATTGAGAGCGCGTCTAACAAGGCAAAAAAAAGATACCACTTGCCCACCCTGGAAAACTTGGGTGCCCATATCCAGAGGAACGGAATAAAGGCGGCAGAAAGAACCAGCGAGAGAGCATGTGTCATCAAGTACGCCCACGCCGACTCCGGCCGTGAGGGGCCGCCACTGTGTCCGCTCAGAAAGATGTGCAGTATTCGGGCGAAGGAAAAGCCGCTGACGATCATGAAGCCTGTCCAGGAGCGTTTGTGCCGATTCAGCGAATAGAGCAGCCCCCCCATTGCTGGCAATTGGTCTCCGCACTCCTCGGAAGACTTACTTTGAGTCATCTCTGAAGTTGGATGGCGTTTCCAGGGAAGAAACGGAACGACATACTTTGCCGCATACCAAAGCGCCAGGGCGAGGGTAGAGAAGGAAAACATCCCCGCCAGTATCGTGTCCTTGTCAAACCCATATTTGGCAAGAGCGATGGTGACAATCGGGACGCCTATGACAATCCCTATGCCCACATAGACCTTGATGAAGTAGTCCCGCCATTCCTTTTCGAGCACTCGAGCCTTCCTTCTCCTGTTTCCTTGCCGACATCAGGACATCCCACCGGTCTCCACCGAGCAAGAGCATACCATCCTTTGCTTCGTGTTTGGCAAGACCCGATCAGCCAGGGCAATCGCACCAAAGCGTCCCCCGGGAAGCGCCGGTGAACGACATGACCGCCCCGGCAATCCGTGACTCGGTTCTTGTTGTCCCGAAGGGACAGCCGAATATAGCCCAGGCCAGGCCGCCGCCCGAAGGGCCAGGCCTGCCCTGGGGATGAGGCCCCCAAAAAAACATGCCCTGAAAGGGCAGCCTAAATTCGTTTTCTGGAAGAAGACGGGGCAGGCGGGACGCCTTCAGTACTGAACCACAATCCGCAGGTCTTCTTTGCGCCGCAGGCGTCCCGCCTGCCTTGTCCTTGGGGGCCGCCACAATCTCGGCTGCCCTTTCAGGGCATGTTCTGTTCTGGCCCGGATAACCCAGGGCAGGCCTGGCCCTTCGGGCGGCGGCCTGGCCTGGGCTATATTCGGCAACGCTTTCAGCGTTGAAGATATCGTGGAAAGGCGATGAACGGATTCCTTCCAGAAAGGACTCACGGATTTTGGTGCGATTGCCCCACCCGATTAGCCAGAAGTCAGCCAGAAGACTTTTCACGGCAATAGCGGAAGTGCGGCGTCTGGGGGCCGTGCTATCATGTGCGCGCGGGAGGCAGTCTCCCAGAGGCAAGGCACGCTCATGGCCCGGCGCGACACACCCTTGGTGCGGATTACCTCCGCGCCGCTTGTTCTCCTGCTGCTGCGGCAGCCGGGGCTGGGGATCCGTTCGGCAAACCGGCTGCTGGACGTGTTTGGGGCGGACCCGGCGCGGTGGCGGCCTTTGGCGGGGTGGCCGATTGCGCGGGTGCTGGCGGCGCATCCGCTGCTCACGCCGCACCAGGCGGAGTGGGTCGCGCAGTTGCCCTGGGCCGAGTGGGCGGCGTGCGAGGAGGGGCTGCGGAAGGCGGAGGCGGACGGGGTGCGGGTTGTGTGCCGGGGGGCGGCGGGATATCCGGCGGCGTTTGATGCCTGTCTCGGCGCGGACGCGCCGCCGCTGCTTTATTACACGGGTGACTTGGCGCTGGCGTCGGCGGTGGCGGGGGCCGTGGTGGGCACGCGCTCGCCAAGCCGCAGCGGTCTCCGCACGGCGGGCCGCTGCGCGGCGTCGCTGGTGCGGGGGGGGGCGGTGGTGGTGAGCGGCGCGGCGGCGGGCGTGGACACGGCGGCCCATGAAACGGCCCTGCGGAACGGCGGCCGCTCGGTGGCCCTGTTTCCCCAGGGGCTGCTCACGCTGGCCCTGCCGGACGCATGGCGGGAGGCGGGGAGGGAGGGACGCCTGCTGCTGCTGAGCGAGTGCCCCCCCCATGCCGGATGGCAGACCCATGCGGCCGTCGCGCGGAACCGCCTCATCGCCGCGCTGGCGCGGGTGGTCTGCGTGGTGGAGCCGCGCAAGATGGGCGGCAGCATCCAGACGGCGCGCCACGCGGCGGCGCAGGGCAGGGCCGTGTTCGGCGCGGGCCACACGCGGCTGCCCCAGGCCGTGCAGTCGCTGTTCCGTC
>JAPXRP010000245.1:0-5742 GCA_033813475.1 Candidatus Hydrogenedentota bacterium
TGAGAATGCAACCTATTCTGCTGCAACGTTTTGCGTCGCTTGCATTGGCCGGGGGGCGGTGGTATGCTGATGAGGACAATCAACCTGAACCGGCTTGAGTCCTGCGGCACGGGAAGGTTTCGGGTTCCAACAAACACGTTGACCAAATGAAACGGGTGGGGGCGGCTTTTTGCCCGCACCCGGGGAGTGGGCCGATGACGGCAGCAGCAGTGGACACGGAAACGCTGGTCAGGAACGTGGTCGCGCGGTATGCGGACGCGCGGGCGGGGCTCATCCCCATTCTCCAGGACATCCAGGCCGCGGTGGGGTACATCTCGCCGCAGGCGCTGCGCGCCCTGGAGCGGGAGACGGGCATCTCGGCGAACGAGGCCTACGGGGTGGCGACTTTCTACACCCAGTTCCGCTTCACCGCCCCGGGGAAACACCGCATCCAGGTGTGCAACGGCACGGCGTGCCATGTGCGCGCCGCGGCGCGGATCACCGAGGAGCTGTGCCGCTATCTGGGCGTGGCGGTGGGCGGCACGACACCCGACGGGGAGTTCAGCCTGGAGCGGGTGGCCTGCCTGGGCTGCTGCGCCCTTTCCCCCGTGCTCACGGTGGACGGCAAGGTCTACGCCGGGGTCACGCCCAAAAAGATGCAGCGGATTCTCAAGGAATACGGGTTCGAAAGAAAGGCCGGGAAGTCATGAGTCATCTTGCGGAGGCGTATGCGGGCGCAAAGGCCGAGTGGCGCGCGCTGGAGGAAAGCCCCGCGCCGGTGGTGTATGTCGGCGCGGCAACCTGCGGCCGCGCCGCGGGGGCGGAGGAGGTCATCGCCCGGTTCCGGGAGGAGGCCGCCGGGGCGGGTCTGGACGCGCGGGTCATCGAGGTGGGGTGCCTGGGGCCCTGCTGCTTCGAGCCCCTGGTCATCGTCCACGCGCCCGGCGGGCCGGATGTGTGCTACGGCGGCGTGGGGCCGAAGGAGGCCTCCGAGATATTCGCCCGCCACATCGCGGGCGGCGCGCCGTGCGCGGAGTGGGCCCTCGGCGTCCTGTCGGACACCGCGGCCCACGGCATCGCGCCCCTGGTGGAGCACCCCATGATGCGCGGCCAGGTGCGGCGCGTGCTCGCCAACTGCGGGCGCATTGACCCCGAGAACTTCGCCCACTACCTCGCGGGCGGCGGCTACGAGGGCTTCCTGCGCGCCCTGGAAATGGGCCCGGAGAAGGTCATTGAGGAGGTGAGGGACGCCGGGCTGCGCGGGCGCGGCGGCGCGGGCTTCCCCACCTGGCGCAAGTGGACCTTTGCCCGCAGCGCCCCCGGCGCGCCGAAGTACCTGATCTGCAACGCCGACGAGGGCGACCCCGGCGCGTTCATGAACCGCTCCCTGCTGGAGGGCGACCCCCACGCCGTGCTGGAGGGCATGCTCATCGCGGGGCTGGCCATCGGCGCGTCCGAGGGCTACGTCTACTGCCGGGCGGAGTATCCCCTGGCCATCCAGCGGCTGGAAATCGCCATCGGCCAGATGAAAGACGCCGGCCTGCTCGGCGCGGACATCTTCGGCTCGGGCTTCGCCTTCGACATCCACATCAAGAAGGGCGCGGGCGCCTTTGTCTGCGGCGAGGAGACCGCGCTCATCGCCTCCGTCGAGGGGCGGCGCGGCATGCCCCAGCCCAAGCCCCCCTTCCCCGCCATCAGCGGCCTCTGGGGCAAGCCCACGGTCATCCAGAACGTGGAGACCCTCGGCAACCTGCCGCTGATCCTGCGCAACGGCGCGGAGTGGTACGCGGGCGTGGGCAGCGAATCCAGCAAGGGCACCAAGACCTTCGCCCTCGCGGGCAAGATCGCGCGGACCGGCCTGGTTGAGGTGCCCCTGGGCACCACGCTGCGCCAGATCGTCTTCGACATCGGCGGCGGCATCGCCGACGGCGGCACCTTCAAGGCGGTCCAGACCGGCGGCCCCTCCGGCGGCTGCATCCCCGCCGAAAAGGTGGACCTGCCGGTGGACTACGAGTCCCTCACCGCGGCGGGCACCATCATGGGCTCCGGCGGCATGATCGTGCTGGACGAGGACAGCTGCATGGTGGACATCGCCCGCTTCTTCCTCGGGTTCACCCAGGCGGAGTCGTGCGGCAAGTGCGTGCCCTGCCGCGTGGGCACCCGGGCCATGCTCGGCATCCTCGAGCGCATCGTGGCGGGCGGCGGCACGCCGAAGGACCTGGAAACCCTGGAGGAGATCGCCGCGACGGTGAAGCAGGGCTCCCTCTGCGGGCTCGGCCAGACCGCGCCGAATCCCGTCCAGACCACGCTGCGCTATTTCCGCCACGAGTACGAGGAGCACATCCAGGACAAGGAGTGCCGCGCCTTCACCTGCCCGCCCCTGGTCTGGTACCAGATTGACCCGGCGCGGTGCATTGGCTGCGGCCTGTGCGTGCGGGCCTGCCCCGCCGACGCCATCCACGGCGAGTCCAAGTCGCCGCATTTCATTGACCAGAACGCCTGCATCCACTGCGGCTCCTGCCTGGCCGCCTGCGCCCCCGCCAACGCGGCCATCTACCGCACCAGCGGGGAGCGGCGGCGCGTGGAGCCCAGGACGGAGCGGAAGGACCCGGGCGCGCCGGCGCAGCCGGGGAAAGGTTGAGGATCACCAGCCGTGAAACTGAGCATTGACGGAAGAGACATCGAGGCGCGGGAAGGGGAGACCCTGCTGGACTGCGCGCTGCGCAGCGGGATCGAGATTCCGCACCTCTGCGCGAACGAGGGGCTGGCCCCCTACGGCGGCTGCCGCATGTGCGTCGTGGAGATCGAGGGCATGCGGGGCTACCCGCCCTCCTGCACCACCCCGGCGGCGGAGGGCATGGTTGTCCGCACGCAGGGCCCCGAGCTGAAAAAGCTGCGGCGCAACGTCCTCGGGCTCATGATGCTGGAGCACCCGAACGCCTGCCTGCTCTGCGGGCGGCGCGCGGAGTGCGACGCCTACCGCCCCGAGCCCGAGAAGGCCGGCCGCACCACGGGCTGCCACACCTGCAACAACAAGCCGGTCTGCGAGGTGCGCGGCCTGGCGGAGGAGCTGGAGCTGGCGGAGCTGCCCGTGCCGCCGATCTACCACCAGCGGCCCCTGGAGCGCGACAACCCCTTCATGGACCGCGACCTGAACCTGTGCATCCTCTGCGGCCGCTGCGTGCGGGTCTGCAAGGACCAGCAGGGCCGCGCCGTCATTGACTTCGTCGGCCGCGGCAGCAACGCCCGCATCGGCCAGGCCTTCGACCAGACCCTCGTGGAGGCGGGCTGCAATTTCTGCGGCGCCTGCGTGGACGTCTGCCCGACGGGCACCCTCTCCGACCGCTTCGCCAAGTGGTACGGACGGCCCGACGCCTCCACCGCCACCACCTGCGGCCTCTGCGACCAGGGCTGCGCCATGAGCGTGTCCTCGGTGAACGGGCAGATGGTCGGCGCGCGCGCCGTGGACCCCGGCGTGCCGCTGTGCGTCCTGGGCCGCTTTGCCATGGCGGAGTTCCTCGCGGGGCCCGACCGCCTCCACTTCCCCCATGTGCGCGTGGGCGCGGTGCTGCGCCAGTCGGACTGGAAGCTGGCCCTGGAGCAGGCCGCCGCCCGCCTCGACCATTTCCGCGGGGCGGAGTTTGCCTTTGTCTGCGACCCGTCGAGCACCCTGGAGGACCGGCGGGTCTTCGAGCGCTTCACCCGCGAGCTCATGGGGTCGCCCCATTTCATCACCGCCGTCCCCGACGCCTGGGGGCGCTCGGAGGTTTCGCTTCCCGGGGACGTGCGCGCCGTCATCACCACGGGCTCGTTTTTCCCGCCGGAGGCCGCCGCGGACCTTGAGGTCCTCGTGCTGATGGACTGCCACCCCTCGCCCCTCCAAGAGAAGGCGGACTTCGTGTTCCCCGCCGCCGTCCTCGCGGAGGTCGAGGGCAGCCTGCCCGATGCGAACGGCACGCCCCGCCCGATGCGTGCGGGATGCATGGCCCCCGGTCTGGCCCTGCCCGAGTGGCGGATCGTCCGCGACCT
The DNA here is from genome assembly GCA_033813475.1 of Candidatus Hydrogenedentota bacterium. Taxonomy (GTDB): domain Bacteria; phylum Hydrogenedentota; class Hydrogenedentia; order Hydrogenedentales; family CAITNO01; genus JAAYBR01. Next base: position 4,009 of record JAPXRP010000245.1, read on the forward strand.
CGCGCAGGCCCTCGGCGGCGAGGCCCTCGGCTACGAAAGTGTCGAATCCATCCGCAAGGAGATGGACTGCGGCCCCGTGCTCTTCCACATGAACCGCGCCGCCGCGCCCCCCGCCGCGCTGGACATCACGAAGCGCCGCCGCTATTACCGCAACCACCTGCTGGAGGACTTGGTGGAGGGGCTTCAGGAAGTCCCGGCCGACCCGGCCTGCCCCGTGGTCCGGGCGGAGGCGGTCAAGGCCCCCGGCGCACCGTTCATGGCCCCCGAAGCGCCCGCCGACGGCCGCTTCCGCATCGTCGAGAAACGCGAGCTGATCCCCAACACGCACGAGATCGTGGTGCACGCGCCGGAGGTGGCCCGCAAGGCGCAGGCCGGGCAGTTCGCCATTGTCATGGCCGACGCCCTCTCGGAGCGCGTGCCCTACACCCTGTGCGACTGGGACGCCGAGGCGGGCACCATCACCTTCGTCGTGCTTGAAAAGGGCCAGAGCAGCCGCAAGCTCTGCCTCATGGAGCCGGGCGAGTGCCTGGCCCATGTGACCGGCCCGCTGGGCATCCCCCTCGACATCCGCAACTATGGCACCGTGGTCCTGCTGGGCGGCTGCTACGGCATCGGCGCCATGTACCCCGCCGCCCGCGCCTTCCGGGAGGCGGGCAACCGGGTCGTCTCCATCGCCGAGGCGCGCTCGTGGTACCTGGAATACCACCGCGACAAGCTGGAGCGCGTCTCCGACGAGTTCATCCAGTCCACCATGGACGGGTCCAACGGCGTCAAGGGCCACGCGGCCGACGTGCTCAAGGACCGCCTCGCCGCGGGCGAAAAGGTGGACCTGGTCGTCGCGGTCGGCTGCCCCTTCATGATGATGATCACGGCGAAGGAGACGGCGCCGTACGGCATTCCCACGCTGGCCTCGCTGAACCCGATCATGGTGGACGGCACGGGCATGTGCGGCGCGTGCCGCATCACCGTGGGCGACCAGATCAAGTTCGCCTGCGTGGACGGCCCCTTCTTCGACGCCCACCAGATTGACTGGGACGAGGTGAAGGACCGCCGGTCGGCGTATTCGGCGGCGGAAATCCAGAGCGTGGGCCGCACCGCCTCCGTCGGCGCGCATCCTCACCACCCCGGCGGCTGCGGCTGCCACGCCTGAAAGCACAACACCCCGCGCCCGCGCGGGTCAAGGGACGAGGTCGAAAGTCATGGCTGAAAGCAAAAAGGTTCCGCGGCAGGCGATGCCGGAGCAGGCGCCGGAGGACCGCGCGCACAATTTCGAGGAGGTGCCCCACGGGTACAGCATCGAGACGGCGATGCTGGAGGCCGGACGCTGCCTCCAGTGCAAGAAGCCCCGCTGCGTGGACGGCTGCCCCGTCCAGAACGACATCCCCGGGTTCGTCGGCCTGGTCAAGGAGGGGAAGTTCATCGAGGCGGCGCACAAGCTGAAGGAGACGAACTCGCTGCCCGCCGTGTGCGGCCGCGTGTGCCCCCAGGAGGAGCAGTGCGAAAAGGTCTGCATCCTCGGCGTCAAGGGCGAGCCCGTCGCCATCGGCCGCCTTGAGCGCTTCGTGGCGGACTATGAGCGCCTCAACAGCGAGATGGAAGTCCCCGAGCTGCCGCCCGCCACCGGGAAAAAGGTCGCCATCGTCGGCGCCGGACCCGCCGGGCTCACCGTCGCCGGCGACCTCATCAAGCTCGGGCACGCCGTCACCATCTTCGAGGCCCTCCACGAGCCCGGCG
>JAPXRP010000246.1:0-5597 GCA_033813475.1 Candidatus Hydrogenedentota bacterium
ACCCCCAGCCGGTTGGGAAGCGCCGCCGCCGACACCACCCCGTCCAGGTCCACGGACCAGGCGCGTCCCCGCGCGCCGGGGTCCAGCCCGGTGATCCCGCCGATGTCCGCCGTGACCCACACCGTCACGCCGGGGCGCTGCGGGTCGGACAGGGGAAACACGAAACTGGGGAAGCGCCCGGACGCCGTGGGCAGCGTCTCCAGCAGGTCGCCGGACGCCGTGGAGAAGACAAACACGTTTCCATCGGCGAGGCCCACGGCCACGCGCGCGCCGTCGGCCGACGGAGCCGGCTCGGACACCGGCGGCGCGGACAGCTCCGCCGACCACAACGGCGCGCCCTCGGAGGTGAAGACCGACAGCAGCGGCAGGCTGTCGGCCCCGCCGGGGGCGCCCGCCGCGTAGATGCGCCGGTTCCCGATGTCCGCGGCCACCCGCCCGTCCAGCAGTCCCGTGGCCGCGCGCCACACCACCCGCCCCCGGGGGGACAGCCGCGCCAGCTCCCCGTCCTTGCGCAGCACGATGAATCCCGCCTCCACCGGCGACGCGCCCGTCCACGGGACAATGCCCCCGCAACCCTCGCCGTAGGCCACCGGGTACTTCTCCGCGGGCGCCCCGTCCGCGCCGAGAAACTGGAGGCCGTCCATGACGGGCAAGGCCACCACCGGCCCCAGCAGCGACCACACCGCCGCGGGCGGGTTCTGCCCGGGAAACCGGTACTCCCGGTTCTTCCACACCACCCGCCCGTCGAGGTCCGCGCAGACCGTCTCCCCGCGCTCGCTGAGGCAGTACACCCGCGCGTCCCCGCGGCGCGGGCCAAAAGCCGCCGCGGGCGCGCCCATGAGAATGCCGTCGCAGGGAATGGACCACCCCAGCTTGGGGATCACGGGCGCCTGAAACGACCGCGTGACCGGGGGACGGTCCGCGTCCAGGAAGGTGACGGAAAAAGACGCGTCCTCGCCGAAGCGCGCCACCCCCTGGAGGGTGCGGGTTTCGATCCGGGACTGGAAGGGCGGCAGGGAAAAGCGCGTCTCCGCGCGGCCCGCAGACAGGTGCTCCGGCGGCACCAGCAGCAGCCCGCCCCCAAGGGTCGCGCCCGTGGGGTTGACCAAACCAAAGCGCACCCCCGCGCGCACCGGCCCCGGATGCAGCGGCCCGTCCAGCGCAAACCGCAGGGCGGCGGGCAGGGCGTAGTCGAGGGGCGGCAGGGGCCCCACCACCGCCGGCCGGTTCACCGGGGGCACCGTTACCCCGCCGCCTTTCGGGGCGCAGGGCAGCACCGCCTCGTCCTCCAGCGTGACCGACGTGGTGATGCCGCGCCGCCGTTTGAACTGAAACCCCTCCGGCAGTCCCTCCCAGGCGACCACAAAGGCGCCGCGGTCCGACGACAGGATGTCCGCCCGCTTCCCCTGCACCTCCATCCCCCCCACCACGGCGCACCCGTCGAAGGGCCCCGACATCACGAAGGACGCCAGCTCCGCCGGAAACGGCGGCGCCGGACGCACCGCCCCGCCGCCCCCCTGTTTCAACTGCGCATACTGGGGCGCGTCCGCCTCGGGCACGCCCCACCAGCCCCCCAGCGGGGACAGCACGAAGAAATGGTCCGCCGACCGGAGCTTCGCCGCCGCGCGGAGCAGACGGAAGGTCTCCAAAGGATAGCGCGGCGTGGGAACGGCCCCCGAGGGGTTCACCGGGTCGAGGGCCAGGCACCAGCCGCCCGACGCGCGCCAGCGCGCCAGGTTCTGCGGCGCGAGCGTCCCTTCGGCCATGCGGTCCATGCGTGCGAGCTCGCGGTCGAGCGAGGCCGGATCGTGCAGCATCCGGGACTCCCGCAGCACCACGCGCAGCGGGATCGCCGCGTCGCCGATGGACGCAGCCACGCCGTCGAAAAACGGAAACCACAGGGGGCCGCAGGCCTCGGGCGCGTCGGCGAGCAGCGCCATCTCCCCCTTCGGAAAGGCCCGGTAGCACGCGCGCAGCGCCCGCAGGATCCCATCCGAAGCCGCCGCGGGCAGGGTCTCCCGCGCCTCCGCCGGATATCCGTCCCAGTCGGGGTCAAACAGGAAGCCCGACCCGGGCGCCTCCAAAAACACCCCGCGCAGTCCGGTCTCGCGGCAGAACTCCCCCGCCAGCGCAAAGACCCCCGCCAGCGCGGCGGCGCGCCCCCTGTCGGAAAACCAGGGGACGCCCGCATCCAGCGTCACATGCAGGAAGTTCCGGTCGAGTCCCGCATGGGAAAGCCGGAGCACCGCCAGACGGGCCTCGTCCAGGCGCAGCCGCCAGTCGCGCGGATACGCGGACACCGGGGAGGGGGCCGGCGGCGCGGGCTCCGCCGCCCGCGCGAAAAGGTCGTCCAAAAAGCCCTGAAAGACAAAGCCCCGGAACCCGAGGGAACGGAAGTGGTCCGCGTGGTTCGCCGCCCAGGTCGCGTTCACCGGCGCAACCAGCACCGGCGCCGCCAGGACACCGGGGCCGGGCTCCCCCCCCGCGCAAAACGCGGCGGAGGCCGACAGCAGAAGAAGAATCGCCGGACCGATGGAGCGCATGATCCCGCCAAGCCCAAAGGAATGCATCGGGCTCATCTTGGCACGCGGCGCGCCCCCGGAGCAAACGGAGCTTTCCGCCTGCCCCGGCGGACGGCGGACGGCAGGGGGCGGACGGGTCAGGAGCTGACCGCCGCCGCCTTCATCACGTTGACCGCCTGGGGGCCCTTGTTCCCCTCGACCAGTTCGTAGGAGACCTCCTCGCCCTCTGCAAGGGTGCGAAACCCCTCCATCTGGATGGCGGAATGATGCACGAACACATCCTTCCCGCCCTCCTGGGCAATGAAGCCGTACCCCTTCTGGTCATTGAACCATTTGACCTTGCCAACCATTCGTTCGCCGGACTCGGGCATAGCACCCACCCTACCCGCTCTGCGGCCCGCCCCCGCCGCGCACCACGCAGGGGCAACACCGCACCGCTTTGACAAACACGCCCGGTGCGCGTTGTCAGTTTACAGCACCATCCGGTATTTGTCAATAAGATTATTTTTCGTTCTATGAACAGAACAGGCCGCTCATGCGGATGGATAGAATGGCCCCGTGGACAGAGGCGGCAAGCCCGACGGCGGCACCGTTTCCTCCGCCCTGTCCATTCCGTCCCTTTTGTCCATCCCTGATCGCCGGACAAGATGCCGTGAGAGCCGAAGCCGTGGCGGGAACGAGATTGCCGCAGTCGCTGCGCTCCTTCGCAATGACCTGTGTTTCCACGGTCGTTGCGAGGAGGCCGCCCCGGCCGACGCGGCAATCTCGTGTCGGAAAGACTCAGGCCGCCTCACCTCCTGGGTGAACGATTCCTCTGAACCGTTGGCGCTTTCCCCGTGAACCCACAAGACGCACGCCCCTCCAGCGCCTTCGCAGACCATTGCTTATCCGGCGATCAGGGGCCCATCCCCCGCGTTGCGGTTCGGGGTTCCGGTTGCTATAATCACCGCAACGGCAAGAAGGGGGCTGCTTGCCGCGGACTGGACAGCGCAACGGGTGGAAGGATGGGCCTCATGGACGCGAGAAAGGTCTTGGTCGTCGGCAGCTCCAGCATGGACCTGGTCCTGCGGGTGTCCCGCATGCCCCGCTCCGGCGAAACCATCATCGGCCAGTCCTTCCAGACGGTGTCGGGCGGCAAGGGCGCGAACCAGGCGGTGGCCGCGGCGCGGCTCGGCGGCGAGGTCTCCCTCATCGCCTGCCTGGGCGACGATCTCTTCGGCCGCCAGCAACTGGACAGCCTGACCGCCTCCGGGGTGGACGTCTCCCACGTCCGCACGGTCTCCGACGCGCCCACGGGCGTGGCGATGATCCTCGTGGGCGAGGGGGGGGAGAGCAGCATCGTGGTGGCCTCCGGGGCCAACTTCTGCCTGCGCGCCTCCGACGTGCTGGAGCGCCGAGAGGTGTTTCAGGAGGCCGACGCCGTCCTCCTCCAGCTGGAGACGCCCCTGGGCACCGTCGAGGCCTCCCTGCGCATGGCCCGCGAGTGCGGCGCCCTCGCCATCCTCGACGCCGGCCCCGCGCGCAACCTGTCCCCCGAAATGCTCTGCCTGGCCGACATCGTCTCGCCGAACGAGACGGAGGCCGAGACGCTCACGGGCATCGCGGTGGACACCATGGACGGGGTGCACAAGGCGGCCCAGGAACTCCTCGACATGGGCGTGGACCATGTGGTCCTCAAGCTCGGCGACCGCGGCTCGTACTACCTCGGCCCGACGGGCGAGCTGCATGTCCCCGCGTTCCCCGTGGAGGCCGTGGACACCACGGCGGCGGGCGACGCCTTCACGGCGGCCCTCGCCCTGCGGTGGGACCCCGCCCGCATGCGCGACACTCTGCGCTTCGCCAACGCCGCCGGGGCGCTGGCCGCAAAGACCGAGGGGGCCCAGCCGAGCATGCCGCTCGCGGCCGCCGTGGACGCGTTTTTGGCGGCCCATCCCGCCGAGTGACCGGTTTCGTCAAGAGGAGAACACAGGTGGCCAATTCCCTCCCGAAGATTTCCCTGTCCGCGGCGTCCCTTCCCCAGCTCCACCTGGAGCCGTTTCTCCGGGGGGACACGGGCGCCGACGAATGGTTCATGCCCCTGGGCGACCCCTCCGAGACGCCCCTGCGCGGGCTCGGCGCGGACACCGTCCGGGCCGCCGCCGCGGCGTCCACCCTGCCCTGCCACCTGCACGTCCCCGCGTGCGGCGGGTCGGCGGTGCTGGAGGCCCTCGCCGCGCTCGGCTGCGCCCGCGTCACCCTCCAGCTCGAGGGCTGCCCCCATCCCCACCGCGCCCTCGGCCGCCTGCGCGACCTCGGCGTGTCCCCCGGCATCGCGCTGCTCCCCTGCACCCCCCTGACCAAGGCGGACTACCTGCTTCCGCTGGTGGACCGAGTGGTCCTCCTGTCCGCCGAGCCCGGCGGCGGCGCGCCCGCCGCGGGCCCTGTCACCGAGCGCGTCAAGCTCCTCGGCGAATACCTCCGCTACCAGGAGCTCCGCGCCGAGATCATCGTCCACGGCTGCGCCGACGTCGCCCTCATGGGCCGCGCCGCCCGCCTCGGCGCCCACTGGGTCGTCGTTGAGGACCTCCTCCCCCCCGACCCCCGCGACACCACCCCCGAATCCTGCCGCATCCACCTCGACCAGTTCCGCGGCGCCCTCTCCACCGCCATCCGCATCGCCTGACAAAGGCAGACCGCCGCGTCCCCGATTTACCGCCGGTCCTCCGGGGTGGGGGCACTTCGGCGCGCCTCGCAGAGGGGCTGGAGCGCCTCCGCCAGTAGCTCACCGCAGATCCGGTGGCCTTCGGCGTTCTAGTGCCCGCCATCCTCGGCAAAAACGACGGTCCCTTCGGCGGCGGCCCGCTGAATGGCCTCCGCAACGCCCTCCACCCGGGAAAGACCCCGGCGGGCGCAAATGTCACGAAACGCCTCCGAATACGGCTTCCGGGCCTCCACGTCAAACACAAGCAGGGGCGTCTCGCCGCAGCGCGCCTGGATCTTCTCGAACAGCCGTTCCGTGGTCTCCACCGCCCGCTGAAAAGGCGGGAAATGGAACCCCTCCCTTTCGATGACATTCTCAACCGTGTTCTCCAGCGT
>JAPXRP010000247.1:0-5461 GCA_033813475.1 Candidatus Hydrogenedentota bacterium
CTCGGCCGCGCCGTAGATGACCGGATAGAAGGTGGGGTCGTGCTTGTGGCCTTCCAGGATATCCAGCGCCTTCTGGTGGGTTTCGTAGCAGATGGACTGGGTGTCCGTGCCTGCCGTGGTGATGAGAAAGTACAGCGGCTGCATCCGCGCGTCGCCGGACCCCTTGGTCATAACATCGAAGAGCTTCCGGTTGGGCTGGGTATGCAGCTCATCAAACACCACGCCGTGGATATTGAAGCCATGCTTGGAGTAGGCCTCGGCGGAGAGCACCTGGTAGAAACTGTTGGTGGGCAGGTAGATGAGCCGCTTGGTGGAAGCGAGCAGTTTCACGCGCTTACTGAGTGCCGGGCACATGCGCACCATGTCCGCAGCAACCTCGAACACGATGGACGCCTGCTGACGGTCGGCGGCGCAGCCGTACACCTCTGCCCGTTCCTCGTGATCCGCGCAGGTGAGAAACAGCGCCACCGCCGCGGCGAGCTCGCTCTTGCCCATCTTCTTGGGGATCTCCACATACGCGGTGTTGAACTGCCGATAGCCGCTGGGCTTCAAGACCCCGAACAGATCGCGGATGATCCGCTCCTGCCAGTCGATGAGCTCAAAGGGCTTGCCCGCCCAGGAGCCCTTGGTGTGGCGCAGCGCCTGGATGAAGGCGACGGCGTAGTCCGCGGCGGCCTTGTCGTACACCGAATCCTTGGCCATGAACGGCGTGGGCGTGTACTTTTTGAGCTTCCGCGTGGTCGTCACCTCCAAAATAAAAAGCCTCAAAGGCCTGCTTGCTGATCTACGAGGAACAGCCCCCGAAAGGGAGCGTTCCGGTCGGTTTGATCTTAAGGTTTCAGTTCCGGGTGCGGGGTTTCGCCGTCCCACCGGATGGTGTAGCGCACCTCGGAGGGCTCGCCCGGCTCCCGGGTGATCACCCGCAGGTCACCTTCCATCGCCCGGTAGACCCGGAGAACTTCGGCTCCTTCAGGCAGCTGCGCAAGTACCTGCGCCCATTGCTGTTCGGTCATGGCTGCGTCCTTCCTTTCCGGCGGCAGCCTCGGCTCAGCCGAAGCACACCGCGCCGTCCTTGTGGGTAAGGGTTTCGGGCTCGCCGTCCACCGGCTCGCAGTTTGCGGCGGAGGCGATCCAGCGGGTGCCGTCGTTGTAGAAGGGGCGGAGGATGGGGTCGCCGGTCACCTCGTGGAAGCCGGCCACCTTGGCGAGGATTCCGAAGTTGCGGACCGTCTGGCCCAGGCGAAGCGTGTTGGTCATGGGGAAAACCTCCTTGGGAAGTGGTGTGTGCCTTTCGGCACGTACATAATCGCTCTCTTCGGACACATGATCAAGATATGTGTTGGATAACTCTGCACTGCAAGGTTTTCCCTGATTTTGGCCGCGGAATTTGTGTGGTTCAGCCTGTGTCCCCGGTCAGGATCAGCTGCGCATAGGCCCGGCGGTCGCTCTCGATGAAGTCCACCAGTTCGTAAAACCCCTTGTCAAACGCGATGCGTTGAACGGCGTGGGTATCCAGCATGTTCACCTGCCCCTCCGCGCGCACCGCCAACAGCTGCTCCATGACCTTTTCAGGAACGGACGGGACTTTATCGATCCGATCCACGCCGTACACCGCGCCCAGGGTGACGCCCGTCCGCCATTTCACGAAAACCGTCGCGGTGTCGTCTATGTCCGTCACCTCGCCCAAAGTCCCCGGCGGAATCTCCGTGTAGGGGTCGGAGATGGACACGCACCGCACCGTCGTGCCAATGGGGTACGCCCGGCGCACCTCCTCCACCTGGCGCTTATCGGGAAAGGTCATCGTCCGCCGCCTCCTTCCGCTGCCCGTCCTTCCAGGCAGAACTGCCCGATAGGTTTGAAAGCAGGATTTTCCGCGCGGTTTTGTATTCATCCCCGATCATCCCGATGGACAAGAGGAAGCACCTCAGGCTGTAACGAGGGTTCTCTGGAACCGCCCTTTCTTTTGCCGTGACGCGCTTCTTCTGGAGCGCCGCCTTGCACAGAAGGCTCACCAGCGCAGCGTAGGCCTGGGCGTGGTCGCCGTCCGTCCTTTGGAACCACGGAAACCGGATGGTCTCTTCTCCCACCTGGATTGGCAGCTCTTCCGCGCCCAGCGCCAGCTTCAGAAGCGGCGCCTTGGCGGCCACCATCCGGGTGAGGTTGGTGAGCTTCTCCGGGGTGAAACCTTGGAGCGGCACCTCGATGATGAGGCGGTCGGGTTCGTCCGGTTCATCCGCTTGGGCGGCATCCGCTTCTTCCGCCCAGGCTTCCGCCTGTTTCAGCATCTCCGCCGCGAGCGGCTCGCCGGGGTCGGTGTATCGCCCGGGGCTGTGTGGGTCGATGTCCGGCTCCACGCCCTCGTATTCCTCGCCGATTGGTTCAAAGCCGTGCGCCGCCCGGAGCGTCATGACCAAATCCCGGTCGTCCGGGCCGGTCAGTTCGCCCGTCTTGGAGAGGATGAAGTCTCCGATCTGGTAGTTCGCACTGGGCATCCCCAGATATTGGGTCGGCGCGTTCAGCGCGCTGCTGACGGCCCCGGCTAGGGATTTGCGCCGCTCGCCCGTGACCCCGAAGTTGATTTTCATGTTCGTGCCCTCCCGTGGTTGGATTCCGGCGGGCCGTTGGCCCCTCCGGTAGGCACATATTCGCTCCAGTCGTCCACAGATGCAAGATAAGCTTCTGTGTTGTTTATGCCCCGGTGCCCGCTCATTGCGCCCGGTGCCATTCCCTCAGGAACTGGATGGCGTCCCCAAATCCTGCCCGATAGCAGTACCGTGTTTCCTCGCCCGACTGGACGCCGAGCGCGTTCTCAAACGCCCGCAGGAGCGGCCGCTGTTCCTCTGAAAGCGCCGCCACCAGCCGTTCCTTCTGTTCCTCTGCCTCCGACACCGCGTCCGTCACCGCCGCCGGCGCGTCCGCGCCCAGGTCATTGATTCTCTGGGTGATGAATTCCTCCATGGCCGCTTTCAGTTTATTGTCCATAACCCCGCCCGCCTTTCTTTGGTTTGGTCTATTGATCCCTCAAAACGCGGGACGGAGCAAGGCGGGTAGGGCGTCTTTCCGGATAAATCCGCGCGTTCTATGGCGCGCTCATGACTTCAGACGCGAGCAGGATTTTGCCATCCCGCTCCACGGTAACGCCATCTTCTCCATAGCTGTCGATCCAGCGGCGCACCGCGGCGGACGCAAACTTGGGGTCAAGCTCCATCCCAAAGCAAACGCGGTTCAATTGCTCGCAGGCGATGCCCGTCGAGAAGCTCCCCGCAAAGGGCTCGTACACAATGGCGTTCGCCTGCGTCGAGCAGGTCAGCGGATACGCCATCAGGGGTACGGGCTTCTGGGTGCTGTGGTATTCCGACTTCTTTGGCCGGTCGAACTTCCACACCGTCGTCTGCTTGCGGTCGGCATACCAGGCGTGCTTCCGGGTGTCCTTGAAGCTGTACAGGCAGGGCTCGTGCATCTGCTGAAAATCTCCGCGGCCAAGGACCAGCGAATCCTTGACCCAGATGCAGGTTGTGCTATAATGGAATCCGGCGGCGACGGTCGCGTTGTAAAAGTTGACCTTCTCGCTGTCCGAGTGGAAACAGTAAAAGGCCCCGCCGTCGGCGAGGTGTTCATATACGAGTTGAAATGCAGAGAGCAGGAACGCGTAGAACTGCTCCTTGGGCATGTTGTCGTTGAGGATTTTCCCTTTCCCGCCGTCAAAGTTGACGTTGTAGGGCGCATCCGTCAGGCAGATGTTTGCCTGCTTTCCGTCCATCAGTCGCGCCACATCCTCCGGTTTGGTGCTGTCCCCGCAGAGCAGACGGTGGTTTCCCAGATGCCAGAGGTCCCCCGGAAGCACAAAGGTGGGCAGCTTGAGCGCGGCGTCCACGTCGAAGTCATCGTCCTGAACCTCCTCCGCGCCGCCCAGGAGCTTGTTGAGCTCGGCGTCATCAAAGCCCAGGAGCGACAGGTCGAAGTCCGCGCCCTGCAGATCGGCCAATTCCACTGACAGCATTTCTTCGTCCCAGCCGGCGTTCAGCGCCAGGCGATTATCCGCGAGGATGTAGGCGCGCTTCTGGGCGTCGGTCAGGTGTTCGGCGAACACACAGGGGACCTCCGCAATGCCCTCCTCCCGCGCGGCCAGCACGCGCCCGTGCCCGGCGATGATGTTGTACTTCCCGTCCACCAGGCAAGGTATTAAAAAACCGAACTCCCGGATGGACGCGCGCAGCTGGGCAATCTGCTCTTTGGAGTGCGTGCGCGCGTTCCGGGCGTAGGGCACGAGTCTGTCGATGGGTACCTTCTCAAACCGCTCCGTGCTTCGCACGCGCGTCACCGTCCCTTCCGCCCCGAGAGCAGGGCTTCCATCATGTCGTCCTGGGGATTGCCGACAAACGCCGTGGTGCAGTTCTGCTTCACGACGTCGAAGATCTCGTACCAGAGAAGGTTCGCCTGCTTCTGGAACGACTGACTCATCTGCACAAAGGGGCTGGTGATCGCCCCGCCGGTGGTGGGGTGTTTCCCTAAGAGGCCGTAGGTGCTGATGGCCTCCTCGCACTGAATGAACCGGGCAAACGCCTGAGCGTAGGCCTCCACCAACCGGGGGTTGATGAGCTTCTCACAGCCCCGCGCGCGAAGCCAGTTCCAGGTTTCGGTGTAGAGCGCGTCCGCGCCCAAAGGCCTGCCGTCCTTCTGGCGGGCGCTCAAGTACTCGCCTGGCGCGGGCATGTCCTCGCCGGCAAGCTCCGCGGCGCCGGTGAGTTCGGCGGGTTCCAGCAGTTCCTCCGGGCGGAGGTTCGCCGGCTCAAGGATCCTGGCTGCCTTGCCCGCGGCGATCTTGTCCACCAGCGGCAGGGGCTTGTCGCCCGCGCGCACGCGCCGCCCGCCGCGGTTGGTGCCGTCCCTGGCCATGCGGAATTCCTCCTTTCCCGATGGGGTTAATCCCCCCTTTGAACCGGTTTTTTTGTGCGCGTGAGCTGGCGCCCGGTCTCCTGGCCGAATGTAACAGAGATTTCTACCCCCCTACCGGGTGCGCCAGCGGTCGCCGTCCCGGGCGGAGACGGACGAATGGCAACGTTTGCAAAGAGAACTGAGATTGGACTCATGGTTTGAGCCGCCGCGGCCGAGGGGCAGGATGTGATGGACTTCCGTGGCGGGGGTCGCGCGACCCTGTTTCAGGCACATCTCGCACAGCGGATGCGCCTGCAGGAACCGCTCCCGCACCTTCCGCCACGTGCGGCCGTAGCGCTTCTTGCCCGCCGGGTCGCGGCCGTAGCGGTCGTACTGCTGATCGGTCAGCTTCTTGTGCACCTCGCAGTACCGGCCAGCGGTCAACTCCGGGCAGCCTGGATAAGCGCAGGGATGTTTAGGCTTCGTGGGCATTGTCTTTCCTCCCGGGCAAGCAAAAGACCCCCGCGGGATTCCGCCCGCGAAGGCCTTCCGGCGCACATTTCGATGATACCAGTATATCACGGCC
>JAPXRP010000248.1:0-5458 GCA_033813475.1 Candidatus Hydrogenedentota bacterium
GATGTGTATAAGAGACAGCCTTCCGTACCGCAGGCGTCCCGCCTGCCTCGTCTTCTTTCAGGTGCGTGGAATTTCGGCTGCCCCTTCAGGGCAAGTCTTTGGGGTGCCTCCTCCCCAGGGCAGGCCTGGCCCTTCGGGCGGCGGCCTGCCCTGGGCTATATTCGGATGTCCCGTTGGGACAAACAACACCAGCTCATGGATGCGCGGTGAGTCCGAGGAATCCCCCAGCACGGCACCCACACGGCAGCCGTTGGGACAAACAGCCCCAGCTCATGGGCACAAGGGGCATTCGTCCCTTCTCGCCGGACATTTCAGCGCGATTGCCCTGGATGGGGTCGTCCGGTCAGAGGATGACGGAATGATGGTCCGGATCTTGTGCCGGAACGCGGTCCCACCCCACTTGCTTATCTGCCTCCAGTCTTTGCCGGTCCTGCTCGTCCGTGCCCAGGTCAATGGTGCAGAGGGTGAGGGTGTGCTCGCTGTGGAGGGGGCGGCGGTGGTCGAGGACGCGGTTGGGCTCGGTGGCCATCCAGTCCGGGCGGGGCTTGACCTCGGGGAAGGACGGGATGCCGTAGGAGCTTTCGCGGACCTCGAGCACGATGGGCGCGCCGGGGTCGGTCTCCAGCCGCAGGGCGACCCCGCTCTTGTCCATGAGCCGCAGGTGGAAGGAGAAGGGATTGCCCGTGCCGAGCTCCATGCCCGCCACCGACACGGCGTGAACCGGCGTGGCCGACAGCGCCCGCACGGTCACATTCTGCCCGTCGCGCGGGCAGATGAACCGTCCCTCGATGATGCGGCGGCCGTTTTCGACGCGGTCGGACGACACCTCGACGCGCGGCGGGCCGAGCGGGTCCAGGGGCGCGGGGGCCTTGAGGTACTCGCGCTCGTTGCCGGGCATGACCTCGCCGATGCGCGCGCGGGACGTGCCGGGGGCGAAGAACTGGGAGGTCCACTCGTCGGGCTCCTGGTCCGCGCTGACCCACCAGGCCTCGCCCTTGTCGAAGTTTGCCATGTAGGAGAGGAAGTTCAGCTTGGGGGTCCGGGGGCCGGGCAGGTTGGTGTAGTAGGCGAAGCCGTAGACCAGCAGCCCGGCGAGGGCCAGCGCGCCCGGCGCCCACCGGCGGAACCGCCCGTCCACCGCGGCGAGCAGCGGCGCATGCTGGAAGAAGACCAGGATGAGCAGGCCGGCCACGCTGAAGGCGCCCATGGCCGTGAGGGCGTAGCCGACGATGGGGATCATGGGGAAGATGATGAGCACGGACGGCACGGTGAGGGCGGCCGCCCCGGCCAGCGCGCCGGGGGCGCATTCGCGGCCGCCGCGCCCGGCCCAGGCGAGCAGGGCCACCTGGAGCGCGCCGAAGACCACCACCCACACGGGGGCGTAGACCCCGCCGGGCACGTAGAGGTGCATGCCCCACAGGGCGGCCGTCCAGAGCAGCATGAGGCCGCCCACCATCTCCGCCGGGCGCAGGGCGCGGCAGAGGGTGGCCGCCGCCGCCGTCAGGGCGGCGAAGGCCAGCAGCGCAAAGGCCAGGCAGTAGGCGTTGTTGGAGTAGAGGGCCATCTCCCTGAACCGGGAGAAGGCCAGCGCCGCGCCGGGCGCCCACAGCGCCATGGCCAGCACGAGGGTGCCCGCCGCGGCCATGAACCCGCCCAGCAGCCCCGCGAACCGGACGGCCCGCACGGCCATCCCGAACACCAGCGCCGCGAGGAAGAGCGCCGTCGCCAGCAGGACCAGCGGGCGGTTCCAGGCCAGGGGGTACACGGCCATCCAGTCCCCCAGCAGGTTGAAATAGGCGGCGTCGGGCGCGCTCAGGTCGCCGTCCAGCGGCAGGTTGCCGAAATGCCGCGCGACGCCGAGCGTGTAGGCCCCGTGGTGCTGGAGGCTGTCCAGGCACACGTTCTCCGGGCTGTCGAGCGAGATGTGGTAATAGGCGAACCCGTCAATGTACGCCACGTTGAACCCCGGCCGGCGTTTCTTGTACTGGTCAAAATCGCTGCCGAAGGGCATGCGCCGGTAGAAGTCCGTCATGATGGAGTTGGTCCGGGGCGAGACACCCGCCTTGGCCAGTTCACGGATGATCCACCCGTTCTCCCGGGTGCTCTCAAACATGAGCCCCGGCCCCTTGACGCCGCGCGTCTCCAGCCCCAGCACCAGCCCCACCTCCTCAAACCACGGATGCTCGATGAAGGCCCGGGCGCCGTCGCCGCCAAACTCCTCCTGGTCCGCGAAGCAGAAAATGACGTCGTTCTTCAGCGGCGGCCCCGCCTTCAGCGCGCGCGCCGCCTCCAGCATGGCCGCGATGCCGGACATGTCGTCCGCCGCGCCCGGGCCGTAGGGCACCGAGTCAAAATGCGCGTCCACGGCCACCGCCTTGGTCGGCGCCGTTCCCCGGACCCGCCCCAGCACCGCGCGCGCCCAGACAAGCGACTGCCCGCGCCGGCCGCCTGTGGGACCGTCAATCAGAACGGTTTCCACCCCCATCGCGGCGAGCTGCTCCTGAATGTAGGCGCAGACGGCGTCGTTGGCCTTGGAACCCGCCGGGTGTGGGATCTGGCAGGTGGCCTCGATGTGCCTGATGGCCCGGTGGGCCGAAAAGGCCTCCGGAGGGGCGGTTTCCGGCAGGGCCGACGGCGCCAGGGACATCCACCAGGAAAACAGGGCCACCAAAAGGATGCCCGCCAGGGAACGAACCGCCCACCGGCCCGCTGTGTTTGACATCGCCGTCCCTCTCCATGCGCGCCCGCCGGGCACGGTTGTGTTTGGCGCTCGGGCCCGTTTGGCCCGGGAACGCCGGGGATTAGACCGTGTCCGGGGTCGGAAGGTTACGCCGGGGCGGAAGATTGGCACCACCAATGCCCCGGCGCGAAAGGGGAAGAAACATAATGCGAATCGCGTTCAAGGGTGGTATACTGTGAACAAGGTCGCGGGTTGCCGCACTTTTTTATCTGTTTCGCAGTCATCATAGTTCTGCTTGTGCCGGTTGAGAGGATTTATCCGCCATGGGGAAGAGACTTCCTGCGGTGGGGGGCGCATGCAGAGGAGGCTTGGGGGGCCGTGGGTGGGGTGTCGCCCTGTGCGCCGCGCTTTTCATGGCCGGGTGCGGCCCCAAAGAGCCGCCCAAGCCCGCCACCCGGATCATCATTGAGAGCGCGCCCGAGGCCGGGGCCGCCGTGCTGGTCGCCGGGGAGGACCGGGGCACCACGCCGGTGACCGTGGAGGGGCTTCCGGCGGGGAAGTACGAGGTGCTGCTGACCCTCGACCGGTTCAAGCGCACCTTCGCCGACATCGAGGTGAAGGGCGAGCCCGAGGAGACCTTCACCATCCCCATGGAGCCCCTGATGGGGTCCGTGTCCGTGGAGTCCAAGCCCATCGGCGCGGACATCTATGTGGACGGGAAGAAGGTCGGCGCCACGCCCGTGTTTGGCCATCCGCTCCAGGTGGGCGAATACTCCTACGAGCTGCGGCTGGAAAACCACTACCCCGTCACCAACGCCTTCACCATCGAGGAGAACTTCAAGCTCGAGTTCAAGCACGAGCTGAAGCCGATGGAGGCGCAGGTGGAGGTGTTCTCGCGGCCCACGGGCGCCAAAATCTGGATCAACAACGTGGCCCAGGCGCAGGCCACCCCCGCGCGGTTCACCCTGTTCCCCGGCAGCTACCTCGTGAGCGTGCACACGCCGGGCTTCGTCCAGGAGGAGAAGATAGTCACGCTGACCGCGAACGCCACCGAGACCGTGCAGCTCCAGATGAGCCCGGGCGCGGTGCCGCCGGGCATGGTGCTGATCCCCGGGGGCGACTTCACCATGGGCAACGAGGACCGCGCCCCCGACGAGCGCCCGAAGCGGGTCGTGAGCCTCAAGCCCTACTACATGGACAAGTTTGAGGTGACGAACCAGGACTACAAGGCCGTCTTCCCCGACCACACGTTCCCCGAGGGCCAGGAAAACTGGCCCGCCACGGGCGTTTCGTGGTCCCAGGCCATGCGCTACGCCAGCCTCATCGGCAAGCGCCTGCCCACGGAGGAGGAATGGGAAAAGGCCGCCCGCGGCACCGACGGGCGGGAATACCCCTGGGGCTTTGCCTTTGAGGAGGGCATGGCCAACACGAAGGAGGCCGGCAACGGCCGCCGCGTCCGCGTCGGGCTCCACTTCAACGGCACCTCCCCCTACCGGTGCGTGGACATGGCCGGCAACGCCTACGAGTGGGTGTCCAACTGGTACGACGCCTACCCCGGCAACCGGGACGTCACCAAGGACTACGGCCAGATCTTCCGCGTCCTGCGCGGCGGGTCGTACCTCACCGGCAAGTTCGAGGCGCGCTGCGCCTCCCGCCACTTCGACCGCATGGACGCCACCCGCGAGGACTACGGCTTCCGCTGCGCCCAGGACGCCCCCGCCC
Organism: Candidatus Hydrogenedentota bacterium; assembly: GCA_033813475.1. GTDB lineage: Bacteria > Hydrogenedentota > Hydrogenedentia > Hydrogenedentales > CAITNO01 > JAAYBR01. Next base: position 4,403 of record JAPXRP010000248.1, read on the forward strand.
AGTAGGCGGGCGCTACGCCCACTCCGCGCACAGCAGCGCGGCCTGCTCCAGCACGGTCTGGGTCGCCTTTTCCTGCTTGTCCGGCGGGTAGCCGTGTTTGCGCAGGATGCGCTTCACGAGCACGCGGAGCTGCGCGCGCACGGTCTCGCGCAGGGTCCAGTCTATGGTCACGTTCCGGCGCACCGTCTCCACCAGCTCCCGCGCGATCATCCGCAGGGTGTCGTCGCCCAGCACCTTCACGGCGCTGTCGCTGGTCTCCAGCGCGTCGTAGAAGGCGACCTCGTCCTCCGTCAGGCCCAGCGCCTCCCCCCGCGCGGCGGCCTCGCGCATGTGTTTCGCCAGCGCGATCAGCTCCTCGATCACCTGGGCCGCCTCGACGGCGCGGTTCTGGTACTTCCGCAGGGCGCTTTCCAGCATTTCCAGGAACGACCGCGCCTGCACGACGTTCTTCCGCTTCCGCGTCCTGATTTCGCCGGTCAGCAGCTTGCGCAGCAGCTCGACGGCCAGGTTGCGGTGGGGCATGCCGCGCACTTCGGCCAGGAACTCGTCGGACAGGATCGAGATGTCGGGCTTCCTGAGCCCCGCCGCCTCAAAGATGTCAATCACCCCGTCGGAAGAGACCGCCCGCGACACGATCTGGCGCACCGCGTGGTCCAGCTCCTCGTCGGTCTTCGGCTCGCCCTCCGCGCGCTTGGCGAGGACCGCGCGCACGGCCTGAAAGAAGGCGACGTCGTCGCGGATGCGCAGGGCCTCTTCGTGCGGCACGGCCAGCGCGAAGGCCTGCGACAGTTCCCGTACGGCCCCGAAGAGGCGGTTCTTGCCGTCCTCCTGCGCCAGGATGTGGTCCTGCGCCAGGGTCAACAGGCCGACCCGGTCCGTCGCGGCGCCGGCCGTCCCCGGCTTCCAGGACAACCCGTGGAACAGGCCGCAGCACACCTCGTATTTCAGCAGCATCAGCGCGACGGCCTCGTTCTGGTCTATGGCCGTCCGGCCGGTGCCGCCGCTCGCCGTGTAGGTGGCGAGCGCCTCCTTCAGCTCCTGCGCCAGGCCGAGATA
>JAPXRP010000249.1:0-5421 GCA_033813475.1 Candidatus Hydrogenedentota bacterium
GAAGCCGCGCAGGGAATGGAGGTTCTGCCATCATGAACAAATGCACGGGAACGCTCGGTTTTCTGGGGTTTGGCAACATGGGCCTCGCCATTGCGGCGGGCCTGCTGGACCGCAAGGTCTATCCGGCAAAACGCATTCTTGTGTTTGACCCGGAGTCGGTCCGGCAGGCGGCGGCGCGGGAAATGGGCCTGCGGGTCATGGATACGCCGCGGGAGCTGGCGGAGGCGTCGGACACGCTGATGTTCGCCGTGAAGCCCCAGGTGTGGCGCGCGGCGGCGGAGTCCCTCGCCTCGGCGCTCCGGGGGGACGCGCTCGTCCTCTCCATCATGGCGGGCGTGCCCATTGCGGCGCTGCGCGCGGCCCTGGGCGGGAACGCGAAGGTCATCCGCGTCATGCCGAACACCCCGGCCATGGTGCGGGCGGGCGCCGCGGGCATCGCCCCGGGCCCCGGATGCGGCGACGCCGACACGGACACCGCCCGGACGATTTTCGAGGCCGTGGGCATCGCGGAAGTCGTGAAGGAAAAGGATTTGGACGCCATCACCGCCCTGAGCGGGAGCGGGCCGGCGTATTTCTTCCTGCTGGTGGAATGCCTGACGAAGGCGGCGGTGGCCGAGGGGCTGGACCAGGCGGTGGCGGCGCGGCTGGCCGCGCAGACGGCGCTCGGCGCGGGACGGCTGCTGATGGAGTCCGGCGAGGACGCCGCCGTGCTGCGGGAACGGGTCACCTCCAAGGGCGGCACCACCTTCGCCGCGCTGGAGACTTTCCGCGCGCACAACTTCGAGGAGACCGTGCTGGCGGCGGTGCGGGCCGCCGCGGCGCGTTCAAGGGAACTCGGGAAATAGTGTCCGTCCGCCGTCGGGGACGGATGCGGCCGGGTGCGGCGCCGCCGCACCCGGGAAAGGAGCGGCCATGGGACGGTTTGCGCTGACGGTGCTTCTGGTTTCCGCGTGCTGCGGCGCCTTCGGCGCGGGGGCGCCCCTCTCCGGGGTGTATCTGCACCCCGTGGAGTACGCGGACGCGCCGGGGTCCGCGGAGGAGCGGGCGGCCCTGGTGGACGCCGCGCTGGACAAGGTGGCCGCCTGCGGGTTCACCACCCTCATCCCCTACGCCAACACCTCGGCGGGACGGGACTTCTGGCCCTCCGACTCCCCCGAGACCTGGCAGGACGGGGCCTGGGACGCGCTGGGGGTGCTGGCGGAGAAGGCGCGGGCGCGGGGGCTCAAGGTCATGCCCGGCTTCTGCGTGCTCATTTCGGGGCATGAGGAGCCGCGCGGGATTCTGGCGGCGCACCCCGAATGGGCACTGCGCGCCGCCGACGGCAAACCGCAGGGATACATTTCCCCCGCCAATCCTGCGGCCCGGGCGTGGGTGGTGGCGCATGTGCGGAGCATGGTGGCGCACATCCGGCCCGACGGGATCATGCTGGACTACCTGCGCTATCCGAGCCAGGGGAACATCCGCCTGGACCCGGAGGGGGAAAAGGTGTTTGAGAGCCAGGCGCCAAAGGGCGAAACCCCCGAGGCGCGCAAGGCCCGGTTTCAGCAGTTCAAGGAGGACGCGATCACGGCCCTCATGACCGAGCTGCACGCCATGCTTCAGGAGGAAGCCCCGGGCATCCGCACCGGCCTCTACACCTGGGGGGCCAGCGTGGCGTCCGGGAGCCCCGTCGGCCAGTGCTGGCCGCGCTGGGTGCGCGCGGGCATGCTGGACGTGCTGAACGTGTCCGGCTACTGCTACACGGAGAATTACGGGGACAAGTACATGGAGGCCTTCGACACGCGCCTGCGGGACGCGGCGGCGCTGGCCCGCGGGGCGGGCGGAAAGATCGAGCTGACCTTCGCCCTCGGCGTGGTCACCAGCCACGGCGGCGTGAAGAAGCCGGAGGAGATCGGGGAGTACCTCGCCGTCGCGCGGAAGGCCGGATACGGCGGCGTGGCCGCCTTCGCGTGGCGGACCATGGAGAAGTATACCGACGACGCCGCGCGCGCCGGATGGTTCAAGCTGTCCGCCGCGCCCGGGGACACGGGCAGATGACCCGGATTTCCCTTCTCTTCCTGGGGGCCGTGTATGCGGCGGTTCTGGCCTGCGCGGGCTGCGCCCGCGACGACCTCGGCTACGAGTACCTGGACAACGGCGTCATCCGCGTGGGAATCTCCAAGACCTGGGGCGGGGCGGTCGGCTATCTGGCCGAGAGCGGGCGCCCCGAGAGGAACTACATCAACCGGCACGACAGCGGGCGGCTGGTGCAGTACTCGTACTACGGGCTGCCCCGGTCCAACGACGGCGTGTATCCCGACTGGCCGTGGAACCCCGTGGCGGGGGGCGACGGGCACGGAAACCCCTCGGGCATTCTCAGCGTCAGCAACGACGGCGAGACCATCGTGGTGCGGACCAATCCCCTGGACTGGTCCGGTGACGGGCGGCGGACGGGGACGGTCTTCGAGACCCGGTACACCCTGGAGGGGCGCGCGGTCCGGATACAGAACACCCTGTGCAACGACGCCCAGAACCATCATTCCGGGGGGCCGGGTTTCGACCAGGAAATCCCGGCGCTCTATGTGACCGCGGACCTCGAAACGCTCACCTACTACGGCGGCGAAGCGCCGTTCTCCGGCGGAGACCTTTCGCGGGCGGAGCCGGGGCCGCCCCCGGCGGGCATGCGGCTCCAGGCCACGGAATGCTGGGCGGCCTACGTCAACGCGGCCGGGTTCGGGGTGGGGGTGTGCGTGCCCGGCGTCACCCTGATCGGAAACGCCTTTCGGCACGGCGGGCAGGGGGTGGCGGAGGACGACGCCCCCGACACCAACTACTTCGCCTTCTGCGGCAGGTTCAACGTCACGCCGCATCTGGTGCGCACGGACACCGCCTATCTGGTGCTGGGGACGCTGGACGACATCCGCAGCCTGGCCGTGGAAAAACGCGGGGAGACGGCCCCTCCCCCGCCGGTGGTCACCGCCGGGGAAGATGCCCCCCCCTGGGAAGAACCCCTCTGGCGCGACGGCCCGGTCCGGGGGGAAAGCGTGGTGTTCGTGGAAAGGGAGCGCGGACTCCCCCCGGCCGCCGATCTCCTGTTCAGGCCGGATTCGCCGGTCCGGCTATGGCACCCGGCAGCGGGGGAAGTCTTTGAGGAGGGGCGCGACTTTGTCGTGAACGCCCGCCGCCGCCGGCTGGAGTGGGTGGAGGGGTCCCGCGTGCCCCACACGCCCCCGGGCGCGGTGTTTCCCCCGCGCGGACAGGGGGCGCTGCCCCACCGCAACGGCCGGAACGACCTCTACTGCGCCGCCTGGCGCCCCTTCCATGACATGCAGCTCGCGGCGGCCTACGCGCACGACGGCGACCGTTGGGAAGACCTCGCGGAGCATGGCCCCGCCCCGGCGGAAGACACCCTTCCCCGGACCCTGGGACGGCTGCGCGGCGGGGAGGCGGTGCATGTCGTGGTGCTTGGCGACAGCATCTCGGTGGGCGCCGACGCGTCGGGGTGGTGGGGCGACATTCCGCCGTTCCAGCCGCCGTACACCGAACTGGTCGCAGACGGCCTGCGGGCAGCCTACGGGGCCGACGTCCGGCTCACCAACCTCTCCGTCGGAGGCACCACCGCCGCCTGGGGCTGCGAGCAGTCTGGACGTGTTGCGGAGCTTGCCCCCGACCTGGCAATCGTGGCCTTCGGCATGAACGACCAGGCGGCCGGGGTGTCCCCCGGGGAGTACGGGGGGAGTCTGCGCCGCATCCTCGACAGCGTCTCCGCCGCAAGCCCCGGGACGGAGTTCATTGTGGTCGCCTCCATGCCCTCCAGCCCGGAATGGGAGAACACCTCCCTTCGCCGCTTTGCGGCCTACGCCCGGGAAGTGCGGGCGCTCCAGGGAGCGGGCCGCGCGGCGGCCGACCTGACCACCATCTGGACGGCGCTGCTCACCCGGAAACCCTTTTTCGCCCTCACCGGAAACGGGGTGAACCACCCGAACGATTTCGGCCACCGCATCCAGGCGCAGGCGGTTCTTGAGCTGCTCGGGGCGTTTGACGCCCCGTAGCGTCCATGGTTTAGGCGGTCTGTGAAAAGGAGGTGTGTCCATGATTCTGTGCGGAGTCCTTCTCGGCGCCGTGGCCTTGCTGGCCACCGGCCAGACACCGGCCAACGTTGTTTCCCCGTCCGTTGAATCCGTCGCGCCGGGGGTGTGGAAAGTCTCCTGGGGCACCCCGGAGGCGCACACCCCCGTGAGCGTCCTCGCACCGTCCCCGAGAACGGAGGCCCTCGGGGCGTTGCCGGAGGCCGCAGAACCGCCGCTGCCCCCGGAGGCGTTCCGGTTCCGCACCAACGCGCGCGGGCTGGTGGTGGAGCTGCCCATGACCCCCTCGGAGCAGATTTTCGGCCTCGGCCTGCACCCCACCCTGTTCAACTGCACCGACACGCGCAAGGAGATGGTCGTCAACGACCACCAGGAGGACGGGGACGGATCGTCCCACGCGCCCGCCCCGTTCTATGTCTCCACCCGGGGCTACGGGGTTTTCGTGGACACGGCGCGGTATGCGCGGTTCTATTGCGGGAACCTGGCCCCCGTGGCGGAGAACGCCTCCGCCGCCGCGGAAGGCGGACCGGCGGACACCACGGAGGACCTCTACCGCCACCGGGCCCTGTCGGCCAAGACCATGACCGTCGAGGTGCCCGTGGCGAAGGGCGTGGACGTGTATCTCTTCGCCGGACCGGACATAAAGACGGCGGTCCAGCGCTACAACCTGTTCTCCGGCGGCGGGTGCCTGCCGCCGCTGTGGGGTCTCGGCGTCTACTACCGCGGCCACACCAAGTTCAGCGCCGCCGAGGTGCTCTCCACGGCGAAGCTGATCCGCGGCAGCGGCATGCCCTGCGACGTGTTCGGCCTGGAGCCCGGATGGCACACCCACGCCTACTCCTGCACCTATGTGTGGAGCCCCGAGCGCTGGCCCGACCCGGACGGGTTCATCCGCGAGATGCGCGGCATGGGCTACGAGCTGAACCTGTGGGAGCACGCCTTTGTGCATCCCGACTCGCCCCTGCGCGCGCCGCTGCTGCCGCTGTCCGGCGACTATGAGGTGTGGCGGGGGCTGGTGCCGGACTTCTCCCTGCCCGAGGCGCGCGCCCTGTTCGCTGACTACCACGAGCGCGAGCTGGTGCGGAAGGGGATCACGGGGTTCAAGCTGGACGAGTGCGACAACCAGCCGAACAAAAAGGACCCGTGGTCGTTCCCCGAGCTCTCGAAGTTCCCTTCCGGCATGGACGGCGAGCAGATGCACGGCCTGTTCGGCAGCCTGTATCAGAACAGGACTTCCCCCAAGATTTTCGGGTAAAGGCTTCGCCTATGACGAGTCGTAGGCGAAGAGGTCCATCTGTCTGGGGGCGTTTCTCGGGCCCGGGGCCACAGGTTTTCCCGGATGTCTGGCGAAGAG
>JAPXRP010000250.1:0-5363 GCA_033813475.1 Candidatus Hydrogenedentota bacterium
CAGGGGCGGCATGGCACGCAGAACGTTTCTGGGAACAGCCGCGGCGGCCGCCGCCGCCGGACTGGCGGCGGCGGGGGAGGCCGCGGCATCCCCCCCCGCGCGCATGGGCATCATCGGCACGGGGAACCGCGGACGAAGCCTGCTGGGAACCCTGCTCTCCCTTCCCGCCGTGGAGGTTCCGGCGGTGTGCGACGTGGACCCCGCCGCGGCCGACGCCGCCGCGGCGCTGCTGGCGGCGGCGGGGCGCGCCGCCCCGGAGAAGTACACCGGCGGGCCGGCCGACTACCGCCGGATGCTGGCGCGGGACGACCTGGACGCGGTGATCATCGCCACCCCCTGGGACTCCCACGCCGCCATGGCGGTGGACACGATGCGGGCGGGGAAGTGCGCGGGCGTGGAGGTGCCCGCGGCCCTCACGGTGGACGAGTGCTGGGCCCTCGTGAACACCAGCGCGGAGACGGGCGTCCCCTGCATGATGCTGGAGAACTGGTCGTTCCGCCGGGACAACCTGGCCCTGCTCCAGATGCGCCGCGCGGGCCTCTTCGGCCACCCGGTCCACGCGCACTGCGCCTACGCCCACGACTGCGTGGAGTGGTTCTGCACGCCGGACGGAAAACAGTCCTGGCGGGGCGCCTTTCTGGAAAGCCGGAACTGCGACCAGTACCCCACGCACAGCCTGGGCCCCGTGCTGAGCTGGCTGGACATCGGCTGCGGCGACATGTTCGCCTCCCTCACCGCCACCTCCACGGGCGCCTTCGGCATCAACGCGCATTTCGCGCGGAAGCACGGCCCGGACCACCCCAACGCCACGCGGAAGATTCTGCAGGGCGACGTGGTCACCACGGTCATCCGCACCCACAGGGGAAAGACCATCGTCGTGAACAACGACATGACCCTGCCGCGCCCCTACGACAACCGCTGGGTGCTCCAGGGCACCCTGGGCATATACGACCAGCACCGGGCCTCGGTCTACCTGGAGGGGAAAAGCCCCGTCTCCCACGAGTGGGAGCCCTTCGAGCCCTACCAGACGGAATATGACCATCCCTGGTGGCGGGAAATGGGCGAGGCCGCCCTGCGGGCGGGCCACGCGGGCACCGACTACCTGGTGCTGGCCCTGTTCGCCAAGGCGGTCCGTGAAAAAAACGCGCCCCCGCTGGACGCATGCGACGCCGCCCTGATGAGCTGCGTGGTGGGCCTGTCGGAGCAGAGCATCGCGCGCGGGTCCGCCCCCGTGGAATGCCCCGACTTCACCAAAGGGGCGTGGAAAAACCGGAAACCGTCCTTCGGCGTGGTGTGACGGCGGCGCTTATCCGTTCGGAACCGTGACCTCCGGAGACACCAGCGGAACCACCCGGTCGGGAAAGTACTCCGTGGGCACGGCCGCGGCGTGCTGGTTCCAGTAGGCCGCCCATTCCTCGGCCGTCTCGAAACGCACCGGCGCCTCGGGGGTGGACCAGGTCGCGGAGAGGGCGTCCCGGGAAAGGTTCTGTACGCGCAGGTCGGACCCGCGCAGGGCATGGATCAGCATGGGCGTGGCCGCCCGGCTGCGCGCCGCGGCCAGCCCACGGCAGGCCGCCATCCGAACCGGGTTCTCATGGTCCGCAAGCCCCCTCACCAGCACATCCACCTCTTCGGGGCTGTGCCCCGCCACCCTGCCCAGAAGCTCCAGGCAGGCGGCGCGCAGATTCGGCTCGGGATCCGCGGCGTTGGCGGCGAGCAGGGGCCGGGCCCTCTCCGGGCTGAACTCGAACAGCAGGCGCAGGAGCCGCCCCCGGTTGAGCGGATGCGCGTCGGGAAAGGACAGAAGCAGGTAGGGAACCAAGTCGGCCGTTTTCTGCATTTCGACCAGCTTGCGGCGGCCGTCCGCGCTCAGATCCTCCAAGTCGGAAAACAGCATCTTTAGCGCCGTGTCCACCGCCATGCGCTGCTGGTAGTTGAGGCCCGTCTTGGCGGAAAGCTCCTCATCGCGCCGCTTCGCCTCCTCCCGCGCCGCGTCCATGTTGACGCTGCCGTCGCGGTCGTTCTCCTCAATCAGCTGAACCTCATCCTCACGCAGCCGGATGCGGCGCTTCCCCACCCGGATGGTGAGCATCCCCTCGCTTCTTGACTCCACCACCCCGTTGATGGGGGTGCCGTTTTTCATGTGGATGGTGTCCGCAGGGGCCGGAACCGCCGCCAAGATGCCCAGCAACGCAAGAAGAACAAGCCTGGTCATGAGTGTGGCGTCTCCCTTCTAACCGCTTTGAAGGCCCGCCCGGGGACGGGGGGATGCTCCGCAAACCCGCTCAGCCGCCATCCCGCAGCACACTGTAAACCGTGCGGGCAAAGAAGACCTGGGTGCGGTCCTGGGGCGCCCAAAACTCCTTCACGCGCCCGTCATACAGCAGGGTGAACGACTCCTCGCCCGCCTTGTCACGCCCGGCCACCAGCACGCCGAGGTCGGGGCAGATAATGGCGCCGCGCACCTCCATTTTTCCCTCGGTGTAGGACTTGTGCCGCGCCTTGCTCCGGGTAATGGCGAAGATGGCGTTGTTGCTGTACAGCAGTCCGTCAAATTTCCACTTCGACTTGTCGGGACGGGCCATCTCGTCGTTGTACCAGATCCGGCGCAGGATGTCCTCGCTGATCCAGTTGCCCTCCGGATTCATGTAGTGATACGCCGCCCGGTCGAGAATGTCCAGCGGATACCCCTTCTGCACCATGTAATCCTGAAGCAGTTTCACCTTGCCGTCGCTCTGGTCGTACTTCACCGCATGCTCGTCGCTCAGGTTGGTGTACACCCAGATGTTGTCCGGCTGGCTTTCCCGCATGCCATAGAAGCGGGGGATATAATTCGGGTCTGCAACGGCCTTCTCCAACTCGGAATAGTTGAACAGTTGAAGCTCCGACTGGGTGAAGGAGAACTGCTGGCCCTGCCGGGGCACCGTCTTGCCGCTGTTGTCCACCATGGTCGGAAAAATACCGCCGGCGTCAATCACGCCCGGATCGAAGTATCCATAGTTCAGCGTCTCCTTCTTGTTGCTGATGGTCTGGGTGGCGGTCTTGTTCGGCGTTCGCACGTCTATGCTGTAAGAAGAGTTGGGGAATTTCTGGGTGTCCAGGGAATGGTTCTTTCCGCGGATGGTGAGGTAATCCCCCATAAGGATGCTGCCTCCCGACACGAGGGCCAGGGCGTTTTGGGTGCCGTCGGCCGCCTCCCCGAATTTTCCGGGGGCGTCGGCATAGGTGACATCGCCGGCAAGATAGGTGTTGCCGCGCACGAAAATCTGCCCGGTCCCTTTGACTTTTCCCTTCATCACCAGGTCGCCGTTCACGGCGACGGTCCCGTTAAGTTCGATGGGGTTGGTTTCCGTGCCCACAAGGATCAGGTTGCCGTCGTAGCGGCCTGTGGCCGCCAGCGTGGCCAGGGCCGAGTTGGACGTTGTCGGCAGCGCGTTTGTGTTGTAGGTGGACCCGGTCGGCACGCCGTGGGCGATGCCGCCGTCTATCCTTCCCTCCAGCAGCCCGGCAATCTCCTCAAACTCGGCATCATCCACATGCCGGTCGCCGTCCTCGTCCGGGAAGGGCGCGGGAAAGTCCGTGGGAAGCGGCCCGTCCGTCATCAAATCAGGATCGCTGGGATAGTTGCGGTAAAGGTTCCCGAACTGTGTCGGGCGGCCCTGGGCGTCGTTGCCCGCAGCCACCATGGACACGGTGGTCATGGCGCCGGTGTCGGGATCCTGGAGCACTTTTCCGTTGGTGATGTCAAACTTGCGGCCCTTCAGGCCGCTGGATGACTGAATCTGCGCGTCCGAGAGAAGGCTGTAGTTGGTGTTGTAGACGTTTCCGCGGGTATACAGGGTTCCCGCGATATGCGAGTCCGCGGCGTCCTTGCGGTACAGCAGCGCCTGCAGCGTGGCGACCTTCACCCGGTCAAAAGTGCCCCGAAGGGTTTCGTCTGAGGGAAAGTCCGGATCATCGTTGAGTTCCTGGTCCAGATTTCGGATGCCCGCGTGGCAGAGGATGCAGTTGATCTGGTTGGCCAGCACGGCGTACTCAAAGCCCGTGAAAGGGGTGCCGGAAATGCGGACGGTCTGCCGGGCGGTCAGGGTGGCGGGCTCATCATCGGTCCCTTTTGTCCGGCTGGCGGTGGAGGTGATGGCGATGTCCACGCCAAACAGCGTGTCCTCGCGCTCCAGCGTCAGGCCCGTCACGGCCAGCCCCGACGCCTCGTCCAGCACGATCGGGGACGTGGCGCTGGCCAGGGTGGCCTGGCCGCCCTCGGCCACCACGTCGTCCACAAAGACCTTGTAGGACGCCAGGTTTCCGGTGGTGTTGCCGTTGCCGATGACGTACTGGTTCCAGAGCCGCTCAATGCCCGTGTCTATGCCGGCCTTGCAGGCCTCCTCCAGGTCCATCTGCGACATGAGGATCTCGGTCTGCACGGCGGCCCGGGTCGCCTGCTGGGAGACGAGCAGCACCGCGCCCAGGATCAGCACCATCGCGATAAGCGCCAAAATCAGCGCCATGCCCCGCTGCGATTTGTCCCGACTGTTCATTTCGGTTCTCCTTCTTTCCCGCGCCCTCGCGCGGGCGGTCAGTTCATCATATAAATCGCGCTCTCTGTGTCCACGCGCAGCATCCGCGTGGTGTCCCGCGCCATCGGACACGCCGCAGTCATGGTCACCAGCAGGCAGCTGCCGTCTGCCGACAGGTCAAAGGCCACGTTTGCGAGCGAGGTGGCGCTTCCCAGAACCCGCCGCTCTGTCCCGTTTATGAGGACAAGCTGGCGGGTCAGCGACCCGTTCCCGTCGAGATCTTCCCCGGAATCCAGCCGTCCGTTGCCAAACTCACCGTTTTCCACCGTGGTGGCGGGCAGGTCTTCCGACTCAAAACGGATGGTCCGCACATTGGAGAAAGCCGTCCCGTCGTCCGTTGTTGGAACAACATAGGTGATTTCGCGCGGATTCCCGGGGTTCACCCGCAGTTCCTGGGCGCCCGCCGGCAGCACCTGCCCCGCCGCCGCCCGCTTCACGGCCATCTGCACCTCGTCGCTCAGGGCGCGCATGGCGTCCCGGCAGTCCGCCTGGAGGGTGCCCATGCGCTGGTTCAGGTCCACCGCCTCGTAACTGGAGGAGAAGGCGATGTAGCCGAGCATGCTCACCACCAGCACGATGGCGATGGAGATCATCATCTCTATGAGGGTGAATCCCGCCTGTCTCATGGGTCTCTCCGGGGGGGCAGCCCTATCGGTTGGTGATTATGGTGCGCAGTCCGGCCTGGAAGACCCGCCCGCGCGCGCCGGTCCAGCGCGTGGTAACCTGCACAAACACGGGATTGGTGTTGCCGCTCTCCACCAGGGAAGTGACCGCGGGGTTCCCGTC
>JAPXRP010000251.1:0-5278 GCA_033813475.1 Candidatus Hydrogenedentota bacterium
GTCGTAGGAGGGGAAAAGGCCCCGCCAGACGGCCGCCGCCTCCGGGAGGGGCGCGGCCCCGTCCCAGTGGAGGCCATACAGCGCCATCGCGGCAAAGGGAACCCCGGCTTCCTCCGGAGGCGTTTCCGCGGCCAGTCCGGGCAGGGAGGCACCCCACCGCGCCCCAGCCGCCGCCAGCACGCCCCGCAGGGGCGAGTCGGCGAGCAGCACTTCCGAGGCCCGCTGTGCCAAGGAAGCCGTTTCGCGAAAGGCCTCCGCATCCGAAGCGCAAAAGGTGAGCGCGGGCCGTCCCGGAAATTCCAGCAGGGGGACCGTCGCGGAGGTTTCCGGTTTGTCGGACGGGTCTGACATGTCGGACCGGTCGGACAGGTGCATCGCACCGTCCAGGACCAGGTCGTTGTAAGAATCGCACAACAGTACGGAGAGACGCGCCCATCCTCCTGAAAAAGTGAGATACCCGGAAGAGGCGCCCGCGCACTCCGTTTCGATTTCCGGCGGCGGGGCGGGGGTCTCCCGCAGTTCCGTGGCCCATTCCGCGTCGTTGGACAGCACCAGCAGGCCATCACGCCACTGGCAGTGCATCCCGCGAAACCTGCCAGCGTCCTCCACCATGCCCCCGGCCAAGATAGCGACACGTGCGGCCACGCCGGGACGGGTCACGAGGCACCAGGTGTCGCCCCTGCCCGAAAGGACCGCCGGCCTCCCCATCCAGAGGTTCCACCGGAGCGGCGTGGGACGTATCCCCATGAGGAGGCGTGTGCGCAGGGCCAGCGCGGCTTCTCCCTGGGGGTAATGCTCCCGAAAAGCGCGGCCCAGGAAATGGCCCCCCATGCCCCGCCAGAATCCGGGAAGATCGGGCGAGCTGACAACCCATGCCGCGTCCGGCGGCGCGATTCGCGGAACACCGCCCGCCTTCAGGGCGGCGTCCACACGGACGAACAGCACCATCCCCGCCGCAAGCAGGAATGCCGCCGCAATCACCGCGCGGCGCGCGCGGCGTCCGGAGGGGGGCGGGGGGGTCACCGGCCAAACTCGTCGTCGAGGACCGACGCGATGAACCGCTCGACGGAGATCTGGTAATAGCGGCTTTCCGGCGTGAGGATCACGCCCGTGGTGATGTCCTCCTGCCGCTCCATCTCGTCCAGTTTCCGGCTGAGCAGCTCGTCCACCGTGATGTCCACATGCTCGACATGGAGATGCTCGGAGCTGCACTCCACGGGCTTGCCGCGAAAGCCCAGAAACCCGAAGAGGCGCCCCGACAGCTCGTTGTCCACGCCGTCCTCGCCGAAAATCTCGCCGTAGCTGGGGTTGAGGTGGGTGGGCCGGATCACGAAACGCGGTGACACCTGCACCTTGCCGCGCACCATGAACGCGCCGCGCGACGGCTCCAAGGGCTGTCCCAGGCAGAAATAGGGCAGCTCATGGTAGCCGCTCACAATGCCGTAGGTCGGCTTGCGGACCACCACCGTCCGGTTGAAGATGTCCCTCATCTCGTCAGAACCCAGGGGCATAAAGACCGTCCTCGCAGGTTTCCCGAAGTGTACCCGCAGCGCGCGCCGCCGCGCAATCGGGACCGCCGGGCGCGCCTTCGGGGCGCGTGCTATAATCGGCCACGGGCAACACCCACGGAAACCCGCCATGCGCATCGCCTTCGCCGACATGATGTTCTCCTGGCCGCCGCACGGGGGCGGGGATGTGGACATGTTCCACATCCTGCGCGGCGCGGCGGACATGGGGCATGATGTCCGGCTTTTCGCGGCGCGGGACGAGGCCACCTGGGAGCGGGGATGGATCACGGGGGAACTTCCCTTTCCCGCCGATATCCTCCCCTTTTCCGGGGACGACTTCACCGGACCGCGCGTGGCGGAACGGTTCCGCGTGGCCGTGGACGCCTGGCGTCCGGACGCGGTGTTTGTGGGCCAGGGTTTTCTGATGAAACCGTACCTGCTGACCGCGCTCGGAGACTGGCCGCTGGTCTCCCGCTACCACGCCCATGAGGCGGCGTGCCTGCGCGACATCACGCGCTTTCTGGACGGCGCACCCTGCCCCAACGCGTTTCTGGAGACGCCGCAACTCTGCCGCGACTGCTCGCTCCGGCGGTGGGGCGGCGCCATCCGCAACGGCGAGACCAACGCCTGGCTCCGCGAATACCTGGGCGCGGCGTGCTGGAAGCCGGAATACGCGGCGCTGGTGCGGCACGCGCTGGCGCGCGTGCGGGTGGCCCTGGTCTCCACGGAGTCCATGGCGGCGGCCCTGGGCGGCCTGCCCGCGTCGGTGCGGATCGTGCCGAGTTTCACGGACCTGGACCCGTTTCTGGAAATCCCCCCCGGCTCGGTGGAAGGACCCCTGACCATTCTCCTGCCGGGCCGAGCGGAGGACCCCGTGAAAGGCTTCGCCGTGCTGGCGGAGGCCGCCGACCGGCTGTGGGCGCGCCGGCAGGACTTTCGTGTGGCGGCGACGCTGCCCCCCGGCGGTCCGGCGCGGCCCTGGCTGGAGCCGCTGGGCTGGGTGGCCCACGACCAGATGCCGGACCTCTACGCGCGCGCCGCCGTGTGCGCGGTGCCCAGCGTGTGGGAGGAGCCCTTCGGACTCGTGGCCGTGGAGGCCCTGGCGGCGGGCCGTCCCGTCGTGGCGAGCCGGACCGGCGGGCTGGCGCGCATTGTCGCGGACGGCGAAACGGGTCTGCTGGCGCCTCCGGGCGACGCGGCGGCCCTTGCGGACGCGCTGGCGCGGCTGCTGGACGACCCGGCGCTGCGGGCGCGCCTCGGCGCGGCGGGCCGTGCGCGCGCCCTTGCCAAACACACCCCGGCGCGCATCCAGGAGACGCATTACCGGCCCCTGTGGGACGCCTTGGCGGGGGGGCGGCCATGAAGCGGCGCGTGGCCTTTGTGGATTTGGTGTTCAGCTGGCCGCCCAACGGCGGCGCGGACGCGGACCTGTTCCATGTGATGACGGGCCTCCAGCGGGAGGGGGTGGAGGTGCGCCTTTTCCTCCTGCGCGAGGAGGGAAGCCTGGAGCGCGGGGTGGTCCACGGGGTGCTCCCCTTTCCGGTCACCCCCCTCCCCTTTCCCCACAACCGCCTTAACGCGGAGGAGGTGGCGCGCCGCTTCCGGGAGGCCGTGGCGGAATGGGGGCCGGATGTTGTGCTGCTGACCCACGGGTTTTGCCTCAAGCCGCATGTCGCGCGCGCGCTGGCGGAGTTCCCCCTCGTGGGCCGGTACTACGCCCACGAGCTGATGTGCGCGCGGGACGGGTTCCGCTACCGTGACGGCGCGTCGTGCCCGAACGACTTTCTGCGGACACCCGGCGTCTGCCGAGACTGCGCCGCTGAATCCCTGAGTCCCGAGATTGCCTCCGGTGAATGGCGGACCTGGGTGTCGGACTATGTCGCCGCTCAGGCCTGGCGGCCCCGGCACCATGAGACGGTGACCGCGTCCCTGGGGGCCTTCCGCGAAATTGTCGTCTCGAACCGCTCCCTGCGGAAGGAGCTGCTTCCCCACCACCCGGTGGTGACGGTGATCCCCGGGGGGGTGAATGGCGGCACCATCCCCCGAAAAAATGCTGAACAGCCCCCCCACGGCAAAAAAGTCATCCTCATGACCGGCCGCGTGGAGGACCCGCGCAAGGGGCTGGGCGTGCTGCTGGCGGCGGGGGAGCTGCTCGCGCGCGGGCGGGACGATTTCGAGATCCGCGCCACGCACTACGATCTGCTGTCCGGCGGACCGCCCTGGTACCGCCCCCTGGGTTGGATGTCCCACGCGGAGGCTCTCGCGCTGTACCAGGGGGCGGACATTGCCGCCGTGCCGTCGCTCTGGCGCGAGCCCTTCGGGCTGGTGGCCGTGGAGGCCATGGCCGCGGGCCTCCCGGTGGTGGCGTCGGACACGGGCGGGCTGTCGGACATCGTGCGGCCCGGCGAGACGGGCCTGCTGGTGCCGCCGGGGGACGCGGAGGCCCTTGCGGCGGCGCTGGAGACCCTGCTGGACGACGCCGCGCTGCGCGCGCGCATGGGCGAGGCGGGCCGCCTCCAGGCGGAAGCCGAGCATGACTGGCAGGCTGTGATCCGGCGGCATTACCTGCCGCTGCTGGAAAGGGTGGCCGATGGACGGTCCTGAGCGCATGGGTGTCTTCTACAGTCTCGGCCCCCATTTCGTGCGCGCCCTGCGGCAGGTGCGCGCCGCGCACCCCCGCGCCCGCATCACCGCCGTGGTGCCCCCGGGTTTCCCCCCGGCCATGCTGGAGCACGCCGACGACGTGCTCACCGTGCCCCCGCCGCCCCACGGGCTGCGCAACGCCGCCGCCCTCGCGCGCGTGCTGCGGGAACAGCGCTTCGACCGGCTGGTGGTCCTGTTCGACAGTCCGCGCCTGCGCGCCCTGGCGCGGCTCAGCGGCGCGCGGGAACGCTGGTGCTGCGGCCCCGACGGCCGCTATCGCGCCCTGGAGGGGAGCATCGCGGGCACCCTGCTCCGCAGCCTGGGCCGGAAGGCCCGGGGGCACCTCACCTGGGCGCGCATCTGGCTGGAAATCCGGCTTGCCCGCCGGCCCTGATCCGCCCGGCCTGAAAAGCGCGGAAGCCAACGGCGCGCCGCCGGTGTGCTATGATATTTTCATGCTAGCCCGGTTTTGAGGATGCCCCCGCTCCGGCACGGCGCCGCGCGCGGGGGCTGCTTTTCATGGAGTCCCGCTGCCGTGATGGATGAGGTGAGAAAACCCCGGCTGACCGAGGTGGTGGCGATGAAGTCCCTGCTGGACGGGGCCGCCGCCGCGGGCCAGGTGCTGCCCAGGCAGCTCCCGGAACTGTACGAGAACGTGCGCGATTTCCACGTCCACGCCGACGACAGCGGCGTGGGCGGGCTGGTGGCGCTGCACATTGACATGGTGGACCTGGCGGAGGTGCGGTCGCTGGTGGTGCGCCCGGACCTGCGGGGGCGCGGCATCGGCCGGCGGCTGGTGGAGGCGGTCCTCGCGGAGGCCTCGGACCTGCACATCGCGCGGGTCTACGCCTTCACCCGGATGCCGGAGTTCTTCCAGAGCCTCGGCTTTGCGGTGGTGGACCGGGCCGAGCTGCCGTACAAGGTGTACAAGGACTGCCAGCGGTGCCCGCTGTATCCCAACTGTGACGAAATCGCCGTGGCGCGGTGGCTCGACGCCCCCGAAGCCGCGCAGGGAATGGAGGTTCTGCCATCATGAACAAATGCACGGGAACGCTCGGTTTTCTGGGGTTTGGCAACATGGGCCTCGCCATTGCGGCGGGCCTGCTGGACCGCAAGGTCTATCCGGC
>JAPXRP010000252.1:0-5237 GCA_033813475.1 Candidatus Hydrogenedentota bacterium
CTGACATCTCCCGGTTGGCCTCACGGGAAGCATACCATACCGACAGCTATATGTCAATAACAAACACTACTGCAAGCCCGCCTTTTGCCACAGGCTGCTAGAGGTTGGTCTTCTTGAAGATGAACTCGGGCAGGTGCCGGATGAGCAGCAGGATGAGCCGCCAGTATTCCGGGACGTAGGCGGTGCCGCGCCCCCTGAGAATGGCCCGGACGCACAGCCGCCCGGCCTTCTCCGCCGAAGTCAGCAGGGGGGCGGGCACCTTCATGCCGAAGGTCATGCGCGTGTCCACAAAGCCCGGCTTGAGGGTGGTCACCCGCACGCCCGACGCGTGCAGCCGGTGCCGCAGCCCCTCCAGATAGGTTGTCAGCGCCGCCTTGGCCGCGCCGTAGTGGTAGTTGCTCTTGCGGCCCCGGTCGCCCGCCACGGAGGACACCGCCGCCAGGAAGCCCCACCGCCGCGCCTCCATCTCCGCCGCGAAACGCTCCAGGACCGACATGGCGCCCGTGTGGTTGACGTCGAGGCATTTCTTCGCCAGGGCGAAATCGCGCTGGGCCGCCGCCTGGTCCGGCAGGAACCCGAAACACACCACCACGCCGTCCGGCAGGGCGCCGAAGGCGGCGGTGCAGGTGTCCACCAGGCCCGCGTGGGACTCCAGGTCCTCCGCGCCAAAGGGCAGGACGTGGCAGGGCCGCTGGTGGCGGATGCGCAGGTCGTCCGCGATCACCTCCAGCTCCCCCGTGTTCCGCCCGGCGAGGGCGAGGGCGTAGCCCTTCCGCGCGAACTCGTCGGCCATGGCCCGCGCGATTTCAGAGGCTGCCCCGAAGATCACCACCGAGGGCATGGACGGGAACTGCTGTTCAGTCATGGGCCGCCTCCCCGTTGCCGGTCAGCGCGAGCCGCCGCGAAAGGTTCGAGGACATCAGTCCGTCCGGGTCCGCCCGGCGGCACACGGCGCGGAACGCGTCCAGACGGGGATACATGGCCGCAATGGCGCCGGGCGTGGCCGCGGCGTCCTTGGCCAGATAGAGCCGCCCGCCCGCGTCCAGCAGCACGGCGTCCAGTTCCCGCAGGAAGTCCTCCAGCCCGGGGGCGTTCGGAATGTCCAGGGTGATGGTGTGGCCGGGCATGGGGTGCGACAGAAGCCCCCGGCCTTCGCCGCCGAAGCGCTTGAGCACCGCGAGGAACGAGGCGCGCTTCGCGCGGCTGCACAGCTCCAGCAGGCGGCGGAGGCCGTCGGCGCGCTCCAGCGGGAACGTGGCCTGGTACTGCACAAAGCCCCGGCGCCCGTACATGCGGTTCCAGTGCAGGATGCGGTCCAGGGGGAAGAAGTACTTCTCGTAGTCCACCAGGTGCCCCTTCGACGTCTTGTGCAGGGAGTAGAAGACATCGTTGAAGGCGCGGATGCTGTAGGGGTTCAGCAGGAACTGCGGGAAGTCCACCGGCACCGAGAGGGTCGGCCGCCGGGGAATGTCAAAAGGTTTCAGGGAGCGCGCCGGGGGGAGCATCGCCGCGGGCGCGGGGTTGCCGCGCATGAGCACCGAGCGGCCCAGGCTCTCCTCGCCGGAGAGGCAGTCCACCCACGCCACGCTGTACTGGTAGTCCTTGTCCGACTCGCTGAAGGCATCGAGGGCCTCCTGGAGGTTCGCGCACCGGACATAGTCCACGGAGACCCAGGCCGAGGCGATGCGGCGCAGCCGCAGGCGCGCCGAGAGGATGACCCCCGTGAGGCCCACGCCGCCGACGGTGGCCCAGAAGAGTTCCGGGTCCCGCTCCGGCGAGCATTCGACCACGCCGAGCGCGGGGGTCCACAGGGTGAGCGACGCCACATGGTCGCCGAAGGATCCGTCGAGGTGGTGGTTCTTGCCGTGGACGTCGTTGGCGATGGCGCCGCCGACGGTGACGAAGCGCGTGCCCGGGAGCACGGCGGGCATCCACCCGCGCGGCACGAACACCTCCAGAATCTCCGAGAGGGAGACCCCCGCCTCGCAGTCCAGCACGCCCGTCTCCTCGTCAAAGGCCGTCATGCGGTTCAGGCGCGTCATGTCCACCACCGCGCCGTCGGCGTTGACCGCCGTGTCGCCGTAGCTGCGGCCGAGGCCGCGCGCGATGCGCCGGCCCGTGCCGCCGTCCGCCAGCAGGCCGGCGAGTTCCGGCTGCGAGACGGGCCGGAGCACCCGGCACATCGCCGGCCGGTACCGCCCCCATCCCGCGAGGGGGGTCATCTTTTCCGCGAAGTCCGCCATGGGCATCCTTTCCCGAACGCGTTCGGGAAAGAGTATAGTGCCTTCCCGGCATGGCGCACAACCGCGCCCGGCCTCACTGGACATGAACGAGCCCCCGCAGGGGGCGGCCCGCCGCGGCGGCCTCCTTCGCCAGCGACTCCGGGAAGCCCAGCAGGCAGACGCCCCGGTCTATCGTCGCGGCGAAGAGGCGTTCCAGGTCGTTCATCTCCGGCTGGCTGGAGTTGAGCGCGTTCACCCCCGGAACCCCCGCCAGCACACCCACGATGTGGTCGCCCCGGCCGCAAAAATGCGCCGCCCCCCCGCCGTAGCGGGACAGCAGCCGCCCGTTGTGCGGCGCGACAAACCGCGCCACCAGCTCCGGGGACAGGTTGGTGGAGGAGTCGTCGCGGAGCATGATGGCGCCCCGGTGCAGGTAGCCCCAGTGGACGTTGTATGCCGGGTCGAAGGGAACCATCGCCGCCCACGCGTCCATAAGCCCCGCATAGGCGTCCGTCACCAGCCCGAGCAGGCGGTCCACCCGGTCGGGGTCCTCCAGCATCTCCAGAAAAAGCGCGCCGCCCCGCAGCAGTTCGGCGGCATCCAGCGGGCCCTGCAAATCCGGGTGGTACAGGCGCACAAACCGGCGCACGTTTGGATACGGCGCCATGATCTCTTGGAGAAAGGCGGCCGTGTCGAGCACGCGCGCGCCCAGCCCCGTCCGGGGGTCCGGCACCCCGCCGTCCAGCGCGCGCGCCAGCGCGTCCTCCGGCAGGGGACGGTTTGCGGGCAGGGTGTCCGCCTCCTCGGACATGAGGAACAGCTCCGCGCCGAAAAGTGACGGCAGGATGCAGGTGCCGTAGTTGCACCGGACGCACAGCAGCAACCCGTCCCCCACGGCCAGCCGGTCGGAGCACCCGCCGAACTGCTGGAGCGCCATCGCAACGGGGTCGGCAAACGCGTCGTTCACACCGATACGCGGCCATGCTGTTCCCGGCGGAACCGGCTTTGCGCGGCGCGGCACAAATCCCTCTCCCGGATGCCCGCCGTCAGCGAAACGCCGCCACTCCGAAAGCAGCCGCTCCTCGTCGTCGGCGTCAATCCGCCGCTCCAAATCCTCCAGGCATCCGCGCAGCACGCTGTCCAAGTCATTTTCCTCCGGCGTTGGGCCCGCCGGGGCGTCAGAGTCCCGGCAGCACCTGCACCACAATTTGCGCCGCGAGGGTGACGAGAATCAAGGCGACGGGGTAGACGGCGGCGTAGCTGATGGCGGGGACGTCGGAGTCAATCTTGGAGGAGAGGGCGCCGAGGCCGGGGGTGCAGGTCATGCCGCCGCAGATGGCGCCGAGGGTTTCGAGAATGCCCATGCGCAGGAAGCGCCTGGCCACGATGTAGCCGACGGCCATGGGGACCGTGGTGACGAAGAAGCCCATGACGAGCAGGGAGGGCCCCTGCTGGCGCAGGACCTCCATGAACTGGCCGCCGGCCTGCACGCCGGCGCCGGCGAGGAAGAACACGAGGCCCATCTCGGTCATGAGCATGCGCGCCGCCCGGGGCACATGGCCGCGGATGCCGCCGATGCTGCCGAAGTGCGCGAGCACGAGGGCCACCATGAGCGGCCCGCCCGCCGCGCCGAGGGAGAAGCTGCGGCCGCCGGGGAGCCCGAGGGGGATCATGCCGATGAGCAGGCCGAGGGAAATGCCCACGGCCAGGGAGATGATGTCGGTCTCGTCAAGGGCGCGGGTGCGGTGCCCGGCGAAGGCGGAGAACTCCTGGAGGCCCTTGGGCTCGCCGATGGCCGTGAGCACGTCGCCGTACTGGAGCACCGTGTCGGCCTGGGGCACGAGGGCGACCGTGTTGCGCTCGACGCGGGTGATGGTCACGCCGAAGGCGTTGAGCAGGTTCAGCTCGCGCAGGGTCTTGTCGAGCACCTGCGGCGACGTGGCGACCACCCGGAGGCGCTCCGTCTCGATGTCGAGGAAAAACTTTTTGTCCGACTTCCGGCCGATGAACTCCACCAGCGCCGGGAGCCGGTCGTCCTCGCCGACGGCCATGAGGACCTGCCCCTCCTCGAAGCGCGTGTCCGGCGTGACGGGCACGAAGCGGTCGCCCCGCCCCACGCGGGAGATCTGGCAGCGCTGCGTGGCGGTGAAGGAGTTCTCGCTGATGAGCTTGCCGAAGAGGCCGGGGTTCAGCACCTCGATGACCGCGCGCTCGATGCGGCGCGCGCCGCCGCCGCCCTTCCCGGCGCGGCGCACCTCCTCGTCGAGGTTGTACCCGAGCAGGCGGGGCGCCAACTGCACGAAAAGGACCACCCCGACGACGCCGTAGACGTAGGCGATGCCGTAGCCGACGGAAACGTTGGGGTTGTGGTTGAGCGCGTCGAGGGCCGACGCCAGGGCCGGCGTGCTGGTCATGCTGCCCGCGAGCACGCCCGCAGCCAGGTCCACCGGCACCTTGAACAGCCACGCGCACACGACGGTCGCGGCGGCGCCCGCCGCGATGATGGCCGCCCCCAGCTTGGCCAGGTTGGCCCCCTCCTGCTTGAACACGCGGAAGAACGTGGGGCCGGCCGTCAGGCCGATGCAGTAGACGAACAGCACCAGGCCCAGGCTGCCGATGCCGCCGGGGATGCCGTAGCCCACGCCGCCCAGCAGCAGGGCGGTGAAGATGACGCCGCTGCTCCCGAAACTCACGCCGAAGACCGTGATCCGCCCGAACAGCATCCCCGCGCCGATCACGACAAACAGGGCGATCATCGGGTTGCCCAGCAGCTCGTCCGCCGCGCTCTTCTGGGCGGGCGCCGCGGGGGCCGCCGACGGCGCGGCGGGAACGGGGGGGGCCGCCGCCCCGTCCGCCCGCGCCACGGCATGACTCTCGGCGCGGTGGGCCATCCCACGGAACAGATGCGGCATGATGCGCTCATGGCCACCCGCGAGACGATCCATGATGTCATCGAGTTGTTCCGGCAGGACCCGTCGAACGTGGAGCGTGGGGCGAAGTTCGAGAACTTGATGG
>JAPXRP010000253.1:0-5119 GCA_033813475.1 Candidatus Hydrogenedentota bacterium
GTAGTCCAGGGGGCACTGCGCGAGGACGATGGCGGGGTTCACCTCCCGCATGACGGCGGCGAGCCGCCGCAGGAGATTCACGCTGTACGTGATCTCCAGGTCGTGGGCGAGGGGCGGATGCAGCGTCGCGCCGAGGACCCGGGCGGCGTCGCGGGCCTCCTCCAGACGCGTCGCGGCCGCCGTGGGGCCGTCCATGGTCTGGCTGCCGCAGTTGCCCGAGCCCACATTCATCACATGCAGTTCACACCCCGCGTCGCGCAGCCGCAAGAGCGTGCCCGCCATCATGAACTCCACATCATCGGGGTGCGCCGCCACCGCGAACACCACAGGTTTCGCCATTTTAAAGTTCTCCGTTGCGCCGCTCTCGACTTTTTCGCGCGCCGTACTATACCATAGCGTTTTGGACACCCGGCGCCGCGCGCGGCGCCCCAACGGAGGAGCGCAGACCCATGGACAAAATGACGGTTCTGGACTACATCCGGCGCCACGGGATCATCGCGATCATCCGCGCGGACAGCGGGGAGGACCTGGTCCGCGTGGTGGAGGCCGTGGCGGAGGGGGGCATCCGCTGCATTGAGGTGACGATGACGACGCCGGGGGCGCTGCGCTGCCTGGAGCTGGCCGCCGTGCGGCTGTCGGCCACGGACATCTGCCTGGGCGTGGGCAGCGTGCTCGACGCGGAGACGGCGCGGCTGGCCATCCTCGCGGGGGCGCGCTATGTGGTGAGCCCGGTGCTCGCGCCGGGGGTCATCGAGACGGCCCACCGCTACGGCTGCCCCTGCCTGCCGGGCGCCTTCACGCCCACGGAAATCTTCACCGCCTGGGAGGCGGGCGCGGACATGGTCAAGGTTTTCCCCGCGTCGCTGGGCGGCCTGGACTACATCAAGGCCGTGCGCGCGCCCCTGCCGAACATCCCGCTGGTGCCCACGGGCGGCGTGGACCTGAACAATCTCGCGGCCTTCGTGGCCGCGGGCGTGTCGGCCATCGGCGTCGGGGGCAACCTCGCGGGCAAGGACCTCATCAAGGCGGGCAAGTTTGCCGAGATCACCGAGAACGCCCGCAAGTACGCGACGGCCCTGGCCGTGGCGCGGAACGCCCTGGCATGACGGTTGACCTGGGGCGGATCCTCGCGCGGGCCGTGGAAAAGGCCAGGGCCCCCGGCGCCGTGGCGGTCGTGGGCTGCGGCGCGGAGACGCTGTACTCCGGCGCGACGGGCCTGCGCCGGCGGGAACCCGTCCCCGAACCCGCCGCCCTGGACACGCTCTACGACCTCGCCTCGCTCACCAAGGTGGTCTCGACCACCACCGCCGTCATGCTCCTGAAGGAGGACGGCAAGCTCTCGCTGGACCAGCGGGTGTCCGAGTGGCTGCCCCTGCCGGGGCTGGACCGCTTCACCCTGCGCCACCTCATCACGCACACCAGCGGCCTGGAGCCCTTCAAAGTCTGGTACAAGGAAATCACAGGGCCGGAGGACATGGTCGGCCGCATCGCCGCGCTCCCGCCGGGCCACCCGCCGGGCGCGGCGCGGGTCTACTCCGACCTCGGCTTCATCCTCCTCGGCCAGGTGGCCGAAAAGGCCGCCCGCGAGCCCCTCGCCCAGTTCGTCAAGCGGCGCGTCTTCTCGCCGCTGAAGATGCGCGACACAATGTTCACCCCGCCGGAGACCCTGCGGCCGCGCTGCGCGCCCACGGAAAAGTGCGCGTGGCGGGGGCGCATCCTCCAGGGCGAGGTCCACGACGAGAACGCCTTCGCCATGGGCGGGGTGTCGGGACACGCGGGCCTCTTCAGCACCGCGCCGGACCTCGCGCTGTTCTGCCGCGCCCTCCTCGCCGGAAAACTGCTCAAACCGGAGACGCTCGACGAGATGCTGCTGCCGGGCCGCGTGCCGACCTATCCCTGGCAGGGCCTCGGCTGGTGGCTCGACCCGCGCGAGACGGGGGCCAACGGCTTTCTCCCCGCGCGGACGGTCTTCGGCCACACGGGCTTCACGGGCACCAGCCTCTGGATGGACCGCGCCTCGGGCCTCTTCGCCGTCCTGCTGTCCAACACCTGCCACCCGTCGCGCGCGCGGCGGGACAACGGCACCCTGCGCCGCATGTTCCACACCGCCGTCGCGCTGGACCGCTACCCCGCGTCGTGCAACGCGCAGAACGGCCTCGACATGCTCCTGCGCGACGGCTTCGAGGGCGTGCGCGGAAAGCGCAAGACGGCGCTGCTCACCAACACCGCCGCCGTGGACCGCCTGGAGCGGCCCGCGCTGGACGTGCTGGGGCTGGACCCCGGCGTGCGGGTGGGCGTCCTCTTCGCGCCGGAGCACGGCCTGCGCGTGCAGGCCGAGGCGGGCGAGCGCGTGGGCACCTCCACCGACGGGCCCGTGCCGGTGATCAGCCTCTACGGCGACCAGAAGCGCCCCCTGGGCGGACAGCTCTCGGGGGTGGACCTCATGGTGGTGGACCTCCCCGACGTGGGCGCGCGCTGGTACACCTACATGGCCACCATGAAGGGGTGCCTGGAGGCCTGCGCCGACGCCGGGGTGCCCGTGATGGTGCTGGACCGCCCCAACCCCCTGGGCGGCGTCGTGCTGGAGGGCGGCCTGCCCGCCGACACCACCTCGCTGGTGTGCGCCGCCGCCGTGCCCGCGCGCCACGGCATGACCATGGGCGAGCTGGCCCTGTTCTTCCAGGCCGGGATCAAGGGGAAAAAGAAACTCGACCTCACCGTGAAGCCCGTGGAGAACTGGCGGCGCGAGCTGCTCTTCGACCAGTGCGCCCTGCCCTGGGTGCCGCCGTCGCCCAACCTGCCCTCCTTCGACAGCGCCCTCGCCTACGCGGGCACCTGCCTCTTCGAGGGCGTGAACCTCAACGAGGGCCGCGGCACCGAGACGCCCTTCCTGCGCTTCGGCGCGCCCTGGCTCGACAATGAGGGGCTGGCGGACGCCCTTTCGGCAAGCCCCCACGCCGCCGGCATGACCCTCAAGAAAATGCTCTACATCCCAAAGGCCATCCCGGGCAGGGCCGCCAGCCCGGAATACAAGGGCCTGCTCTGCCGGGGGGTGGACATCGGATTCACCGACCGCGCGGCCGCGCGGCCCTTCGCGCTGGCCGCCGCCATTCTGGCGTGGCTGGTGAAACGCCACGCGGACACCCTGAAGTGGAAGCCCCACTTCGACGCCCTGACGGGCGGGCCCGGGCTGCGCCGGCGCCTCGCCGCGGGCGCGTCGGCGGAGGAGCTTCTCGCCGAGGCCGCCGCCGCGCACGCCCCCTTCGACGCCGCCCGGCCCAGGCTCTACCAGACCGGCGCCGAACAGCGCGCCGCCCTGGAGAAATGATCCGTGCGCCCGCTCCGCCTCGTTCCCAAGTTGTACTTGGGAAGGCCTGTGCCGGCAAAGCTGCGCTTTGCACTTGCGCCTGTTCCCCGAAGCATTCCCTCCGTGCCTGGGCAATCGCGAAGCGAAGCTTCGCTGCCAAGGGCGTTTCCAAGTGAAACTTTGGAACGAGAGCAAATTATTGCGCCTTTGCGCCTTTGCGTTAAAGGCCTTCCCTCATGAGCGGCGCGATGTTTGGCGCGGGCGCGCCCCTGCGGGAGGCCGCCGCGCTGGTAATCTGTGACCTGTCGCGGGGCGGTTCCATCCTTCTCGGGCGGCGCAATCCCGCCCTGCCCTTCATGGGCGGCCACCACGCCTTTCCCGGCGGAAGCCTCGCGCCGGACGACGCGGAGGTGCCCGTGGTGAACGGCGCCCCCGCCCCCTTTCTGGCGGGCGCGGTCCGGGAGACCTTCGAGGAGACGGGCATGCTGCTGGTGGACGGGCCGATGCCCGGTCCGGACGCGCTGGCGGCGGCGCGCGACGCGCTGAACCGCGGGGAGCTGCGGTTCTCCGCGTGGCTGCGGGAGGCCGGGTGCCGCGTGGACGCGGCGGCCTTCACACCCGCGGGAAGGTGGATCACCCCCTCCTTCTCCCCCATCCGCTACGACACCCAGTACTACCTGTGCCGCCGGACGGGCTGTCCGCCCGCCTTCTCCGGTGGGCCGGACGACGAGATTTGCGGGCTCGACTGGCTGACCCCGGCGGAGGCGCTGGCGCGCTGGCGCACCGGCGTCCTCCGCCTGTCCACGCCCGTCGCCTATGTCCTGCGGAGCCTGGCGGCGCTGCCGCCGGACGCCGCCCTGGAGCGTCTGAGCCGTCCGCCGGGGGTGGATGACGTCCGCGCAGACTACATTGAGCCGCGGCCCGGCATCCACATGATTCCCCTGCGCACGCAGACACTGCCCCCGGCCACGCACACCAACTGCGTGGTCGTCGGCTGGCGGGAGCTGATCATCGTGGACCCCGGCCCCGTGGCCGACGAGGAGCGGACGCGCCTCACGGCGCGGCTCGACGACCTCTGCGCCCTCGGCGGCGCGGTGGCGGGCGTCGCCCTCACCCACGCCCACGGCGACCACGCGGGGGCGGCGGCCTTCATCGCGGCGCGGCACGGCGTGCCCGTGTGGGCGCATCCGGCGGCGGGCTTCCCCGGCGCGCGGCCCCTGGAGGACGGGACGGTGCTGGAGGCGGCCGGTGACCCGCCCTGGCGGCTGCGGGCGCTGCACACGCCGGGCCACGACCCGGGGCACCTCGTCTTTCTGGAGGAGACCACCCGCACCCTGCTCTCCGGCGACCTCTTCGCCAACCCCGGCACCATTCTCGTGTCCCCCGAGCACGGCGGCGACATGACGCAGTACCTTCACAGCCTGGAGCGCGCCGCGGCGCTGGAAGGGCTGGAGATGGTGGTGCCGTCCCACGGCTGGGCGATGCCCGGCGCGGAGGGAATCGGGCACCTGCGCCGCATCATTGAGCACCGGCTCCAGCGCGAGGCCCGCATCCGCGCCGCCCTGGACCGGGGCCTCCGCGCGGAGGACGACCTCCTCGACGCCGCCTACGACGACACCCCCGCCGCCCTCCGCGACCTGGCCCGCCTCCAGCTCCGCGCCCACCTGCGGCGGCTGGGGCGTTACTGCCCCCCCCCGCGCGCCGGATAATTAACGGCCTTCGTGCCCGCGTCAGGGCGCAGCAAGCAGCGCCCCTACAAGACGATTGCCCGGCGTTCTCGCGCAAACCCAAGGCACGCGGATGTAGGGGCGC
>JAPXRP010000254.1:0-5093 GCA_033813475.1 Candidatus Hydrogenedentota bacterium
TGTGTATAAGAGACAGTCCTCCTGGTGGGTCTGGTGACCTGGCGCTTCTTTGAGGCCACGGTGGTCCGCGCCTCCAGCTCCATCCTGGGGAATGTCGCCGTGATCCGGCAGGTGGCCTTCCCCAAGGTGATTTTCCCGCTCATCTCCGTGGCGACCTGTCTGCTGGAGTATGCCTTCTCCCTGGCGCTGCTCTTCATCGTCCTGCTTCTGTACGGGCACACCCCCTCCCTTTCCTGGGTGGTGTTCCCGGTGCTGCTGGCGGTGCAGGTGGGGCTGGTGCTGGCGTTCGCGCTGCCCCTGGCGGCGGCGGTGCCCTTTGTGCCGGACATGTACAAGCTGGTCACGCAGGTGCTGCGGATCATGTTCTACATGTCCGGGGTGTTCTTTGACATCCACAAGCTCAGCCCGAAACTTCAGTTTGTCCTGGGGTTCAACCCCATGGTGCATGTAATCGGGGCGGTGCGGGCGGTGCTCATGCGCGGGGAGTGGCCGTCGTGGCCCGTGATGGCGGCGGTGTGCGGGGTGTCGGCGCTCGCGGCGCTGTTCGGCGCGCTGGTGATCCGGCGGCTGGACCCGCTCTTTGCCAAGAGGATCGCCCGATGAGCGCCTCCAGGGAACCCGTGATCCGCCTGCGGAACGTGGGCGTGTCCTACTGGCTGCGCCAGAGCCTGTTCCGCCGGCGGAAGTTCTGGGCGCTTCGGGACGTGTCGTTCGACCTGTACGAGGGCGACTCGCTGGGGGTGATCGGAAAGAACGGCGTGGGGAAGAGCACGCTGCTGCGGCTGCTGGCGGGGGTGATGAGTCCCGACTGCGGCACCCTGGAAAACCGGGGGGTGAGCACCTCCCTCCTTTCGCTGAACCTGGGGTTTCTCCCCTACCTTTCGGGGCGCGAGAACGCGATTCTGGGCGGCATGTTCCAGGGGATGAGCCGGGAGGAGATCGAGTCGAAGATGGACGCGATCGTCCAATTCGCCGAGCTGGACGAGTTCATAGACCAGCCGGTGTCCTCGTACTCCTCGGGGATGAAGGCGCGGCTGGGCTTTGCGGTGGCGTTCCAGGTGCAGCCGGACGTGGTGCTGATTGACGAGGTGATCGGCGTGGGGGACGCGGATTTCCAGCAGAAGTCCGTGGCGGTGATGAAGGAGCGCATGCGCGCGCAGGACACGACGATCGTGTTTGTGTCGCACAGCGCGCCGCTGATCCGCGAGCTGTGCAACCGCGCGGTGTGGATCGAGGACCGCGTGGTGCAGACGGAGGGCGACGCGGAGACCGTGCTGGCGGCCTACGACCGGTTCCTGAAGACGGGGGAACGGCCCGCGGCCCCGCCGGCCGACGGCGTCTGACCGTCCGCGCCTACCAGGCGGGCGCCTCCATCACCGGGGCGTTCTCGTTCAGCTCCACCTCCTGCACATTGTCCGACTGGACGCGGACCCAGGTCTTTTCGGGGTTCAGGTCCGGGTTGCGCCAGAGGAGCTCCTGCGTGATGTCCTGGGCGTAGATGGGGCTGGACAGGGCGTAGACCTCGACGGGGCCGAAGCCCTTCGCCTTGGGGTCCGCCGGCCCGATCACCCGGAGGCGGTAGGTGCAGTAGGTGGTGGGCCGCCGGCGGAAGCGGATGGCGATGTTGTTGTCGTTGATGGGCACGGTGCGGATGGGGCGGCCGTTCTCCAGCACCTGGAGCTTCTTGCCCAGGCCGTTGATCACGGCCGCGTCAAAAACGATGTCCACGTTGAGGGGCACGACGCCGCCGATGCCGACATCCACCTTTCCGTCCCCGAGGACATCCGCGGAAAAGCCGAGCTGCGGTCCGTTCATGTCGCAGGAGACATAGGTGCGGCCCAGCCGGAGCCCCTCGAGGAGCCCTGGCAGGGAGAGTTCCCGGGCGTGGATGTAGGTGACCGGCCGGGCGAGGGGGACGCTTTTGCTGCCCGATCCGGAGCCTCCGATGACGCATCCCATCAGGCCGCGCGTCAGCTCATAGTCCCAGAACAGCGCGTTCTGGGCGTTCGCCGACATGTCGCCCAGGCCGACGGCCGAGGCGGCGGCGGCGATGGAGTGGACCAGTTTTCCGTCCTTGCGAATCTTGATTTCCTCGCGCAGTTCGCTGGGGGCCATGGGGGGCGTGCCGCGCCAGTCGCGGAACCAGACCTCCACGGCGTTCACATAGCTCAGTCCCCACTGCCAGGATTTTGTGGGGAAACAGGGGTGCGCGACGGACCATATCCCGCCCTGGGCCTGGACGCGGATGCACTCCGCCTGCGCGGCGGCGGAGTTGGACGGGAGATCGGGGACGGTGAGGGGGCCGTACACCAGGGCGACCCCCGTGTCGTCCCTCCCCCACTCCATGGCGGGTATCAGCGCCATCTTGTCGGAATGGAAGGCGGGGTCCTCCGCCGCCGCCAGGGTGTTGCGGTCGGCGATGGCGAGGAAGTCGCAGCCTTCGCGCTCCGCCCGGGCGATGACCTGGGCCACGGACTCCCTGCCCGTCCCGTGGGCGGAGTAGGCGTGGAGCTCGCCCCGGTACCACTGCGCGCCCGTGCGTCGCGGGGCCAGGTCCCATTTCAGCTCGCGCCTGCCGGGGATGCTGGCGGCGTTGTAGGGGTCCGTGCCGCAGGCGAGCTCCACCCGGTCAATGGCCAGGTCCCCGTCCGTGTCAAAGGCGCGCAGGGGCACGGCGCCGCTGGCGCCCTCCAGCAGGTTCACCGCCAGGGCCGTTTCCTGCCCCCCGGTGACCGTCACGTCCGACACCTCCACCAGCACCGGCACCCCTTCCTGGAAAACGTGGATGTAGGCGCGGGACAGGCCGGCGGGCGCAGGACCGGAGGCGGCCCCGCCGGTGACCTCGAGCGTGCTTTTTGGCCCCCCGTCCAGGCTGATCAGGTCCACCCGGCCGTCGAGGGCGGCGTTGACCACGTTGGTCAGCCGGACCGCCAGGGTTCCCCGGGGCCGGTTGTCCGGGGGGGTGTCCGCCGTTGCGGCCTTTTCGGGCGGCGGGGTCACGTCGGTGGCCCGGGCGTTTTCCCCTCCATTTCCGGCGCATCCGGCAATCAACAAGACGGTCAAGAGGTTTGCCAGACAACGCTTCATGGCGGATTCCTTCCTGCGGTCGGGCGGTTTGGCCCGTCCCGGGGTGTAAACTAAAGCAGACGTTCCGGTTGTTTCAACCCGCACAATAGTGTATAATTTTGACGAGCAGAAGCAAGCAGGAGGGCGAACAGCCTGTCCGCGAAGACTGCCGCGGGAGGAGCGCGCGGTGGAGTTCATATAGCTGAGTCAATCTCAGGGCATTTGTTGGATGAACACAACAGGGAGAAGGATACCGTGACCAGACCGAAACACAAGACGGATGCGGAGCTGCTGGACATGCTCTCGACGGTTGACCTGCAAAGCAGCGTCGCCGTGTACGTCCAGATCGAAAACCATGTGCAGTTTGCCATTTCCTCCGGGAAACTGAAGCCGGGCGACCAGCTTCCGGCGGTCCGCGAGCTGGCGGAGCGGCTCAAGGTCAACACGAACACCGTGTCCAAGGCTTACCGTGACCTTGTGGTCATGGGGCTGCTGTACACCCGCCGCGGCATGGGGGTGTTTGTCGCCTCCAGCATCGAGGACAAGTGCCGCGAGGACTGTCGGCGCCGGATCGTGGTGCGCCTGAACGAGGTGGTCTGCGAGGCGAAGGCCGCCGGCTTCGACGACAAGGACATCGTTGAGATCGTCGAGAAGGCCGTCAAGCTGAAGACCAACCCCTACGGGCCCGTGCCGCAGGCGCTGATGCAGTATGTGAACAAGAAGGCGCGCCGCTGAGCTTCGTGTGACAGCCGCGAATCCACGCAATGGATCCGCCTTTGAGGGAAAAAGGCAACGCCGCAACCTTCCGGTCGCGGCGTTTGTCTTTTGGGACGCGGGGGTCGGCTATTTTTCCTGCCGGTGCAGGAAGCCGTCTTTCCAGAGTTCGGGCTGGGAGGTGAAGGTGTGCGCCGTGGTGTCGGGCACGACACGCACCGGGGTGGTGACGATGAAGTCCTCCTCCCCCCTTCCGGCAAAGGTGAACTCCACCAGGAAGGCCGTGTGGCCCGCGGGGGGCGTCTCGACCCGGGCAGACCAGGCCCCGTCGGCATCCGGGGAAAGGTCTGTGGAAGTCCATTTACGCCCAAACACGTCCACGCGGAAGTCGCGTGATTCGGAGTTGGTGGCCTGCCACAGTTTCACCGCCTTGGGGGCGGGCGAAGCCGTGGCCCGGATGGTGTTGTCGTCCGGGAAGGACCATGCATATTCGGGTAGGGGCGCCTTGTCCACGATGTGGCGCATGAAGGCGATGAGCGCCCCGACGGGGTCCCCGCTTTCGAGGCCGTGCCCGGAATTGGGGGAGTAGCGGAGATAGGTGGGGCCCTTCAGGTCGTGGAGGTAGTATTTCCAGGAGTCGTGGAGGAAGAACTGGTCGCCCGCGCCGTTCATGATGAACTTGGGCATGGTGAGGCGATCGCGGTAGCTGTAGGGGTCCACAATGGCGAGCATGGCGGCGAATTCGGGGGACTCCAGCCATTCCATGATGCGCATGTCGGTGTAGTCGTCAATGGCGGGCGCCCAGAAGCCGTACAGCTCGTAATGGTGCTTAAAGGACGGCACGAGGTTGAGCATGTCAATAACCATGGGCATGGCCGCGATGACCCGGTTGTCCACCGCCGCGGTGGTCCAGGTGGTCCACCCCCGCTTGGACGCGCCCGCAACGACGAAGTTCTCGACGGCGACCTTCCCCCCCTGGTCGCCCGCGCAGAAGGCCTGCACGGTGTCCATGGCGCGGACCACCGCCTTGGTCATGGGGAAGCGGGTCAGCCAGGTGGCGTCGCCGGTGCGCAGGTACTTGTCCCAGTTGTGGGCGATGATGGCGTCCTCGCTGCGGCGTCTGCCGTCGTCGGCGAAGACCAGCGGCTGGTTGGGGATGTTCCGAATCTGGGCGCAGACGGCGCCCGTGGCGCGCACGGCGCGGCGCAGGTTGGCGTCCGCCCCCTTGGGGGCCTCGCTGCGGCTGCTGCCCCCGGAGATGACCATGAGCGCCGTGGGCGTCGTGACCTTGGCGGGGACAACGATCTCCAGCC
>JAPXRP010000255.1:0-5087 GCA_033813475.1 Candidatus Hydrogenedentota bacterium
TCCCGTCCATCCCGTCCATCCCGTCCATCCCGTCCATCCCGTCCATCCCGTCCATCCCGTCCATCCCGTCCATCCCGTCCATCCCGTCCATCCCGTCCACTCCGTCCACTCCGTCCACTCTGTCCACCCCGTCCACCCCGTCCACCCCGTCCACCGGCCGGTACTTGTTGCACCCCTGCTGCGGCTTTCCTGTACCATGTGAGCGGAGAACTTTGAACCTCATGGTGCCGCTTATGAAAACTCATTTTTTCGCGTGTGTGCTGGGGCTGGCCGGAGTGCTGTGCGCCGGGGGCGCGCTGGGCCAGACATCGGTGGTGTCCGGCACGGTGGTCACGCCGGAGGGCGGGCCGGTGGCGGGGGCGCAGGTCTTTGTGGAGCCGGGGCTGGCGGGGGATCTGCTTCCCGCCGAGGCGGACGCGTCGGGGGCCTTCCGGTTTGAGGGGGCCTTCTCGGGCGAGACGGGGGTCTTCGCGTTCGCCGAGGGGCGGGCCTTTGGCGGACAGCATCTGAACCTCGCGCTGGGCGAGGAGGTGGGCGGGCTGCGCATCGTGCTGGACCCGCCTGCGGCGGTGTCGGGAAAGGTGACAGACGAGAAGAACACGCCGCTCGCAGGGGCGAGGATCACACGTGTCGCCCTGACGCACGGGGCAAAGGTGGGCATTCCGCTGTCGAAACTCGCACCGTTCGGCGTGCGCGAGCCGGTGACGGACGCAGAGGGGCGCTTCACCGTGACGGGCCTGCCCGCGGGCGGGCGCATCGCCCTGAAGGTCGGCCATCCCGACCACGCGCAGGAGGCGGTGGAGGATGTCTCGCCGGGGGACACGAATGTGTCGGTGCGCCTGTCGCGGGGCATCCTGGTGCGGGGGATGGTGCGCCTGCGGCGGAACCAGTCGCCCGTGTCGGGGGCGCTGGTGCTGGCGCGCAGCGGCCTGCCGCCCCATGACACCTCCCTGGCAACCACCGACGGCTTCGGCGCCTTCACCCTGCGGCTGCGTCCGGGCGCATACCTGGCGCAGGCCACGGCCAGCGGCCAGTCCACGCCGGGCTGGCAGCTCTTCACCGTGACGGGCGAGACGCCCGAGGTGTCGGTGAACCTGGGCCTCGCGGGCACGGGCACCATCCGGGGCGCCATCGCCGACGCGGCGGGCGGCAAGGGCATCCCGGGGGCGCGCATCCGCCTGGAGAGCCACGGCAACATCGCGGCGGTCGTGCGCTCCGGCATGGACGGCACCTTTTCGATGGCGGCGGCGGAGGGGGAGAACACGCTGTTTTTCGAGTCCACCCCGGGCTATCTGCCCCCCGAGCCGCGCGGCGTGCGCGTGGCCGTCGTGGCGGGCGGCGACTTGGAGCTGCCGGGCGTGTGGCTGGCGCCGCTGCCGGTCTTCCGCGTGCAGGTGCTGGAAGAGGACGAGGAGACGCCGGTGCCCGGCGCGGTGGTGTCTCTGCTGCGGCCGCGCCAGTTCGGCTGGCTGGCCGCCGACGCCGAGGGCTGGGTGGAAATCCGGATCGGGGGCCTGCCGGAGGACGGCCGCATCTACGGGACCGTGCAGCATCCCCTCGCGCCGAAGGGCGCGGTGTTCGCCCTGGACCGGGCCGCGGCCCGCGACACGGCGGTGAAGCTGCTGCCCCTGGCCTCCCTGCGCGGGCGGCTCGTGGACGGCAAGGGAAAACCCCTGGCAAACACGCTGGTCGGCGCGGCCTTTGCGGACGCGTCGCCCGGCGACCCGCTGCTGCTCTGGCGCACGGCCACGGACAAGACGGGGGCCTTCCGCTGGAACGCCCTCGTGCCCGGCGTGCCGCAGCGCATCGCCGTCGCGGGCGCGGGCGATGTGGCCCCCGAAAAGGCGGTGCAAAACCCCGCCCCGGGGGCGGACACGGACCTGGGCGACCTGACCGTGTCGGGCGCGCCCGCCGTCGGCGGGGCGGTCCCCGTCGAGCGGGACAAACTGGGCGCCTTCCAGAGGGTCTGCGGCCCGGCGGTCACGGAGAACAAGCCGCTGGTCGCGGTGTTCTGCGAGGCGGGGGAGGCGCAGGCGGTGGTCGAGGGCCTGCAGAACGCCCTCTCCGCCGCGGATCTCCTCAAGAAATGGCAGCCCGTCGTCGTGGTCCGCGGCGGCCACGCCTGCGACAGCGGCGCCGTCTCCGTCCACGCGGGCGGCCCCGGCGAGGCGGGCGGCACGGTGCTGTATGACACCGAAGGCCGGGTGCTTCTCCGCACTTCGGGCCTGCCGCCGCTCTCCAGCCTGACCGCGCTGCCTTAGGTATTCTCACCTTGAAGGAACCCCGGATGCGCCCACTTCGCGCCCTGTCCATTATGCTGCCGGCCCTGCTTGCGGTTCTCTCCCCGCAGGCGCTGGCCGGGGTGTCCCTCGGCGGCACCGTCGTTGATGCGGAGCAGAAACCCGTCGGGGGGGCGGATGTCTGGGTCGTCCAGGGCCCCGCGGTGGGGCGCGCCCGCACGGACGCCTCGGGCCGTTTCGGCTTTGCGGACCTGTCCGTGGCCCACACCCAGCTTGTGGTGCGCAGGGAGGGCCTCGCCCTCGGCGGCAGCACGGGCCTGCTGACGGCGGACGAGACGGTGGCCATCACTCTCGGCCCCGCCGCCTCGCTGTCCCTGCGGGTCACAAACCGGGACTTCCTGCCCGTGCCCGGCGCGAGGGTGCGCAGCATGGTGGTGTCGGACCAGTTCGCCGTGCCCGTGGAGCAATTGTCCGAGAACGGCTTCCCGGCCCTCCGCAGCGACGACGGCGGCGAGCTTTCCATCCCCGGACTCCCCCCCGGAGGCTTCGTGAAACTCGTGGCCGCCCACCGCAAGTACGCCGACTCCAGCGTGGCCTACCTGCCCGTGCAGGAGAAGCGGCGGGACATCCAGCTCTACGAGGGCACCGCCGTGCGCGGCCGCGTCACGGACCCCAAGGGCGGCGGCGTGCCCCGCGCCTGGGTCTCCGTGCTCCAGACGGGCGTCGGGGGCCAGCGCGAGGAGGCGGGCGCCTGGACCGATCCCGAGGGCTTCTACACCCTGCGCGTGGAAGAGGGGGGCTACCTCATCACCGCGCGCCACCCGGACCACGCGTCGCCCCTCCCGGCGGGGCTCGATGTGAAAGGGGAGGAGGTCATCCATGACCTGGCCCTGCCGGAAACCCGCATCCTCTCGGGGCGCGTCCTGCTCCCCGGCAAGAAACCGTGCCCAGGCACCCGCGCGGGGTTCCGCGTGGAGGGTGTCCTCTGCGAGGAGGGCCTCACGGACGACCAGGGGGTGTTCCGCCTGCGCGTGGGCGTGCCGGAGGGCGACCTGCTCATCGCCCCGCCGCCGGGATACCGGACCCGGGCGCTCCCCCGGATTCCCGTAAACCTCGGCGACAAGCGGGAACTGCGGCTGGAGGACCTCCAGCTCGCGGAACTGCCCCGGATCACCGGCACCGTCCAGCCCCCCAAGGACACCGAAAGCGACGGGCGCATCGTGATCACCTCCCTCGACCTGCCCCAGCCGATCCGGCTGCTCGCCGGTCCCGAGGGCGGTTTTGACATCCAGCTCGACTACCAGCCGGAGCAGAACGAGGTGACCTTCCGGGCGGAGCACGCCCTGCGCTTCCTGCGGAAGGACTTCAAGGTGTCGCTGGACGACACAACGGCGCGGAAGGTGGTGTTGGAGCCCTTCGAGCCCGACCTGAAGAAACGCCCGGCCGACGAGGCCCGGAACAACCTCTCCGCCCTCGTGGGCAAAGAGGCGCCGGAGATCAAGTGCTCCGACTGGTTCAACACCCAGCCGCTGACCAATGAGTCCCTCAGGGGAAAGGTGACCATTCTGGTCTTCTGGGGCGGCTTCGACAACAGCCCCTTTGCCATGAACCAGCTCGGGGAGCTGCGCGCCGCCCATGACGCGTACCAAGGGGTGAACGATGTGCTGGTGCTGGGCATCCACGACGCCAGCAGCACGGCGGACGAGATCAAGGCCTTCTTGGGCCGCTACGACGTGCGCTTCGCCGTGGGCAAGGACGCCGACCCCTTCTTCACCTTTGTGAAGTACGGGATCAACGCCATCCCGCAGGTGGTGCTGCTGGACAAAAAGGGCGTGGTCCGGTATTATCAGCCCGAGTCCCGCCTGTTGGAGCTGGTCAAGACACTGCGCCGCGAGTAGGCGGCCTGGAAGGAGGAAAACCATGGGTATTCTCACCGTTGCCGCGTGTTTGCTTGCCGTCGGCCAGACGGCCGCCCCGCATCCGGGGGGGGAGCTGGCGGCCCGCATCGCCCTGGTCTTTAACCGGATCACCGTGGTGGAGGAACCGGCCTTCTCAGACGACTTCATTCTGGCGGATGTCCTGGTGGACAAGGGCCGCCCCCGGCGCTTCATGGAATTCAGCGGCGACATCTCCGGCCGCTTCCTCGGCGCGCTGGCCATGCTCTCGCGCGGCGCGGAGGACGATGCCCGCCTGCACCGCCTGGTCGCGGAGACGCTGAAGTGCCAGCGGAAGGACGGCCGTTTCGGGTATGAGAGCCTTTCTTTCAAGGCGGCGGACGTCGGCCCCGACCAGATGGCCCTGCTCTGGGGAAACGGCCGGCTGCTCGTGGGGCTGCTGGAGTATGCGCAGCGTTTCCCCGAGCGGAAGGAGGCCCTGGAGGCCGCCGAGCGGCTGGGCGTCTTCCTGCTGGCGGTCTTTGACGACTGCGCGAAGCCGGAGGTCATGGAGCGGCTGCGCGGCAAGGCCGCCAACGGCTTCATCTGCTTCACCCAGCTCAACGAGGGGCTGGAACTCCTGGCCCGCGCCACGGGCAAGGAGGTCTACCGCGACGCCGCGCGGAAGATGGAGCCCATCCTGGAGGGCAGGGGGGACCAGCACACCCACGGCTATCTCACGACCCTGCGCGGCGCGATGATGATTTACGAGACCACCGGCGACACCGCCCTGCTGGAGGCCGTGAAGGCGCGCTACCAGGACCTCCTCGACTCGGGCTCCGTCATGCTCAACGGGGGCATCCTGGAATACTTCAAGCCCGACTACGACCGCGACGAGGGGTGCTCCGTCGCCGACCTGCTGAGGCTGTCGCTGCAACTGTGGAAGGCCACGGGGGATGAGGCCTATCTGGCC